>DASRAP010000088.1:0-12660 GCA_035638155.1 Gemmatimonadaceae bacterium | reverse complement strand
TATCCGCCACAATTCGGTCGTCCCGGTGGAATCGAACGCCACCATGTCGCCCCCGCCGAGATTGGACGCGACCACGACGCGTCCATCAGGCCCGATCCCAACTTGCGTCGCCTGCCCCAGCCGATGCGCGTGCGCGTCAATCCGCCATTCCAGCGCCACGTCCAGACGCGGAACCGCACCCGGCCCGCCCGGCCTGGCCACCCCCTGTGCCCCAATGGAAGGCGCAAACACCCACGCCAGGGCAGCAACGCGACAATAGCGCATATTCATGGCCTCTCGCTCTCCCGTTCTCCCGCTTTCTCGTTCTCCCGCTCTCTCGCTCTCTCGTTCTCCAGCATCAGTTGGACTCCCGTTTTCTCGACCAGCTTCAGCGTATCGACCGTCTGCTCACGCTTGTGAACAGCGGCGAACCCGACGTGTTGCTGGGGGTCCTGACCTACCACGATCTGCTCGTCACGACGTTCGGCGAGATGTGGATGTTTCGCCAGTGGCTCGTCCACGATCCCACGCTCCATGCCTGCAGCACCGACGTGCTGCGGTCCGACATCTACCAGGAGTGGTGCATCGTGACGTGTGGCGACATCGCGGAGGGCCGCGTGCTGCTCACCCCCGGCATGCCTCCCGGCGTCACATCACGACCCCGCTCGGCCTTTGCAGCGTCGTGGCGCGGCATCCGGTACTACGTGGACATGCCGAACCACGCCGATCCGTATCACGGCGCGCTCGCGCAGGAACTGCTCGCGGAAACGCGGTCCGCGTGGCAGAAAATCGTGGATAAGCATTGGCTGTCGGACTTACCGTTCTAACTGCGAAAAACGAAAAGAGAATTCAAATTGAAAACTGAATATGGAAAATGAAGCTTGAAGATGCCCCGTGCTGCGCTCACGGGCCCCTCTTCGAGCTTGCATTTCAAATTCACGTTTCAATTTGAATTTTCATTTCGTTTTTCGGGTTACCGGTCCGCCGTGCGTCCGCCGGACCTCCTCTCGTGCGCGATCCCTCCGGCTTTCCGCATGAGCACGGCATGCGCCGCGGCGAGCCGCGCGATCGGCACGCGGAACGGCGAGCAGCTCACGTAGTCGAGGCCCGCGCTGTGGAAGAAGATCACCGAGCGCGGGTCGCCGCCGTGCTCGCCACACACTCCGACCTTGAGATCAGGACGCGCTGAGCGACCGCGCTCCACGCCCATCGAAATGAGCTGTCCCACGCCGCGCACATCGATGGTCTGGAACGGATCATCGGCCAGCAGTCCGCCTTCCACGTAGCCGGGCAGGAACCGCGCGGAATCGTCACGGCTGAGGCCGAGCGTGGTTTGGGTGAGGTCGTTGGTGCCGAAGGAGAAGAATTCCGCCGACTGCGCGATCTCGTCCGCCATCAGCGCCGCCCGCGGCAATTCGATCATCGTCCCGACGCTGTACTGCACGCGAACGCCGTGCGCGCCGAACACTTCGTCGGCAATGCGGCGCACGATCGCTTCCTGATGCTTGTACTCCGACAGAAACGCCACCAGCGGAATCATGACCTCGGGAATCACCTTCACGCCGCGCTCCTGGCACCGCACCGCGGCCGTAAAGATGGCGCGCGCCTGCATCGCCGTGACTTCGGGATAGACGACGCCCAGCCGGCAGCCGCGGTGGCCGAGCATGGGGTTCGCTTCGGCAAGACGCTCGATCTGCGCGAGGATCGCCTCGCGCTCGTTGATCTCCTTGAGCAGCGCGTCAATGTCATCGAGACTCGACGCGAGCCGGAGCTTGAGCTTGAGATCGGTGATTTTCAGCGCCGTTTCCTCGTGCCGCGGCAGGAACTCGTGGAGCGGCGGATCGAGCAGGCGGATGGTCACCGGGAATCCATCCATGGCCGTGAAGATTCCCTCAAAATCCTGCGTCTGCAGTGGCTCGAGCTTCGCAAGCGCATCCGCGCGCGCAATCGCGTTGGGCGCCATGATCATTTCGCGCATGACTTCGATGCGTGTGCCCTCGAAGAACATGTGCTCGGTCCGGCAGAGGCCGATGCCCTCGGCACCAAAGCGGCGCGCCTGCCGCGCGTCGGCCGGCGTATCGGCGTTCGCGCGCACTTTCAGCGTGCGAAATTCGTCGGCCCACTGCATGACCGTGTCAAAATGTCCGTCGAGCTCGGGGTCGATGGTCGGCACCTGGCCGAGAAGCACATTGCCGCGCGTCCCGTCGACCGTGATCCCGTCGCCGCGCGAGACCTTGAGTGTTCCCGCGGTGAACATCTGCTGCCCGTAGTCGATCTGGAGCGCATCGCACGCAACCACGCAGCACTTGCCCATGCCACGCGCGACCACCGCGGCGTGTGACGTCATGCCGCCGCGCGCGGTGACCACCGCCTGGGCCGCGACCATGCCGTGGAAGTCGTCCGGATTCGTCTCGTGGCGCACGAGAATGACCTTCTCGCCCGCGGCAGCTCGCGCCGCCGCTTCATCGGCGTCGAACACCACGACGCCCGACGCGGCACCGGGCGACGCAGGGAGGCCCGTCGCGAGCACCGTGGTCTTCGCCTTGGGATCGACGATCGGATGCAGCAACTGGTCGAGCTGCTCCGGTGCGACCCGCTGCACGGCTTCCTCGCGCGAGATCACGCCCTCTTTGAACATGTCGACCGCAATCCGCGTGGCGGCGCGGCCCGTGCGCTTGCCGCGGCGGGCTTGCAGCATCCAGAGCCGGCCGCGCTCGATCGTGAACTCCAGATCCTGCATGTCGCCGTAGTGCGTTTCCAGCCGGTGCGCGATATCGCGGAACTGGGAGTACGCATCCGGCAATGCCGTCTGCATGTGCTGAATCGGCGACGGCGTGCGCGTCCCGGCGACGACGTCCTCACCCTGCGCATTCGTGAGGTATTCGCCGAAGAGCGCAGGCTCGCCGGTGTTGGGGTTGCGCGTGAAGGCCACGCCGGTGCCCGAATCCTCGCCCGCGTTGCCGAACACCATCCCCTGCACGTTCACGGCGGTGCCGATCTCATCGCCGATACGGTTGAGCCGGCGGTAATCCACGGCGCGCCGGTTCATCCACGAATCGAAGACGGCGGCGATCGCCATGCGCAGCTGTTCCTCGGGATCGTCGGGTACCTGCTGCCGCGTTTCACCGAAGATGATTTCCTTGAACCGGTCCACCAGCGAGGACAGTTGCTCGACCGAAAGGTCGGCGTCGCGCTTGACGTTCGCCTTGGCTTTCACGGCGTCGATGGCGCGATCGAGATTGTCGGCCGGAACGCCGAGCACGATCTCGCCGAACATCTGAACGAACCGGCGGTACGCGTCCCACGCGAAGCGCTCGTCGTGCGTCAGCCTGGCGAGCCCGCGGAGCGTCTCCGAGTTGAGGCCGAGATTGAGCACGGTGTCCATCATCCCCGGCATCGAGACGCGAGCGCCGGACCGGACGGAAACGAGGAGCGGATTTGCGGGATCGCCGAAAAGCTTTCCCGTCTTGCTCTCGATGCTCTTGAGGGCCGCTTTGCTCTGCGACCACATGCCTTCCGGAAAGATCTTGTCGTGCGCGTAGTACGCGCGGCACGCCTCGGTCGTGATGGTGAACCCGGGCGGCACCGGCAGCCCGACGCGGGACATTTCCGCGAGGCCCGCGCCCTTGCCGCCCAGCAGCGCGAGCATGGTGCGGTCACCTTCCTCGAACAGATAGACGTACTTCTCCATGTGAGACATTCCGGTTGGTGTTACACCTGCACGTGTGAGCGAACGGCGGCGAACCGCGCGTGCTCGCGCAGACTCGCGTATGCCGGACGGACTCCAAGGTACACCAGCTCGGGATCGCGCTCCGTGAACGCCCGCTCGAGTGACGCAAGTGCCAGATCGGTTTCGTCGAGCGCCGCATGCACCTGCGCGTGCAGGCACGCGGAGACGTACCGCCGCGACGACAGGTCCGCGAGCTCCCGTTGCGCGGCGCGCGCGCCGTCAACGTCCCCCGACCGCGCGAGCGTCTGCGCCAGCCCGGCCACCATCTCCGGCGACCCACCGCTCTGGGCAATGGCGGCGCGAAACGCCACCGCGGCGCCCTCGAAATCACCCGCATCCCGCAACGCGCCGCCGAGAAAGTAGTTCGCCATCGTGAACGACGGATCCAGCTCGAGCGCCTGCTGCAGCGCGCGCACACCGCCGGCGATGTCGCCCGAGAGGTAGTGAACCACACCGACGCTGGTGGCAATGACGAGCGAGAGTGGATCAAGAGAACGGGCGCGCTCGATGGCAATCCGCGCGTCGTCGAAGCGCGCGCGCGGCAGAAGGTGATTCATCGCGTTCCACTGGTACGCCGTGGGATAGCGGGGCCCCAGCGCGACCGCACGCCGGAATGCTTCTTCCGCCCCGCTCCAGTTCCAGTCGAAGAGCGCGCTCACCGCGCCCAGCGTCGCGTGTGCTTCGGGCAGCGACGGATCAATCTCGATCGAGCGCTCCGCCGCTGCGCGCGCCTTTGGCATCGCGTTGGGCGCACGCTCGGCGCCGTACACGCCGAGCATCAGCCACGCGTCCGCGAGTCCGGCGTGCGCCAGCGCGAACTCCGGATCGGCCTGCGCGGCTTCGCTGAAATAGTCCGCCGCGCGCCGCAAATCCGCCTCGGTGCGCTTGTTGAGCGCGAACCTGCCGCGGAGATAGAGCTCGTACACCTGGCCGGCGATGGGTGTCGCGGCGGTCGTGCGCACATCCAGCAGCGTCACGCGCAGCGCGCCCGCGATGGCACGCGCGATGTCGTCCTGGATGGCGAAGGCGTCTTCGAATTCGCGGTCGATCTGGTCCGACCACAACTCGAAACCCGTCGTGGCGTCGATCAGCTGCGCCTTGACACGCACACGTGAGCCGGCGCGGCGCACACTGCCGGCGAGGATGTTCGTCACGCGCAGCCGTTCAGCGATGACGCGCGCGTCCTCGTTCCGCCCCTTGAACGCAAACGACGATGTGCGTGCGGCCACCTTCACGGTGCGAAGGCGGCTCAGCGCGCTCATGACTTCCTCGGTGATCCCGTCGGAGAAGAACTCGTTTTCCGGGTCGGACGTGAGGTTCACGAACGGGAGAACGGCAATGGACGGGAGGCCCAGGCCGCTGATGGTCGTGGCCGGAAGGACCAGCGGCTCGGCCGGGACCGCTCCGGTCGCCGCCGGGGTCGCCGCCCGGAGCTCCGCGGGCGCGCCGAGCGACGCGGCAAACGCGGCCGCGGTCGGAGGGCGGCCCGACGGCTCGATCTCCAACGCGGCCGCGATCGCCGCATCGATGTGCTCCGGAATTCCCGGGTTGCGCGAGGAAAGACGCGGGGCCGCCTCGACGAACCGCCGGGCAATCAGGGCACGCGTCGTTGACGCCGTGAACGGGACCGAACCGCTCAGCATTTCGAACACGACGGTGGCGAGCGAGTAGACGTCGCTGCGTCCGTCGAGCTGGTCGTCGCCGGCGGCCTGCTCCGGACTCATGTACGCAGGCGTGCCGAGGATGATGCCGGCCGACGTGACTTCTTCGCCGAGCGCCGAGGCGCTGATGGCGCGCGCGATACCGAAATCAGCGACGACGGCGTGCCCGTTCAGCAGCAGGATGTTCTCCGGCTTGATGTCACGGTGCACAATGCCCGCGGCATGCGCGTAGTTCAGCGCATCGGCCGCCTCCGCCGCGAGCGCGAGCGCCTCGGCCAGCGGCAGCGCGCCGAGGCGCTCGAGCCGCGCGCGCAGCGATTCGCCCTCGACGAACGGCATGATGTAGTACGGAGTGCCGTCGAAGTCGCCCGAATCGAGCAGGGGCAGAATGTTCGGGTGCGTGAGCCGTGCGGCCACACGGATTTCGCGCTCGAATCGCGCGGCGCCGACCGTGGGCACGAGCTCGGACCGAAGCACCTTGATCGCCACGCGCCGGTCGTGCTTGAGCTCATGCGCGAGCAGGAGAACCGCCATGCCGCCGACGCCGAGCGGTCGCTCCAGCCGGTAGTGCGGGGCGAACGCATCGCGTATCCGCTCAAAGACTTCAGCTGCTTCGTTGACCACTGCGCGCAAACGGGTGGGCGGCCGGCAAACAATCTCGACCGCCAAGTTACGGCCCGTGCCGATATCAACGCCAGTGAAACACGCGCGCTGTTTTACTCTACTGTGGCCGTCGGTGGCTGGATTTCTTCGCACTCCACGCGGTTGCGCCCGTTGGCCTTCGCGCGGTAGAGCGCCTCGTCGGCCGACTGGATCAGTCCGTCGGCGTCGAATCCGGCGTTGCCGGTCCACGTGAGCCCTATGCTGATGCTCACCGCGATGGACTCGGCGCCCCAGTGGACGGGCTCCGATGCCACCATCCCGCGCAACCGCTCTGCGATCGAGGTGCCCGTCCTGGCGTCCGCGCCTGGGAGCAGGACCAGGAACTCCTCACCACCATAGCGACCGATGAAATCGTACTCGCGGAGCTGCGTGCGCAGCGCCGCGGCCGTTTCGCGCAGGACCGCATCACCCGCCGCGTGCCCGTACGTGTCATTGATCTGCTTGAACCGGTCGAGATCGGCGAGCGCGACCGCCAGCGGACGGCGCTCGTGCCGCGCGCGGTTGATCTCGCGGCCCAGCTGCTCGAGGATCATCCGGCGGTTCCCGAGGCCCGTGAGATCGTCGCGCTTGCTCTCCGCGCGGAGCGCCTCCTGCGCCCTGAGCAGGCCCGCCTGAAGCTCGAGGACACGCGTTCCGGAACGGAGGCGCGCGCACAGCTCGCCACCGTTGAAGGGCTTGGTGAGGAAGTCGTCGGCGCCGGCGTCGAGGCCCGTGACCATGTCTTCCGGACCGTCGCGCGCCGACAACAGGATCATGTAGACGTAGGTCGACGAGGCCGCGCGAACCTTCTGGCACACGGCGAGCCCGTCCATCTCGGGCATGACCCAGTCGAGAATCGCGAGACGCGGACCGTCCGGCGCGAGCAATGCGGCGGCGGCGGCAGCGCCGTCCGTCACGGACACGACCTCGTGCCCCAGGCGCGTCAGCGTTCCTTCGAGCAGCCGGCGGGAAACCGCATCGTCATCGGCAATCAGAATCCTCACGTGACCACGGTCTCCGTCACGAGGGCCAGTGCCTTATCGAGGCGTGCCAATTCCCGGTCAAGCTCATCGAGTCTCGGTTCAATGCCGTCCACGATCCGTTCGCGTCCCATGAGTTCGAGTGCAAGCGCCGCTTTCTTCGCGCCACGCGCGGCGAGGTTCGCGCACGCACCCTTGAGGCCGTGCGCCACCCGCTCCAGCGCCTGCATATCTCCAGTTTCGGCACTACGCCGGATTTCCCGCGCCATTTTGGGCGACTCGGTCCGGTAGAGTGCCACGAGTTCGCCGAGAAGGACACGGTCCCCTTCCACCCGCGCCAGCACTTCGTCCAGGTCGAACACGCCGTCGTCGTCATCGACGTCGGGCACCGGCGCCGCCGGAATCTCGAGGCCGCGCGCGATGATCAGAGTGTCAATGAGCGAAAACAGCTCCACGGAGTTCACCGGCTTCGCCACGTAGCCATCCGCGCCGGCCGCGATGCACACCTCGCGATCGCCCTTCATCGCGTTGGCCGTGAGCGCAATGATCGGAATGTGCGCCCCCGTCGACCGCTCCGACGCGCGGATGGCGGTCATGGCCTCGAGCCCGTCCATGACCGGCATTTGCACGTCCATCAGCACCAGGTCGAACGCGTCGCGTGACAGGGCATCGATCGCGTCGCGGCCGTTTCCGACAGCGACACAGGAATGTCCGTGTTTCTCGAGCAGCGCCGTCACGAGTCGCGTGTTCACAGCGTTGTCTTCGGCGAGCAACACCCGGAGTGCGCGTTTGGCCTCGTTGATGGAATGCCGGGTAACGAGCGCCTGATGCTCGGCGGTGCGCGCGTTCACCGCGAGCACCGCGAGCACCGCGTCGAGGAGCACGGACTGGCGCACGGGCTTCGTCAGGTATGACGCGACACCGAGCTCGCGCACCCGCGCCGCGTCGCCGCGCTGGCCGACCGACGAGAGCATCATGATCATTGTCGTGTGCAACTCGGGGCGTTCCTTGATGCGCTCGGCCAGGCCGAACCCGTCGAGATCCGGCATCTGGAAATCGATCAGCGCGAGCGGGAATGGCGCTCCCGACGCCGCGGCGGACGCGAGCGCGTCGAGCGCGGCCGCTCCGCCGTCGACCACCGACGGGCGCATGCCCCAACCGGTGAGGATCTCGTCGAGAATGCGGCGATTCGTTGCGTTGTCATCGACGACGAGCACGCGCATGCCTCGCAAGTCCTTGAGCTCGCGCCGCGGCGCCGGTTGCGGCACTTCGGCGCGCGCCTCGAACGGGAGTGTGACAAAGAACCTGCTTCCCTTCCCCACGTCACTCTCGGCGCGAATCGTTCCGCCCATCAGTGAGACCAGACGGGCGGAAATCGTGAGCCCGAGCCCCGTGCCCCCGAACCGCCTGGTCGTCGAGGCGTCCGCCTGCGTGAACGGTTCGAAAATGCTGGCCAGCTTGTCCGGCGGAATGCCGATGCCGGTGTCGCGGACGGTGAAATGCAGAATGACGCGGGCGGTCGCGGTGGTTTCGGCGGTCACGTCGACGATCACTTCGCCGCGCTCCGTGAACTTCACGGCGTTGCCGGCGAGGTTGAGCATGATCTGGCGCAGGCGCGACGGGTCGCCGCCCAGGGCGGTCGGCACGTCGGGTGCGACGTGGCACGCCAGCTCCAGGCCCTTCGCGTGCGCGCGGGGAGCCAGCGCCCGGAGCGTGTCGTCGAGCGTGTAGCGCAGATCGAAGTCGATGGTGTCGATGTCGAGCTTGCGCGCCTCGATCTTCGAGAAGTCAAGGATGTCGTTGATGATGCCGAGCAGTGCGTCTGCCGACGTGCGCACGGTCTCGAGATACTCGCGCTGCTCCGTCGTCAGATCAGTTCCGAGCGCCAGCTCCGTCATGCCGACGATGCCGTTCATCGGCGTGCGGATCTCGTGACTCATGTTCGCGAGAAACTCGCTCTTGGCGCGGTTGGCCTCCTCGGCCGTGACCTTCGCCGCCTGCAGGGCCTCTTCCGCGATTTTCCGCTCGGTGATGTCGATGATGGTGCCTTCGACGACCGCGTTCTTGGCGTCTCCGTCGTCGAACATCGTCGCGGTTTCGAGAATCCAGATAGGCCGTCCGTCCCGGCCAAGCACGCGGGTTTCAAACTGCGAGATGCGCCGGTCCCGCGTGAGCAGAGCGACGAACGCATCACGCTCCGCCGGATTGGCGTAGCGCGACGTGAGCGGGCTCGCGAGGCATTCTTCGCGCGAGGCAAAACCCAGAATCCTCGCGAACGCGTCGTTGCACTCGAGCAGTTTTCCGTCGAGGGTGGCCTCGTATGCGCCGGACAGCGTGCGCTCGAAAAAGAGCTGATAGCGGACCTCGGTCGCGCGGATCTTCCGCTCGCCGATCGCCGAAAGAATGGAAAACATCAGCACGCCGAGCGAGATGAGCACGATGCTCCCCGCTTCGAGTCCCGACACCGAGATCGACCCGGCGAGGGCGGGCTGCGGCGCGGCGACAAATGACGCGGCCGCCATCCCGGTGTAATGCATGGCGACAACGGCGACCCCCATGATCACGGCGCTCACGATCTTGAGCGGGGTGAATTCGCGCGTTTCATCCCGGAACCGGAACGCGAGCCACAGCGCGACGAACGACACGATGATCGCGATGACGACCGAAAGCGCGACGATGCCGCGGTTCCAGTGCGCCATCGCCGCCATCCGCATGGCCGCCATGCCGATGTAGTGCATGCTCGCGATGCCCGCGCCCATGACGACCGCGCCGAGGGTGATCCGCACCCAGCTCCACATCGCGCGGCTCACGACATACAGCGCGACACCCGACGCGAAGATCGCGGCCACGAGCGATAACAGCACGGTCGCGACGTGGTACGCGATGCTGACCGGCAACGTAAAGGCGAGCATCGCCACATAGTGCATGGACCAGATGCCCAGGCCCATCGCGACGGCGCCGAGGATGATCCAGGCGCGACGCCGCAAGCCCGCCGCCGCCGTGGCGCGCGATGCGAGATCGAGCGCGGAATACGACGCGGCAATGGCGATGAGCAACGACAGCACGACGAGCCAAACGTTGTACGTGCCAGTCACTGACGTCCCTCGCAGCTCAGGTCCACGATCGTCCTAGTATACAGGTTCGGCTCACGCCCGGGGTAACCTGGGGGGAATACCCGGCGTTTCACCGCGAGCCACCGGCGCGGCGGCCCTCCGCACCGCACGATATGTTTGCTCCATTCTCGGGCGTGGGCCGCTCTGCCTCGATGACCGCTCCACCGCCGTTCAGCTTCGATTCACCTGAGTCGCGCGCACCCTGGCCGAGGGCGTACTACGCGCTCGCGCTCGTGAACGTCGCGACGCTCGCCGCGGCGTTGTTGCTGGCCGTGCGACTCGTCAGCACGTACGCAGACTCCGTCCGTACCGGCCAGGCCTGGGACGCGCGCCGGGACCGGTTTGCTGAATTGTCGGCCCTCGCCTTCGCGGTGGATGCGCCGGCCAACGACGTCTTCGGGGCCGGTGATATCGAGCGCCAGCAAGCCGCCCTGAGTGCCGCCGTTCCGCCGTTTCGCGTCGCGGTTACTGCGCTCGAGACGGAATTCCGCGACATCGTGCGGGGGCCCGAGAGCGGGCCCTTCCTGCAGGCGTTGACCGCTATCGACACCGCCGCCCGTTCCATGGAACAGAACGCGAGCGCGGTGTTCATGGAGCTCAAGGCTGGGAGGCGGGACCGCGCGGCGGCGACGATGGCCGCCATGGACCGCGACTTTGCACGGCTCAGCGCGGTGATCCGCCGCGCGCAGTACGAGCTGACGGTAGTCCGCCAAGCGCAGGCGACGGCCGAGCTCAAGCACGCGCGGGCGCTGCGATTCGGCGTGCAGCTCGTGGCCGTCGCGGCGTTGCTGACCATTGTGGGCCTGGCGGCGTACGGGTTGCGGTTGGGCCGCGCCGCGACCCGCGCCGCCGCCGAGCAAGCCGAGCATCTCTCAGCCCTCCGGCAAAGTGAGGCCCGCTATCGCGTGCTGAACGCCGCGCTCTCCGACGCCGAGCGGCGCGCCGAGGCGGCGCGCGACAGCGCCGAAATTGCGAGCAGGCTCAAGAGCGCATTCCTCGCCAACATCAGTCACGAGCTCCGGACCCCGCTCAACGGTGTGCTCGGCATGCTCCAGCTCGTCACCGAAACGGAGATCACGGACGCGCAGCGCGAGTACCTGGAGACGGCCACCGGGTCCGGCGAATCGCTCCTGGCGATCATCAACGATTTGCTGGATTTCTCGGCGCTTGAAGCGGGACACTTGTCGCTCGACGCGGTCGATTTCCGCCTGCGTGACAGCGTTGCGCGTGCGCTCGCGCGGCAGATCCGCCGCGGCCGCGACAAGGGGCTCGCCGTCACCGTCGACATCTCGCCGGACGTCCCCGACGCGCTGCACGGCGACACCGCGCGACTGCAGCGCGTCCTCGTCAACCTGTTCGACAACGCCGTCAAGTTCACGCCAGACGGCAGCGTGACGCTGCGCATGACGCTCGAGGAGCGCACCGCCAATGATGTCACGCTGCATGTGTCGATTCGCGATACCGGTGTCGGCATCCCGCGCGAGCAGCAGCAGTTCGTGTTCGAACCGTTCCGTCAGGCCGACAGCTCCACGACGCGCACCTTCGGCGGCACCGGCCTCGGCCTCTCGATTTCCGCTGCGCTCGTCAAGCTCATGGGCGGCCGCATCTGGCTCGAGAGCGCACCCGGCGTGGGGAGCACGTTTCATTTCACGGTGCACCTCGACGTGGTCGACGCGACGACGCCGGGACAGGGACTGCCACGGATCAGCAGCGCCTCCCTCGCGCGCCTGCGCGTGCTCGTGGCGGAGGACAACCCGGTGAACCAGAAAGTCGCCGTGAGCCTCCTCGAACGCGACGGCCACGATGTGACGGTGGTGAGCAATGGGCGTGAGGCCGTCGACATGGTCACGCGCGAAGACTTCGACGTCGTGCTGATGGACGTGCAAATGCCGGAAATGAGCGGCATCGACGCGACCATGATGATCCGTGACTGGGAAAAGCGGATTGGTGGTCACGTCGTGATCATCGCGGTGACGGCCCGCGCCATGGAGGGCGACCGCGATGCGTGCATCGCGGCGGGCATGGACGGGTATCTCTCGAAACCCGTGCGCGCCGACGAGCTCAACCTCACCATCCGGCGCCTGATCCGGAAACGCAACACTCCGGGCGCGGGATCGCGCGCGATCGTGCACGAGCCGGCCCACGTGACCGTGCCGGGTGCGAACGCTCCCCCCGTGGACGAGGTGTTCAACGAACTGGAGTTGCTGCGCATCGTGTCAGGCGACGAATCGCTCGTCACCGAGCTTGCGGGCCTGTTTCTGCAGGATGCGCCGAAGCGTGTGGACGCCATGCGCAAGGCAATCGGAGAAGGGAATGCCAGAGAGCTCCATGCGGCGGCGCACGGGCTCAAGGGGTCGGCGACGACGCTGACCGCCCGGCGATTGGCGCAGCGCGCGTACACGCTCGAATCCATGGCGGCCGCCGGAACGCTGGCAGGCGCGCAGGATGCACTCGCTGCGGTGGAACGCGAGATGGCCGATCTTACGGAACGATTGAACGCGCGAGCGGGAGCACTGAATGCATCACTGGCTGAGTAGCGCGGCGCGGCGTGCGCG
>DASRAP010000087.1:0-3009 GCA_035638155.1 Gemmatimonadaceae bacterium | reverse complement strand
GCAAGATGCCACAGCAGCGTCTCCGGAAGCCCCGCGAAAAACGCGAGACGTTTCAGGGAGGCGGAAGAGACGGAGGAAGGCACAAAAAAAGAGGAAAGGGAAAAGGGAAAAGGGAAAAGGACGAAAGGGGGGAGGGAAAAGGAGGAGGAGGAAGGGGCGAGGGGGGAACAGGGGGAACGCGGATATGGAAAGACGATTGGACGGGTGAGGGCGTTTCCCCCTTATTTCTGTCTCCTCTTCCTATCCCCTCCATCCTTTCGCCCTTTTCCCTTTTCCCTTTCCCCTTTCCTCTCGTCTCGATGTCTTCTCGCAGAGAGTTTCTCGGTACGGCTGCCGCCGCGGCGGCGGGGTTTTCGATTGCGTCGGACCAGGTGCTCGCGCAACGCGCGTCGCGCGCGGCCGCGCTTCCCATCGTTGTGGGGTCGTCCAACGGGATCACGTCGGGCGGCGGCACCATGGGCGTCAAGGTTGCCTACGACAAGATCGTCGCCGGCGCCGACACGCTTGATGCGATCATCGCCGGCGTGAATGTCGTCGAGCTCGACCCGAATGACCAGTCGGTGGGACTCGGCGGGCTGCCGAACGAGGACGGTGTGGTGCAGCTCGACGCGAGCTGCATGCACGGGCCTACGAGGCGCGCGGGCGCCGTGGCGTGTCTCGAGGACATCGCCACCCCGTCGCTCGTCGCGAAGGCCGTCATGGACAACACCGACCACATCATGCTGGTCGGGGCAGACGCGAAGAAGTTCGCGATCAAGATGGGGTTCAAGACGCAGAACCTGCTGACCGAAAAGAGCAAGGCCGACTGGCTCAAGTGGAAAGCGAGCGCGAGCCCCGGCGGCTGGCTCGACCCTGCGCGCCGGAGCCGCTCGAGCGAGCCGGCGCCCGAGGGCGTAATCCCGTGGACGCACGGCACGATCAACATGAACGCGATCAACGCGAAGGGTGAGGTGAGCTCGGTGACGACCACGAGCGGCATGTCGTGGAAGATTCCCGGGCGCGTGGGTGATTCGCCGATCATCGGTGCAGGCCAGTACTGCGACAACGACGTCGGCGCCGCCGGCTCGACGGGTCGCGGTGAGGCGAACATCAAGGTCTGCGGCGCATTTCTCGCCGTCGAGCTCATGCGCCAGGGGAAATCACCCGAGCAAGCGCTCATCACCGTCATGCAGCGTGTGATCGCGATGACCGAGAAGCGGCTGCTCGGCGCCAACGGCCGTCCACTGTTCGATCTCACGTATTACGCCGTGAACAAGAAGGGCGAATTTGCCGGCGCGTGCGCGTACGAGGGAACCGATTTCGCCGTGTGCGACGCACAGGGCCCGAGGCGCATCAAGTGCGCCTATCTGTACAAGCAGACGGAGCGGCCGAAGTCGTAGAGGGCTGGAGGGCTGGAGGGCTAGAGGGCTAGAGGGCTAGAGGGAACTGCAACTGCGTCCCACCAGCCCTCCAGCCCTCCAGCCCTCCAGCCCTATCTTTACTAGATGGACGAGCTCCCCGAATACAATCCGCTGGAAATCGAGACGCGCTGGCAACAGCGCTGGATCGAGCGCCGCACGAACGACGTCGACGTACGGGCCGCGAAGCATCCGTTCTACCAGCTTATGATGTTTCCGTATCCGTCGGCCGAAGGGCTGCACGTCGGCAACCTCTACGCGTTCACGGGCAACGACATTCACGGGCGCTTTCAGCGCATGCAGGGCAAGGACGTCCTCGAGCCGTTCGGCTATGACGCGTTCGGGATTCACTCCGAGAATTTCGCGCTCAAGCAGGGCATTCATCCGGGCACGCTGATTCCGCGCAACATCGCGAATTTCCGCCGGCAGGTGGATCGCGCGGGCCTCATGATCGACTGGCGCTATCAGGTCGACACGACGGATCCCGCGTACTACAAGTGGACGCAGTGGGTGTTTCTCGCGCTGCACAAGCGCGGGCTCGTGTACCGGAAGGCCGCCGCGGTGAACTGGTGCCCGAACGACAAGACGGTGCTCGCCAACGAACAGGTCGAAGGCGGAAAGTGCGAGCGCTGCGGTGCGGTTGTCGAGCAGCGCATGATGGAGCAGTGGTTTTTCCGCATCAGCGAATACTCCGAGCGCCTGCTCGCCGACCTCGACGTGATCGACTGGTCGGAGTCCACGAAATCGGCGCAGCGAAACTGGATCGGCAAATCCGAGGGGGCGCGCGTCACGTTCCGGATGATGGATCCGTTCGCCGCCGCGGGCGCGGCGACGGTGAGCGTGACGAGCGAGATGTCGGCAATCGAGCCCACGATCACGGTCTTCACGACGCGTCCCGACACGTTGTTCGGCGCGACGTTCCTCGTGGTCGCGCCGGAGCATCCGGTGCTCGACACGATCGTCACCGACGACGAGCGCGACGCCGTCGACGCGTATCGTGCGCGCGCGGCGAAGCAGGATCTCGTGAGCCGGAAGACGACGAAGGAAAAAACCGGCGTCTTCACCGGCGCGTACGCCGTGAATCCGGCGACGAATCAGCCGATTCCGGTGTGGACGGCGGACTACGTGCTCATGGAATACGGGACGGGCGCGATCATGGCAGTGCCCGGACACGACGAGCGCGATTTCGAATTCGCGGAGAAATTCCACCTCGACATTCGCCGTGTGGTCGCGGGGCCGGGAGAGACTGCGCGGACGCCGCTCGACGCCGCGTACACCGAGAACGAAGCCGGCACGCTCGTGAACAGCGCGCAGTTCAACGGCATGTCCGTCGCGGACGCGAAGCGTGCGATCGTGCAATGGCTCGCGCCGGATCACGCTGAAGCGCAGGCGCTCTACCGTCTCCACGACTGGTGCGTCTCCCGGCAGCGGTACTGGGGCCCGCCAATCCCGATGGTGCATTGCCCGAAGTGCGGGGCGCAGCCGGTGCCGGAGGATCAGCTGCCGGTGCTGCTGCCGCACATCGATGATTTCAAGCCGGACGACAGCGGCGTGTCGCCGCTTGCACGGCACAGGGAGTTCTACGAAACCACGTGCCCGAAGTGCGGCGGCG
>DASRAP010000086.1:0-7802 GCA_035638155.1 Gemmatimonadaceae bacterium | reverse complement strand
ATGCGTTCGGCGGCATTTCGAATCTCTCCGTCGCGACACCACAGAGCGGCGGCAATCTCTGCGGGCGCGGGAACGCCAACGGGAACAACGGGAACACGAACAACGGGAACACGAACAACGGGAACGGCGGCGGCCGCGGTGGTCGTGGTGGCCGCGGAGGCGGCGCCGGTCGCGGCGCGCAGAATGATTCCGCCGGCGGTCCCGCACCCGGCCCGGCGCCTGCGGGGCTTTGCACGTCGGCATTCGCCGGCGGCTACACGCTCTCGATCATGCTCTCCGACATCGCGACCCCGCAGTCGGCGAAGGAAGTGTGGCACAACCAGCCGAACGACCGCGAAGTCACGATCCTCTCCAACATTCGCTGGACGGGCGATTACGTCGTCTATCAGTACACGCCGCAAAACGATGAATTCGAGCGCTACTACTCGCTCAAGGTGACAGATCCGACCGCGCGTCCGGTGCAGCTCACGACAACGAACGGCCTGATTGAAGACGCGACGTCGGTGTCGTTCTCGCCTGACGGAAAGACACTCTACTATTGCACCAACGCGAACGACATCGAGAAACGGCACATCTGGTCGGTGCCCGTTTCCGGCGGGACGCCGAAGCAGATCTCCACGGATGACGGCATCGAGACGTATCCGCAGCCGCTCGCCTCGGGCAAACAGATCGCCGTGCTCTATTTCGACGCAAAGACGCCTGCGTCGGTGGGACTTTTTCCCACGGAAGGCGGCAAGACGAAAACGATTTTCCCCGTGCTCGGCGCGGGCTTCCCGTCCGACGCGCACGTGACACCGGAGATCGTGATCACCAAGGCTGCCGACGGGATGGAGATTCACAACCAGCTCTTCGTGCCGAAGGATTTGAAGCCGGGCGAAAAGCGTCCCGCGATGGTGTTCGTGCACGGCGGGCCCGTGCGCCAGATGCTCCCCGGCTACCACTACATGCAGTTCTACCACTGGGCATACGCGTACAACCAGTGGCTCCAGTCGCAGGGGTACATCGTGCTGTCGATCAATTATCGCGGCGGCGTTGGGTATGGCCGCTCGTTCCGCACGGCGCCGAACACGAATTCGCGCGGCAACTCGGAGTATCAGGATGTGCTCGCGGGCGCGAAGTATCTGCAGGGACGCGCGGACGTCGACGCGTCGCGCATCGGGATCTGGGGCCTGTCGTACGGCGGACTGCTCACCTCAGAGTCTCTCGCGCGTAACTCCGACATCTTCGTCGCAGGCGCGGATCTCGCGGGCGTGCATCTCTACACGCCGACGCTGGACACCGCGAACGTCGCCTACAAGTCGTCCGCGGTTTCGGCGATCGACACGTGGAAGTCGCCGGTGTTCCTCGTGCATGGCGATGACGACCGTAACGTGGATTTCGCGCAGACCGTCGGACTCGTGCAGCTGCTGCGCGCGCACAACGTGTACTACGAGCTGATGGTGATCCCGGACGACCTGCACGAATCGATGCTCCACTCCAACTGGGTGACCACGTTCGACCGGATCGGTGACTTCCTCCACCGGTTCGTCTGGGACAAGCAGACTCCGCCCACGAGCGTCACCGGGTCCGGCAAGTGACGCCGGTTCGGCGGGACACGCTCGTCGCGATCACGGCGCTGGCAACGATCGCGGCGAGCGCGTGCGCACACCCGGCAACGTCGAACGGCCCCACGGGGGCCTCGTCACCGTCGGCGGAGCACTGGATCGCGACGTGGGCACCAAGTCAGCTCGCAAGCGCCGCGCGTCCCGCCGCCGGCACGCGTGATCCGGTTGCCACGTTCGCGAACACGACGATTCGGCAGATCATCCGCACGACCATCGGCGGTAGTCGCGTGCGCATCCGGATCTCGAATGAGTACGGCGATAGGCCGCTCGCGCTCGGAAGCGTGCACGTGGCGAGAACGGCGCAGGGGTCGAGCATCGATGCGTCGACGGACCGAGCGCTCACGTTCGGCGGTGCGAAGAACATCGTCGTCCGGACTGGCGCGACCGTTACCAGCGACCCGATCGCGTTCGACGTTCCACAACTGGCAAATCTCACGATCACGATGTATCTGCCGGATTCCGCGCGCACATCGACGCGCCATTCGCTCGGGTTGCAGACCATATACATCGCACGCACCGGTGATCAGACCGCGAGCGCATCGTTCACCGCTGACAGTACGACGAAGTCCTGGCTCTTTCTCACCGGCGTCGACGTGATCAATCCGCGGGCCACGGGAGCGATCGTCACCATCGGCAACTCCATCACCGATGGCGCAGCGTCGACCGCGGACTCCAACCGGCGCTGGCCTGACGTACTCGCGCGCCGACTGCTCACGTCGCAGGAGCCGCCCAAGGCCGTCGTCAACGCCGGCATTTCCGGGAACCGCGTGCTCACGTTCGGCGCGGGACCGAGCCTCGTGTCGCGCTTCGACCGCGACGTGATCATGCAGCCGGGTGTCACGCACGTGATCCTGCTCGAGGGGATCAACGACATCGGACGCGCACCTCCGAGCCCGGAAGCCGTCACGGCCGACGAAATCATCTACGGCTACAAGCAGGTGATCGCGCGTGCGCACGAACGCGGCATCATGATCTTCGGTGCCACGCTCACACCGGCCGCCAACCAGAATGCCGAGAGTCAGGCGAAGCGCGAAGCCGTGAACACGTGGATCCGCACCAGCGGGATGTTCGACGGCGTGATCGACTTCGACAAGGCCACGCGCGACCCCGCGAAGCCCTCCAGCTTCCTGCCCGCCTACGATTCCGGCGATCACCTGCACCCCAGCGACGCCGGCTACAAGGCCATGGGCGAGGCGATCGATCTCACGCTCTTCCGCCGAAACCGCCGCTAACCGCAATGTGTTGTGCTCCGCAAAGTGGAGAGCACGCCTGATAACGCAGCTGGCGCGGACGGCGGCGGCGGGCTTCCGTCGTGAGGGGTGAAGAGGCGAGTTTAGTCCCATGCTCACACGAGACCTCCGCTACGCCGCCCGGACGTTGTTGCGGGCGCCCGGATTCGCGATCGCCGTCATCCTGACGCTCGGCCTCGGGATCGGCGCGAACACCGCGATCTTCTCCGTCGTCCGCGGTGTCCTTCTCAAGCCCCTGCCCCACCGCGACGGCTCCCGCCTCCTCTACCTGCGCCAGTCGGTGAACGGCCCCGGCGGCGACAACATCCTGTTCTCGGTTCCCGAGATCAACGATTTCCGCACGAGCGCGAAAACCCTCGGCGGCATCGCCGAGTATTCGCAGATGACGTACACGCTCGACGCGAACAACAACGCGGCGAACAGCAGCGGAGAAGCCGCCGTGCGCGTCAATGTCGGACTCGTGACCGGCAACTACTTCGACGTCATGGGCCTCACGGTCTCGCGCGGACGTACGCTCACCAGCAACGACGATGGCACGAAGGTCCCGCCCGTCATGCTGCTGACGCACGATTTCTGGGTGTCGCATTTCGGCGCGGACACGGGGGTGGTCGGCAAGACGGTGCGTCTCGACGGCCAGCCGGTGCAGATCGTCGGCATCATCGAACCGGCGCCGTACTTCCCGAATCGCATCGATGCGATTCTCAATATGGTCATCAGCCCGCACCACACGAGCGCCATGATGGTGCAGGGCCGCACACATCGCATGACGGAAATGATCGCGCGCCTGGCGCCCGGCGCGACGCTGCCGCAGGCGCGGGCCGAGGTCGCGGCCATCCGCGCCAACGTGCAGAAGGACAACGCGGATTCGTACGATCCGGCGTCCGGTTACAAGGTGACGGTCTCCCAGCTGCAGGAAGCGCTCGGACAGCGCGCGCGCCCGACGCTCTGGATGCTCATGGCGGCGGCCGCGTTCGTCATGATCATTTCTGCGGCCAACGTCGCCAACCTCACGCTCATGCGCAGCGTGCGCCGCGAGCAGGAGATGGTCATTCGTGCCGCGCTCGGCGCCGGTGCCGCGCGACTTCGCAGGCTGCTCCTCGCGGAAAACCTCGTGCTCGCGGCGGCGGGCGCGGTGCTCGGGCTCGTCATTGCGCGAGTGGGCGTGTCTCTGCTCGTGACGTTCGCGTCGCGGTACACGACGCGGGCCAACGAGATCCGGCTCGACTGGATCGTGCTCGGCTTCACCCTCGGACTCACGCTCGTCGTGGCACTCCTGTTGTCGTTCGCGCCGTCGATCGCGAAGGAAGGCACGCTCGGCACGTGGATGGCGGCGGGCGCCGCGCGCGTCAGCGGCAGCCTCCGGCGGCAGCGGCTGCAGCGCGCGCTCGTAGTGGCGCAGATCGCCGTGTCCGTCATGCTCCTCACCGGCGCGGGATTGCTGACGCGCACGGTGCTGCGCCTGTCCGAAGTCGACGCAGGCCTGCACGCCGACAACGTCCTCACGATGGAGGTGCCGCTCGGGCAGCAGCGCAATGATACGGCGGTGAAGGCGCTGTACGATCGCATGCGGCTCGAAGTCGCGGCCATTCCCGGCGTCACGAACGTCGGCCTGGGATCCACAATGCCGCTGCGCACGACCGGATTTCAGCTCGACGTGAAAGCAGAGGGACACGTGCCGGCCGTCGGCGAAGCCATGCCGCGCGCCGAGTTCCGGACCGCCAGCCCCGACTACTTCCGCGCGGCGGGCATTCCGTTGCTCGCCGGCCGCGTGTTTCAGGAGACGGACACGCGCGGCAGCGGGCGTGTGGTCGTCCTCAACAAGACGCTCGCCGACCGCTTGTTCCCGAATCGCGATCCGATCGGCCAGCGCGTGGCGTGGACGGGCGACGTGCTGCGCTTCATTCCGGTGAGCGGGGACTGGCGTACGGTGGTCGGTATCGTCGGCGATACCAAGGACGGCGGGCTCGACGCACCGCCGCGTCCGGTCATGTTCCTGCCCTTCGCGCAGGAAGTGAGTTTCGGTCAGGCGGGACTCGTGATCCGCGCGGGGAGTAATCCCGAAGCGCTGTCGTCCGCCGCGACGCGGCTGGTGCGCAACGTGACGCCGCACGATCCGATCGAGAACGTGCTGACCGTTCCGCAGATCCGCGACCAGAGTGTCGCCCCGCGCAGGCTCAACGCGCAGCTGCTGTTCTCGTTCAGCATCCTCGCGGTGTTCATCGCGGCCGTCGGCATTGCCGGCGTGCTGGCGTTTTCGGTCAGCGCTCGCACGAATGAGATCGGCATTCGCATGAGCCTTGGCGCGGACAGCGGACAGGTCTTGCGCATGGTGCTGAGCGAAGGCGGAGTGCTGCTCGTGATCGGACTCTTGCTCGGTGTGGGTGGCTCGATTGCGGCCTCACGGCTCATCCAGCAGCTGCTGTTCGGCGTTGCGCCGAATGATCCGGCGACCCTCGCCGGTGTCGCAGCTGCCATGACGATCATCGGGCTGGTCGCGTGCTGGGTTCCCGCACGGCGGGCTGCAAAGATCGATCCCGCCGTTGCGATGCGCGGTAAATGATGTAGGGTTCGCACACCACGAGAATCGGAACGGTTCCATGAGCGACGCAGGCGGCGACATCACTCCCCAATCCATTGTCGTCGCGAGCAGCGACCAGGTCTCCTCTGATCTCGCGGGAGAGACGGTGCTCCTGAGCATGCAGACCGCGCACTACTACGGGCTCGACGGGGTCGGGTCCCGCGTCTGGGAACTTGTGAAGGAGCCCGTTCGTGTGTCGGACATCTGCGCGGCGATCGCATCGGAGTATGATGTGAGCGCCGACACGTGTCAGGCCGACGTGATCGCGTTTCTTCGCGATCTTGCTGCGAAGAACCTCGTCGAGGTGCGGGTTGGAGCGTAGTGCCGTCCGCAAGTTCTTTCAGCTCCCGATGCCCGAGCGCGCGCTGCTGGTGCGCGCGTTTTTCACACTCGTGGTGGCACGCGTATCCACGTGGGTGTTGCCGTTCCGTGTCGCGCGAAAGCTCGTGAAAAGCGCGCCCGGCGCACCCCGACCGGAATACAATCACGAGCGCATTCGCTGGGCGATTCAGGTCTCCGAGCGATTCGTCCCGTCCGCGACATGCCTGCCCCAGGCGCTCACGGCGGAATCACTGCTCACACGGGCGGGGCATCAGGCCCAGCTGCACCTGGGCGTGCGCAAGAACGCGCGCGGGCGGATCGACGCGCATGCGTGGGTCGTGTGCGAAGGAGCAATCGTCATTGGCGATCTGCCCGAGGGGCTTCGCCACTACACGCACCTTCCGCCGCTTCCAAATGATTAGGCGCAGCTCATGCTCGCGCTGCTGAGTCGCTCGGGGTCCCCCGACGAGGCGCGCGCGCGCCGGGCGATTGCAGCCGTGCCGTACCCGACTCCGGATGTCCAGCTCATTCGTGTCGGTGCATGCCTGCTCGGTATCGCGAACCGTCCCGGGTTCGTGCGTGAGTTCATTTCGTCCGATGGTCCGATCCGCGCGGCGTTGTCCGGAGTGCTTGAAAACGCCGCACAGCTCTATGATGAGGTGGCGTCCGCGGGGCAGACACCGGCTTCACACACACCGGCCGACGTCGTTGTTGCCGCATTTCGCGCGTACGGGCTCGACGCGCCGAACCGCATGCGCGGACCGTTCTCGGCTTGCATCACCGACGGACACACGCTCTGGTGTTTCCGCGACCACATCGGCTTTCGTCCACTGTTCTATCGGAACGAGCCGAACGTGTTTGCCGCGGCGAGCGAGTCACGGCAGGTGGCGGTCGCCACGAGCTTGCGCGAAGAGCCGGATCTCGACGTGCTCGAGGCGTTCCTGTACGGGGCCATGCCGTCGGATCTTCCGGCGGCGTTGCGCGGCGTGTCCCGCCTGGCGCAGGCGACGACCCTCACGGTGAGCGTGGAGAAGGCGCCGTCACTCCATGTGTACTGGCGTCCGATCGAAATCGTGGAACGTTCGCGCGGACGCGTGGGCGATGTGCGCGAACAGTTCCTTGCCGTCCTCGAACAAGCATCCGTCCGTTGCCTCGACGAGAACGACCTCATTCTGCTGAGCGGTGGACTCGATTCGACCGCGATTGGTGCGTACGTCGGTCCGGAATATCAGCGGCGTCACGGCACACGCATGACGGCACTCACGGCGGTGTTTCCGGAGTTGCCCGCGGTCGATGAGCTCTCGTACACGCAGACGGCCGCCGACGCCTTTGCGATGGACCTCAAGACGTTTCGGCCGAGCGCGCGGGCATTGGACAACGTCGACGAATGGTGCCGGCGTCTGGGAACGCCGGTACCGATCCTCTCGATTCCCGAAGTGTCCGCCGCGTACAACCTCTCACATTCGCTTGGCTGCACCAACGTGATCACCGGCGAATTTGCCGAGTTCACGTACGGAAGTCCGAAGCACGCGATGGCGCATCTGCTGTCACGAGCGCGCCTGGCGACCCTCGTTCAGGTGATCCGCTCGGAACGGAAACGCGGCGACTCGATTCGCAGTATCGCCATCCAGCTGGCGGGCACGTTCGTTCCGGGGAGCTTTGCGAACTGGTACATCCGGAAGCGGGGCTACGACATTCCGCAGCGGATTCCCGATTGGCTCGACGCGAACAAGGTGAACGAGCGGCCATTTCGCCACGACCTGCTGCCCCCGAGCCGGGATCGATGGCGCCGGCTGCAGATCGGCGGCACGTGGGGCGCGACCGTGATGGCCGAGGCGGACGCGGTGTGTGCGGCCATGGCCGGCGTGACCATCCGGCGTCCTTTCGCCGATATCGACCTATGGGAGTTCTTCCTCGGCTTGCCGGTCGAGGTCAAGTTTCCCGAGCTCAAGTACAAATCGCTGCCGAAGCGTCTGCTGAAAGGCGTGATTCCGGACGCGATCGTCAACCGCAAATACAAGACCGCGTTCGACGCGCACGTCCTGTCAC
>DASRAP010000085.1:0-2230 GCA_035638155.1 Gemmatimonadaceae bacterium | reverse complement strand
CGCGCACGCGGCCCGGAATCCACGACGCGGGTGAGAAAAGTGCTCGCGGCGCGGCTGTTTGTTGGCGGCAAACCGATCGACGCGTTCTACTTTCCGGCGGACAGCAGCGGCAAGCGTCTCAAGTATTACGACGCAACGGGGAGGTCCCTCGCGACGGCGTTTCTGCGAGCACCGATCGAATTCACGCGGATCTCATCCGGATTCGGCCAGCGGTTCCATCCGATCCTCAAGATCAACCGCATGCATGAAGGGACCGATTACGCAGCGGCACAGGGCACGCCCGTCCGCGCCATTGCCGACGGCACGGTCCTTCGTGCCGTGTACAATCCCGGCGGCTATGGCAATCTGGTCGAGATTCGCCATATCAACGGCATCGTCACGCGCTACGGCCACCTGCGCGGGTTTGCGAAGGGCATGCACACCGGCGCTCGCGTCGCACAGGGCGAGACGATCGGATATGTGGGCATGACCGGTCTCGCCACCGCGCCACACCTGCACTTCGAAGTGCTCGTCGGTGGGCAGCAGACCAACCCCGTGCGCGCGCTCGCGAGGACCGACGGCACACCGCTTCCCCAGCGCGACAAGCCGCAGTTCGACGCGTCCCGCGTGCTGCTCTCGCAGCTGCTCAGCCATCCGGAGGGAGTGGTTCGGCTTGCGCAAGCTCACTAGCCTGGTCGGGTCCCGTTCTCTCCCTCTCTCGCTCTCTCGCTCTTTCCCCCCTGTAGTTTTCCCCCGTGCTTCTCTGGCTCGTTTCTCTCGGGGCGGCGGTGCTCGTCGCCCTGCTGCAATACCGGGGTGAGCGGCGGCGATCGCAGGCATTCTGGGGCGTCGTGGCGCTGCGGGTGCTCGCGCTCCTCCTCGTCGCGGCGCTCCTCCTCGACGCGCCGGTGGGGCGCGCCGCGAGCCGAACGCCCCTTGTCGCGCTCGACGCCAGCCTGAGCTGGATGCGCGGCCGCGCGGACAGCGTGTGGACCAGTGCGGTCGCGCGGGCGCGCGACGCTGCGCGCGGCGACACCGTATGGCTCGTCGGTGATTCGCTGCGCCCGGCCGGCGCCTCGCAGCCACCGCAGGACGCCGCGAGCCGCGTTGAGCCCGCCATCGACCGCTCGCTCTCGGCCGGACGCCCCCTGGTGCTCGTGACGGACGGGGAGATCGACGATCCGGCGGCGATGACGCGCGCGCTCGCCGGTTCACGCGTGGATGCGCCCACGAGTGGCGCAAAGAGTGACGCGGCGCTCGTTGCGCTCGAGGGACCGCGCAGCGCCGTCGGCGGCGACACCATCGAAGTGGTCGCGCGACTTGCGGCGGGCGCCGCAGGCGCCGCAGCAGGCTCAATCTCGGTGTTCATCGATCGCGATCCGCTGATTCGCGCTCCGTTCGACGCGTTGCAGGCATTCGGCGAGCGCGATGTGCGCGTTCGTGTGCGCGTGCCCCCCGACGGCGGCGAGCATCGGTTGCTTCGCGGCGTGCTGTCCGCCGCCGGCGACGCGGTGCCGGCCAATGATACGCTGAGCGCCGTCATCGATGTCGCAAACACACCGCGCGCCGTGTTCGTTTCGACTGCGCCTGACCAGGACGCGCGGTTCTCACTCGAGATCCTCCGCGGAACCCTCGCGATCGCCGTCCGTGCTTTCTATAGAGTGGCGCCCGGCGTGTGGCGACAGGAACCGGGCTTCATGCCTGCGACCGAGGCCGACGTGAAGCGCGCGCTCGCCGATGCGCCGATCGCCATCATGCACGGCGACACGGCGCTCTTCGGCGCGCCGCGCACGGCGACGACGGGTTCGCTCGCGCTACTCGTGCCCGCGGCCGGCGACGGCGACGAGTGGTTTGCTGTGACGGCACCGCCGTCTCCGCTCTCGGCCGCGTTCGGCAGCATTCCGTGGGACTCACTCCCGCCCATCGCGCTGGGCAGCGCGCCGCGCGGAGCATGGACAGCGCTCGCCGCGCGGCGGTCGCGCACGGGACGCGACGAGCGTTCGGTCATTGCGGGTACGGAAGATGGGCGGCACGTCGCCGTTATCGCGGGAAGCGGATTCTGGCGGTGGCGGTTCCGGGGCGGCGTCAGCGCGGACGCGTTCGCCGCGATGTGGGGCGGCGTGTTCGACTGGATGGCCGGCGGCGGTGACGACAAACGCGCGGCGATCCCTGCGACGGCGTGGACGCGCGCCGGCGACGCGATCGCGTGGCGGCGCGGAGCGCGCCGCGATTCCGTCGTGAAGGTCACACT
>DASRAP010000084.1:0-4095 GCA_035638155.1 Gemmatimonadaceae bacterium | reverse complement strand
CTACGAGCCGCCGTTTGCCAACGTGCACAAGAGGCGTGTGGCGTTTGCCGGGAAGCTCGTGCTCATTCTGCTGATCCTCATTCTACCGTTCAACGATTCGTGGGCCGGATGGAACGCGCGCGCGCGAACGCCGAAGCCGGTGCCGTTCGTGCCCGGCGTCTACGAAGTCACACGCTACGTGGTGGGGAAGGACACCGTGCCGTTCACGGCGAACGACACCACGCGCTGGCGCGACGTGATCTTCGATGCGCAGGGGCAGGGAAGCGTGGGCTCGACCGACTCGCTCTTCTGGCAGCGCTACCGGCGCGGGTATTTCCGCTACCGCGCCGACACGGCGAAGCATCTCACGACCGTGTGGCGAACGTCATGGCTCAGGGACAGCGTGTTCCTCTTCACCGCGCGCTACGAAATGCCGGACACGAATCACATCAGGATGTGGACGCGGTTTCACAACGACTCGTTGTTCGTGGAGCTGGTACGAACGCCGCGGCATTTCCAGCTCTCCGAGCGTCAGTTTCACTGGTTGTCGGAGTACAATCGATAAGAGTGCCCGTCACTCACTTGCTTATCCTGTTCGCCTCCATGGTCCAGTAGTCCTTGATCCACGTTTTGCCGTTGTCCGGCGTAAAGTCCGCACGCCAGAGAAAGTGATTCTCCTTGACGTCGAAGTACTTGATGCGCACGAGACCGCTCCCGCTCTTCTGCACGAGAAGAAGCTCCTTCCCGTTCGACCAAGTGATGCCGGGAGACATGGGGCCGCCGTTCGAGTTTCCGCCGACGATCGCCCACACTTTCCTCACGGGGTCGAAGACGCGGAACGTGTAGAGTGACGACGCGAGCGGCGTGGCGGGATTATCGGGACGCCACGAGTCGATCATGAGGCCGCCGCCCGGCTTGACCTCGAATGACCAGTGACCGGTGAACGGCGGGCCGAACGTGCCGTCGGCGTTCCGGTTCTGGAACGTGAAGTGCCAATAGCCGAGGAGCGCGTCGTAGTCATGCGTGGACCCGAGGCCACGCGCGCTGTCGGCGGCGTTGAAGTTGGCGCCGTTGGTATCGGGGAGAGTGATGGCGCGCTTTTGCGCGCGGAGCGGCGCAGCAGCAAGCATGCACGCCGTCGCAACCGGCGCGGCAAGACAGAGCGGGCGAAGAGACATGGCCAGGCATCGGGAAGTGGTTGCCGGAGAGTTCGGCGCAGGGCCGTACTGCGCAACGTTTGTGTCGGGAGCGGGCCCTGATGTGACGCCAGCGGACTGGAAAGGCGCGAGGCTCAGCCTTCAGGCAGACGAGCTGCGCGAAGATGCTGCAGCTTGTGAGCCACCTCGGCCTGCAACACCGCCCACGTCTCGAGATCGCCACCACCAAAGCGCGTCGGCGTGCTAAGGTCGGCGTATAACTGCCGCGCAGCATCGATTTCACCGAGCGCTTCGCGCGCGTCCGCCTCCATCAGCGCCGCGAGCGCCAGTGATCGTCCGTGAAACATCCCTTCACGCGCGGCAAGTGCAAACTGTGCTGCGGCCCGGAAATCGCCGCGTTCCAGTGCCGCAGCCGCATCCACTGTCTTGAGCGCCAGTCCGATACTCGGGCGACCGCGCCCGGCGTCGTAGTGAAGCAGGAGCCGGCGCGTCGAGGCGATTGTCGCCGGATCGTGTACGCGCGCGGCGAGCTCGGCTGCACGCTCCGCCAGTCGTGCCGTGGCGGGGGCGGAGAGATCCGATGCTTCCAGGAACGCAAGCACTTCACGCGCCGCCGCGCTGTGAGAAGGCGCGACCACGCCGTCTGCCAGCTCCGCGCGGGCTTGCAAGGACACCGCTCGTGGCAGGAATTGTTCTCGCGCATGCCGGACGCGAATAGTTGGAATGAGTCGCACTGCCTCGGCAAAGCGGCCAGAAACCAGCAATCCGATCTGGCGATATGGACTGTTGTTACTGTCCAGCGAATCGGGATACATCTGCAGCGCCCGTGCCCAATCATGTGCACGGAGCGCCGCATAGAAGTCGACCTTGACGCCGTACTCCCGGCGGATGCTGTCAGGCTGACCCTGAAACAACGCGCGAGCATGCGCGATCTCACCGATGTCAATCAGGGCGTAGACCTCGTTCCACATGCTGGCGCCGAACGTCGTGGCATCCAGCTGGAGCGCCGTGTCGGCTGCTGCGGCCGCCTCAACGTTTCTCCCGAGCGCCCGAAGGGTCCACGCCATGCCGTCATACGCCAGTCCATCTCCGGGGAACGCGGTGCGCAAGCCCTCCCACAAGACCAGCGCGCTGTCGGACCGATCGGCCACCAGTTCCTGGTAGCGTGCGGCCACAAGGAGCCGCTCCTTCAACGGCAGGCGATCGGGGCGCAGAAGCGCGCGCGTCAAGTGCACCTCAGCGGCCCGTTGATGATCGAAGAACCAGTTAAGATCGCCGGCCAGATAATTCGCCATCGGAAACAGGCTGTCTTCGCCGAGCGCGGCGTTGGCCCATCGCGACGCAAGGAAACGATCATTGTGACGGAGCGCTTCCCGCGCAAACGCGTAGTCCTGCAACGCCGCCAGCGACGACGTCATCACGTAGGGCAGCGGAGCGAGCAATGTGTCACCGCTGCCGCCGACGACATCACGCCGGATCCGCGCGTGAACGCGCGCGAGCGCCGGGATCACATCGGCGGTATTGAGCGCGCGCTCGGACAGCGTGAGACGCGCCTGGCCGGATTTCGGATTCAATATCCGCACGACAATCGCCACGCCATTCCCCACCGGCACGGCGCTTCCCACGATCGCGAGCGCCGCGCCCGCGCGCAGGGCGAGCTCATCGGCAATCGGGCCATCAATCCGCGTGTCCGCACGTCGCGACATCAGCCGCAGCAATCCGCGCATTTGCGTTTCACCGATGACACGGATCTCTGGGTCCGACTCGAGTCCGGAGCGCAGTGCTTCGTGAACCGCCAGCGTGAGACCTGTGTCAGGTCCCTCGATGTCGCCGAGGACGACGAGTCGGGGAACCATCGCAGCCGTGATGGCGCGCCAAGGTCGCGTAACCAGTCCGATCGAGATTGCCAGCGCGACGGCGACAACGGCCGTGACAGTGCGCCATGGGCGCCGCGTGTGTGGCTGGATGGAGACCGGCGCGGGTGCGGGCACCGGCGGCGGTAAGGGCGCCGGGACGGGAATGATGACTGATCCCGCGACACTCTCGACGGCGGGGACGGCTCGCAGCGCATTCGCGTATTCGATCAGCCCCGCATCGGGCGGTGCATCCATCTCGGAACGCAATAAGCGCGCGTGCACGGTTGCGTATTGCAGCGCTGCCGTTACATCTCCGGCCGCAACGAGCGCCTTCATCAGGTCCAAGGCCACCGGAGCGCTGAGCGGATCAAGCGCGCTCAGCCGTCGGAGCCAGGTCACCGCGTCGCTGGTGCGACCAGCGTTCGACGCCACGCGCGCCAGCGCCGTCAGGTTCGTCGCGCATCGCGTCGCGAGCATGGCGCGGGTTTCATCAACCCAGCGCTCAAACTCCGGAGCCTTATCAAGATAAAACCCATCCAGGAACGGGCCTGTGTAGCACCGGCTCGCGCCTTCGAGATCTCCACGCTCCGACGCCTCCATGAAATCGATCACGTCCGCACCGAACCCTGATGGATCGGTGCGAACGTCATCCGCGCCGCTCACGAGCACAGCATTGCCGAACTCTTGGCGGGTCCGGTACACAAGCTGCGCGAGGGCATGACGCGCTTCCGCGTCGGGGCGGTCCGGCCAGAAGAAGCCGACGAGCTTGTCGCGCGTGAGCGGGCGATGCCGCTGTGCGGCGAGCAGCGCGAGCAGGGCGAGCTGCCGCCTCTGCGCGGCTCTCCCGGGACTGCGCGCCTCCGGCGCGTCGACGGAGAGTCCACCAAAGGTGCGCAGGCGCAAGGAGTTATCGCCGAGTGATTGGATGAGATTCCCGCGTGATCTCAGCTCGTACGTTACCGGCGTACACAACACCCAGCAACATACCCTTCAGGGAGTTTGCGATCATGCTCGACGGGATGACCTCTCTCCGCTCCCAGGCGCGTGCCCTGGTGAGCGTCTGCGTTTCCGCAATCGTCGTGCTCGTGACCGGATCATGCTCG
>DASRAP010000083.1:0-37176 GCA_035638155.1 Gemmatimonadaceae bacterium | reverse complement strand
TTGAAGAACCGCATGTTGGATTGGCGGCGTGCCGGCGTCGACTGACTGAGCATTTCCCGGTGAATGGACGCGACGCTCGCAGCGCGCGTTTTCACAGCCGGCCGAGGTTGTACGTGAGACCGAAGTAAACAGCGCGCGGCTGCGGCCCTTTCACGCGAAGAATTCCTCCCGCGTCGACGACAGCGTGCCCGCCGACGGCCAGCGTCGGGCCTGCGAGCACCGCAACGGTCGGCGCTGAGCCGACTGGCCCCGTCGTACCGGGATAGCCGAACACCTCGAGCGCCGCGCCCCACCGGTCCGTGATCGACGTGCCGCTCGAGATCGTCCAGACGGCTGCGCGCTGCGGTGCGCGGCTGCCATCGCCGGAACGCCACGTGAGTCCCGCGTTGACATCGAGGCTGGTGCGCCCGACCTGATGACTGGAAATGAAGAGAACGGACCCGTCCGTGGTCTTCGTGCCGTGGCTGTCGTCGCCGGTCGCGAGCTTGAGCGCGGGCATCACGGCGAATGCGCCGAGCACCGGCACCGCGTCCGCCAAACGCACCTTGAGCCCCGCCGACACGTCGCCGAAGCCGACACTTGTACCGGATGGCTCGACCAGCACGGGCGCCACATTGAGCTGCATCCGCCGGCCAAGGCCGATCTTGAACACGACCGGCACGACAGACGAGCGGCTGTGGTCGGCGTTGTAGTCACCTTCGTAGCCGGTTTCGAGCTCCACGACGCCGCGCGCGACCGTGAACGCGTGCGTGGCTACCGTCGGGCGTTCCGGCATCGGCGATCGTGGGTCCTTTTCCTGGGCGACGGCTACCGCCGGGAGCAGCATCAAAGCCAGCAGGCGTCGCATCAGACGACGGCCTTTGCTGCGCTCTCCCGGAAGTACGTGATCATGTCCATGGACGCCGGCGGCTTGGCGCCAAGCTGGCGGAGCATGGTCGTGACCTGGCCGCGGTGATACGTGGCGTGGTTGACAACGTGTACCAGCATTTCCCAGAACTTCGACGTGGCGGCCGTTCCATTGAGCAGCGTGTAGCTGTAGGGACGCTGAATGTCGTCGAGGCCGGACACAAATGCCCGGACTCGGGGTTCTTGATCAAGCCAGCGGCGCCGAACGGTGGCGAAGTCCGGGAGCTCCTCTTTGGACGGAAATCCTCCGGGAGATTGTCCCTGCCACCGGCTGAACCAGATCCATTCGGCGAGGAAGAGGTGGTTTACCGTATCCCTGACCGCCGGAAAGCTGTTTCTGAGGTCACGCTCGTACTCGTCGGGCGTCAATTGTTCGACGGCCGTCAGCATGCGGTCGCGCGCCCAATAGTGATAGTCGAGGAGTGTCTCGAGGTAGGCGAGATTCATCCTACTGAGCTAATTTTCGAGAGACGTTTCCGCAACCATGTACATGCAGACCCGATTCCTTCGCAATTTCGCATTGTCACTGTGCGCGATCGCGCCGTGTGGCGCGTTCGCAACCGCTTTCGCGACCGCCGGCGCGCAGCAGCACGCCGCGGTGTCCGCGGCCGCACCGGCTGCCGGCGCATCTGATTCGCAGTTCGTCCCGATTCTCGTCTACCACGGCGTCTTCCCGCATCACCCGGGTCAGACGGCCGAGCAGATCGCGTACGACGTCGCGCCCGAGAAGTTCGAAGAGCAGATGCAGTATCTGAAGGATCACGATTATCACGTGGTCTCCTTCGCGACGCTCGTCGACGCGCTCGAGCAGAAGAAGACGCTGCCGGAGCGTACAGTCGTGATCACGCTCGACGACGGCCGCGAGAATCAGTACGTGCACGCGTTTCCCATCCTGAAGAAGTTCGGCTACACGGCCACGTTCTTCGTGTATCCGAATCCGGTCGATCGCGTGTCCGACTTCATGACGTGGGCGCAGCTCAAGGAGATGGTGGCGGCGGGCATGACGATCGGTTGCCACACACAAACGCATCCGTATCTCACGAAGATCAAGGACCCCAAGACGCTCAAGTGGGAAATCGTGGGCAGCCGTGAAAAGCTCGAGCAACACCTCGGCGTCAAGGTCGAGTTTCTGGCGTACCCGTTCGGTCTCAAGAACCCCGAGATCGAAGCGTACGTGAAGGAGCAGGGCTACCGCGCCGCGCGCGCGTTCCCCGGCGGCGTGTGGCAGAGCGCGGCGATCATGTACTCGCTCAAGGGTCTGCAGATCACGGACAACATGAAGTCGTTCGAGCGAATGATCGAGCGGCCGCGGAAAACAACGCCCTGAGCATTTGCCGCGCTCACGACGCGCGGCGCTTTTCGCGGCGGCTGTTGGCCCGCGCTACCCTGACGTTCCGCGCAAACATCGCGAGCAGCTCCCGTGACTCGGCGTACAACGCCGGCGCATCGGAGTGCGCGTTGAGCTCGGCGGCCATCTTGAGCCAGAGCGACGCCTGCTGAAGCTGATGAAACGCTGTCTTGAGGCGCAGGTAATGCGCAGTCCGTGTCTCGGCTTGCATGGCCTCGGCGTAATTGACCGCAGGGTACGTCGCGGTCCGCTCCAGCTCTGCCGCCGCATGCTCGCTCTGGTTCGCCCCGCGCGACACGCGCGTCCCGCGCACGCCGAAGCTCAGGAGCCGGTCGAGGATCTGTTGTGGAGTGTCCATGGTTCGCGGTGAAGACTGCGAACCAACCTATGCCCATCGTTCGCAGGTGCGTCACCAAATCACCGCACGCGTCATCGATCTGATTCGGTAACCGACCAGGGCTCGCGGGCGAGCGTGCGGGATGGGTCCCGGCGACGATGGAGCACGGCAGGTGAACGCGCACGAAAGGTTTCTACACGTCCCGCATGGAGGAGTGAGAACGTGCCGGGTCGCCGGGATCCATCCCGCACGATCGCCCCATCGGGGCGCCCCATGACAGGACCTATGTTGAAGCGACGAGCTGCTTCAGGGCCGTGAGCCGCTGGGTGAGCTGGTCGCGCCCACCCAGCTTCTCCATGCGCTGCACGATCGCGGGCGGGAGAAACTCACGGTCCGTGCACTCGATCATCGCCGCCACTTCCTGCAGCTCGCGCTCCATCCCCTGCGTTGACGGCATGAACCCGTCGACGACTTCCTTGAGCGCCTCCGCCGTCACCACCTTCGCGCCGGAGAGCAGCGACTTTCTCCACGCGCGCCCGACCATGCCTTCCACGTCCGCACCGGAGAGCTGGCCCTTCTGCGGAATCTTCGGCACATCACCCGCGGCGAGTGTGGTCCCGAGTTTCTTTGCCAGCATCACGAACATCTGACGCAGCTCGTCTTCGTCCGTGGGATAGAACAGCGGAATGTGCACCTCCGCCCTGCCCTGTCGCTTGATGTCGATGGGCAGCAGATCGGGGCGCGCGGTGAGGAGCATCCAGAGAATCCGCCCGCGATACCGCGTGTCGCCCATTTGCGTGGCGATCATCGCGAACACGCGGCTCGACGTGCCGGAATCGCCCTCCGTGTCGCGATCGCCGAGTGACGCGTCCGCCTCGTCGACGATCACCATCACCGGGCCCATTGCGCGCAGGACGCTCAGCACCCGCTCGAGATTCCCTTCCGTTTCACCGACGTACTTGGAGCGGAAGTTCTTGAGGACCACGCACGGAATGCCGATCTCGCCCGCAGCGCACATCGCGAGAAAACTCTTGCCCGTGCCGACGGGGCCGCACATCAGATAGCCCATCGGCACACAGTCGAGCGCGCCTTTTGCGAGCAAGGCCGCGTCGTCGCGAAGGCGTTTCTTCGCCGCTTCGTGGCCGATGAGTGTGTCGAGCTTCCATTTGGGCTCGACGAATTCCAGCAGCCCCTGACACTGGCGCTCGAGGAGCCGCTTCTTGATCGCGGAGAACATTTTCGCGTCGAGGCGTTCGCCACCATCGCCTGCGGTCCGAATCAGCACCGACAGATCGTTGAGCGACATCCCCGCGCTCAGCGTAGCAAGCTGCTCGGGCGTGTAATCCGAGATGCGCGACCACCCGTCGGTCTCCGCGGTATCGCGCACGTAGCTCAGCCGCTCCTTCTCCGACGGCATCGGGACCTCGATCGCCGACACCTGCGGGTTGCCCGTGATTCGGTCCGTCATGTCGCTCTTCCGCTCGTCCACGAGCACGAACGCCATCTCGAGGCGCTTGAGCTGCGCGCTCGTCGCCCAGTTGAGCACAGTTACGGCCATGCCCGACGCGGAGAACGCGAGGCGCCCGGGCTCACCCGCGGGGAACAGGTACGACGCCTGGCTCACGATGACGCCCACGCTCAGCCGTTTCTCCGGCGCCGCCATGATGTTCTCGCGCACGAAGAGGTCGAGCAGCGTGAACACCGTCGTCGGATCGTTCTTGAGCGTCGAGAGGTCGCCGATCTTCTTCGACGCCAGCTGCACCATGTCCTTGAGACGCTTCTCGTTTCGTCCTGCGTACACGCGCAGGCCGCGGCCGAGATCGTAATGCAGGATCAGGTCCCACCGTCCGAACAATTGTTCGGCGAGGAAATCCACGACCGTACCATACGGCGCCTTGTCCTCGGCGTCGGCGTCCGTGAGCGGAATCAGGTCGTAGGTGTTGCCATGCAGCACGAACACCGACGTCGATCCCGAGAAGTAGAGGTCGGCAAGCTGCAGCGCCCACGACGGATACCACCTGGGCAGCTCCGTGCGCTTCGCGCGACGCTCGATGTCGAGCGGCGCAAGCGCGCCGAGCGGTGTCGGACCCGCGGTGCTGTCAGCGCTCACCGGACCATGACCTTGCCGAGATCGGCGTTGAGAATCGCCGGCGGTTCCGCGAGCTGGTCGGAGAGTCCGCTGAGACTCTGGAGGTTTTTCACGGCGTCTTCCGTCTGAGCCATGCTTTCGGCCGCAGCCGTGACCTGCGTGCTGAAGAGATCGGGATCCTGCCGGCTCACGCCCATTTCAATGAGCGCCTTGATCTTCGTCTCGATTCGGTCGAGCTCGACTGCGACGAAATCGGCGTCCTTCGTGCTCTTCTGGTAATTGTCGAGCCTGAGCTGCGCGTCGGCGAGGCTGTCCTGCAGCGAACGCGTGACGCGCTCGTCCTTGGCGGTCTGCGCGGCGGCGAGCCTGGTCTGCACTTCCTTGAGTCGCGCGGTAAGCTCGGGCTCGCTCGTCGATTTGAGAAACCGGTCGAGCCCGGCCTGCGACATGAGCAGCTTGAGAAAGAGAAAGAGGAGCTTGTCGAGCGCCGGTGTCCGGATGGAATCCGCATCGCTCGAGCTGGCCCCGGCCATTTTCCCTTGCACGCCCGACGCGATGTCGCGCATCTCGAAGCAGCGCTGCCGGAGGAGCAGGAACCGGCGCAGCGAGAGCGGCGGCAACGCCTCCAGCATGCGCTGCAGCGACACCTGCGCCGGGCCGGTTGCCTCGTACACCGCACCGCGTCCTTCCGCGGCCAGCTTGGCGTCGATCGCGGTACGGAACCGGGGAATGGAGCTCAGCCCGACGAGATAGGCGAGCTCCACGCCGCTCAGAATGGGCAGGAGGGCGTCGCCGTGCCCCGACATCGCGGCAAACGCCGCGCCGCCGAGGAAGAACAGCATGTTCCAGCGAAAAAGAAACGCGTGCTTGATGTACTTGAGCATTACTCGTCGCCCGCGCGCGTGGAGCTTTCGAGCCCTTCCATCAGGTCGCGAATCTCGTACACGACGTTCATGAACGCCGGCTGGCGCTGCATTTCACGCGCCGGAAAATCCGGCGGCGGCACGGGGATCTGCTTCAGAATCGTTCCCGGTGCCGATGAGATCACGAACGTGCGGTCTCCGAGGTACACGGCTTCTTCGATGGAGTGCGTGACGAAAAACACCGTCGCCTCCGTCTCGCGCGCGAGCTTTACGAGCAGGTCCTGCATGTTGAGCCGCGTGCGCGGATCGAGCGCGCCGAACGGTTCGTCCATGAGCACGATGCGCGGACGCAGAATGAGGCTGCGCGCAATCGCCACGCGCTGGCGCATGCCTCCGGACAATTCGTGCGGATACTTGTTGGCGTCGCGATCAACGTCGAGCCCCACCTTGCCGATCCACTCGCGCGCCCGCTGCTCGCGCTCCTCGGACGCCACTCCGGCGCACTCGAGCCCGAACGCCACGTTCTCGAGCACCGTGCGGTTGTCGAACGACGTGTAGTCCTGAAACACCATGCCGCGATCGGGACCCGGTCCGTCGACTCCCTTGCCGAGCACGCGGACCGTGCCGCTGCTCGCGGGATGCTGGGGCGCGAGTCCGGCAATCAACCGGAGGATCGTCGACTTTCCGCAGCCGGAGGGACCCAGGATGGTGATGAACTCCATCTGTTTGGGTTTGTCCTCGACATTGAACGTGACGTCCTTGATTGCGGTGAAGCCGCTCGGGTACGTCTTCGTGACTTTGTCGAACGTCACGACCATCGGCGTGTCGTCGGCCATCAGTCGAGGTCCAGCCGGTACGGAAAGAGCCCGCGCTGAAACCAGAACAACAGGCGGTCGATACCGTACGCAAGGAGTCCGATGATGAACAGAATGGCGATGATATGCTCGGTGAGCCCGCGCCGCTGGCTGTCCATGAGCAACCGGCCGAGTCCGTGCTCGGCGTTGGCCAGCTCGGCAAGCATGATGTACCCAAAGGCGAGACCGAACATGTTGCGCAGACTCGAATAAATCTCGGGCATCGCAAGCGGAATCAGCACTTTGCCGATCACCTGAGCCTGCGTTGCGCCGAGGGTCTGCGCCGTTTCGACGTACCGGTCGTGCACCGCGGCAATGGCGTGCGCGGCGTCCCCGAACACGAACGGCACCGTCGCAATGAAGATAAACATCACCTTCTGCGCTTCGTCGATGCCGAACCAGAGCATCGTGAGCGGCACGAGCACGGCCACCGGAATGTTGCGCGCGAACACGGCGATGGGGCGCGTGAACGCGTCGAACATCCGGAACGATCCCGCGATGATCCCCAGGGGAACGCCGATCATGATGGAGAGGAGGAATCCGCCGAACACGCGCTGCAGCGTGGCGGCGATGCTCGCGATGAGGGCGCGTTCCTTCACCAGCGTCGGGATGCCCCGGATGACCTCCAGCGGACTCGGCAGGACCACCGGCGAGATCATGCGCGCTTCCGGCGTGGCGCCGAGGGTGACGAGCCACCACAGCACCACGAGAATCGCGACGCCGACGATGCCGGCCACGCGCTGGGCAAGCTCCGGAGGTTCGCTCCGGAGCGTGAGCATGTCCTTCCACGCCATCGTCTTCACGCGCCCGCGATCGCTACTTCGACTCGACCGGATAGACCTTGATCTCGACGCGGCGATTCTTCGCGTTGTTGCCCGGGTCGCTCGGATCGGCCGGCTTGTCCCAGCCACGACCGACCGTTGTGAACTGGTTCGGCTGAAGGCTCGGGAACTTGCGAATGAGCGCCTGCTTCACCGCGTTGGCGCGTCGCAGCGAGAGCTCCTGCACGTCGGCCGCGGTCACGCCGCCGGAACCGCGCATGGATGCGTCCGTGTGGCCCTCGATCACGATACGCGCCGCACCGAACTGTCCCGACAGCTTGCCGGCCTCTTCGATCACGAACGGCGCCTGCGGATCGTACTTCTCCTGCACCGTCTTGCCGTTCACGGTTTTCTCGATCGTTTTCTCGATATCGTCAGAGTTCGGGTAGAACTGAATGACGATCGTCTTGGTGAGAATCTCGTTGCTCTCGGCCTGGATCGCCGACGCGGACGTGGGCACGAAATTCACCGCGTACTCGTTTTTCTGATTCGCGAAGAACGCTTCGCTCTGCAGCGTGTTGAGGACGGAGAAGTCCATGACCTGGTCGAACGGCACCGGATCGCCGCTCACGCTGCCGATCTTCTTGTAGAGGAAGTACGCCGTGTTCCAGGTGCGCTCGAAGTTCGTCGGGTTGTTCTGGTTGAGGAAGAACTCCCGGTTCTCGGCGTAATTGGTGGAATGGGCGTCGCCCTGCATCGCGAGGGCGTCCTTCTCGGGAATCGAATAGCCGGCCGCCATCAGCTTCGCGACCTGCGCCTTCGCGTCCTGCGACTTGAGCGCTTCCATCGCCTCGAAAATCCCGCGCACGAGTCCTTCGATGATCGGCGCGTTGTCTTTCGCAAAATCGGCGCGCGCAAACCACACGTCGGCGATCAGCTTGTTCGCCGTCTGCGTGTTCACGAGCATACGATTGCCCTTCGCGTCGGATAGGTTGTAGATGTCCGGCGACCACGACACGGCGCACGCGATGCTCTTGTCGGCATTGAACGCGGCCGCGGCCTGGAACGCGTCCTGCGTGAACTTGTACTGCACCTCGCTTGGCTGGACGCCGCCGGCGATGAGCGTGTTGAGCAGGAAGTAGTGCGACGGCGAATTCTGCGCGAGCACCACCGTCTTGCCGCGCATGTCGGTCACGGACTTGACGTTCGCACGGCACACGATGCCGTCGCCGCCGTTGGACCAGTCGACCTGCTGGTAGATGCGCGGCATGGTGCGCGAATCCTTGCGCAACTGCTCGACGAAGAGCGGCACCATGTCCAGCGTGGCCCACCCGATGTGCACCTTGCCGGATGCGTACGCGTCGCGCATCGCCACGGGGTCGTCGATGAGGACGAGCTCGAGCTTGAACGTCTTCCCGCCGGGCGCCTTCCAGACCTTGCCCGGCTTGAATCCGCCGTTCGCCATGATCACGGGGGCCCAGCCGGCCCACACGTTGAGCGCCATGCGCACCGTGTTGTCCACGAGCGGCTGATACGCCGACGTGCCCTTTACCTCGGGCAGCTTGGCGCTCGGCACGAACGTGTACTCCTTGGCCGTCGTGACGCTCTTCGAATCCGGCGCCTCGGGCCCGCCCTTCATCTTGGCGATCTCGTCGGCGGAAAGATTTCCCGTATCCGACGTACCGCCTTTATGGCTGAAGCGATTGATGCCGAAGTAGATGAGTCCTCCCACAACGAGGAGCATCACCAGATAGAAAGCCGGGCGGGGTTTTCCGTTTGCCATTTGGAATTCCAGTTAAATCGGGTATTCGACTAAATCGGGTATTCGGCCAATCGGGTATTCGGGTATTCGGTTACTCGGGCATTCCCTACTTCTGCTCGACAGTCGGGCCGAGATTCTTGGCCGTCTCTGCCACCGGTGTCGTCTCGGGTGACTTGAGCCCGAGCTGCACTTCGTACTTGCTGAGCAGGTCTTCGGCCATGGCCTTGTCGGCGGCTTCTTCGGCCTTGATCTGCTCGATGCCTTTCGACGACATGTCGGCGGCGACGCGCGCCTTGCCGCGGTTCGTGTCGATCTGGCGCTGGATGACGTTCTCGATCTGCCCGAAATCCGTCGTGACGTTCATGTCGAACGACTCCGACAGTTGCGCGATCTCGGCTTCAGCGGCGCTCATCTTGAGCTCGGCTTTGTATTTCTGGACCTTCTCCTGGATCTTGAGAATGTCCTTGTTGGCCTTCTGGATCTTGAGCAGGTTGTTCTGATACGCCTGCTCGTGCATCTGCAGCTGGCCTTCGTTCTGCGTGAGCTCGTTCTGCGTCTTCTGCAGCTGCACCGCGAGCTGGGCCGCCATCTCGCGGTTGCCCGCCTTGAGATGCGACTTGATCTGCGCCTCGAGCTGCGCGGCGTTCGCCTTGCCCGCCGCCACCTGCCGGGCGACACCCTCCACGAGGCCGCGGTAAATCTCGAGGCCCTTGCGCCCTTCCTTCAGCCGTTCCGTGGCCTGATCGACTTCGAGCTGCATTACCGCGATCGGATCCGATTCGAAGAAGAGGTTCGCGATCTTGTTCAGCTGCGCGCGGAATGCGGCGAAGATTTTCCCGAAGATCATTGTTTTTTTCCCTTTGAGGTGCCGCTGTCGCGCTTCGCGTCGCTGCGCGCGGGCGGCAACGTTTCGCCGGCGTTCATCGCCTCGGCGAGAATTCTGCCACGGTAGATCGTGTCGAGACTGGCGCGGAGTGCGTCGCCATTCGCGGCGCCAAGGACTTCGCCGCGCACCGAACGCAGAAACGCGAACTGCTTCGCGTCGACGTCGAACGCCACGAAAAACTGCCGGACGGCGCCTTCGCTGCGCGCGTCGATTTCACGCGCGACCGCTTCGGGCGACCTGCCATTCGTGTTTTCTCCGTCGGTAATCACGAGGATGTACTTGCGAATAGTTCCCGCGCGGTAGAGATCCTGCCGCGCCAGATCCATAGCGTCACCGATGGCGGTTGCACCATCGGGCCTCGCGAGCGATGCCAGCGCACTCGCCAGCTCCGCGTGACTATACGGTTTCACCGGGACGATTCGTTTCACGTCGCCGCTGAACGTGTAGAGCCCAACGTTGACCGGAAAACCCGGCTGGCGCGCGACGAACGAATCCGTCGCCTCGAGCAGGGCGTTCAGGGCCTCCCGCGCGACGACGTATTTCGGCCGCTTGTCCCCCTTGGCGTTCGCCGCCATGGAGCCGGACTGGTCGAGCAGCAACGCGATCGACGCGCCGAGCCCTTCGTCGCCGGCCGGTTTGTACTTCTCCGTCGAACCGGCATGCGCCGGATTCGCCGGCGCCCCTGCCGAAGAACGCGAGCGCCGCGCGGCCCGCTGATTGATCAAGAGGGCGCCAAAAACCACCAGAAGCGCGATTCTGCCGGCGCGACTGCGGCCTGGACGCGAACGGAAGCGAAGCATGTCGGCTTAGGACCCCTGCGGGTGGGAACGCACCAAGAGTATAGAGGCGAGCGAGCGCGGGAGCTAGAAAGCCAAGCGAAAAGGGAAAAGGGGAAAGGGAAAAGGCGGAATAGGAGCGAGACAAAGGAGGAGGAATGAGAATCGAGGAGGCGCCCTGGCCCTCCTGACTCCTCCCATCTCCTCCTTTCCCCATTTGTTCTTTTGCCCTTTTCCCTTTCCCCTTTCCCCTTTTCTCTGTGTTTACCAGTCCGTGCTCTTGTAATCCTTCAAAAACCGCCCCCACACGTGCTCCCCTGTGTTGAACCCGTCAATGATCGGGTCCACGATCCGGGCGGCGCCATCCACGATGTCCAGAGGCGGGTGGAAGCGGTGTTCCGCCGTCTTGGCCTGCGCCAGGTGCACGGGGTCCTCGTCCGTGACCCAGCCGGTATCGACTGCGTTCATGTGAATCCCGTCGATGTGGTATTCGGCCGCCGACGTGCGCGTCATCATGTTGAGCGCCGCCTTGGCCATGTTGGTGTGCGGGTGGCGCGTGGTTTTGTGCTTCCGGTAAAACTGCCCCTCCACCGCCGACACGTTCACAATGTGCTTGTCGTGCTCGGGCGTGCGGGTCATGAGCGGCTTGAGTCGCGCGTTTAGCACGAACGGCGCGATGGCGTTCACGAGCTGCACCTCCAGAAGCTCCACCGTCGGCACTTCGGCGAGCATCAGCCGCCAGGAGTTGCGCTCGCGGAGGTCCACCTGCTGCAGGTCCTGGTCGAGCCGCCCCTCCGGAAAGAGATCCTTTTGCGCGGCAACCTCTTCCGGCAGCAGTCGCACCTGCGACAGCGCCGCCGCGTGCGTGAGGCCCGCGACGTCCATGAGCGGTTCGGGCGCGTGCGTCTCGGTGCCTTCTGGGAGGAGATGGTAGCCGCGAAGTCCTTCGTAAGAGCCGAGCAGCTTCCGCGCAGGCTCGGAGAGCGTGCCGAGCGCCGCGCGCTCACCGTCCATCATGTGCTTGTAGAAGTCCGGCGGCCGGCGCACGGTCTGGCAGGCGTTGTTCACGATGAAATCCAGCCTGTCGTGCGTGGACATCAGCACCTTGCAGAACGCTTCCACGCTCGGCGTGTGCCGAAGATCGAGACCGAAGACCTGCAGGCGGTGTCCCCACTGCTCGAAATCGGGCTCGCGCGCGTACCGGGCGGCGGCGTCGCGGGGAAACCGCGTCGTAACGATCAGCGTTGCACCGCAGCGAAGCAGCTTGAGACCCGCCTGATAACCGATCTTCACCCGGCCGCCCGTGAGCAGCGCGACGCGCCCCTTGAGGTCCGCGAGCTCCGTGCGTTTCCGGTAATTCAGCGTCGCGCAGTCGGGACAGAGTTGGTCGTAAAAGTGGTGGACCGCCGTGTAGCGTGTCTTGCACGTGTAGCACACCTGCGGCTCCAGCACTTCACGAAACTCGGGATCGTCGACGTCGCGCTGCTCGAACTCCGCGGGTGGAAAGATGTTGGGCGCGGCGAACACCGCTTTGCGGCGGAGTTTCCGGATCGCGCTCTCCGCGAGCACGCTTTCCTCGATCGCGACCTTCTCGACACGACGCTGCTTCTTGCTGGCCTTCACCACGCGTCGCCGCGCGATGGCATCGGGACGCGACACGCGGCCGGCTGCTTCGGACAGCCGCGCTCGCTCTTCGGGTGACACACCGACCAGCAGCTCGCGATTGGCGACGATTTCCTCGAGGAGCTCGGACGCAGCTTTGAGTCGCTCGCGGAATGAAGCACCTTGGGGGTGCTTGTAACCGTTGGAAGTATTCTCGGACATGTGTTCGGATACTCAGGACGGACGAAAACCCTGCGCGACGAGCGACGCCATCGGGGCGAAAAGCGGCGCCGGCAGCGCTGACCACTCGAACCAATCCCACCGGGCGCACTTTGCGGGCTCGCAGACGCGCGGCTCACCCGACGCGTTGCGCGCGATGAGAAACACCGTGAGATAATGCCGGCGGTCGGCGTCGAACACGTCGTTGGTCCACGGCCCGCGCACGAGGTCGCTCACCGCCAACCCCGTTTCTTCCAGCACTTCGCGCGCGGCACACGTCTCCACGGTCTCTCCGTACTCGAGATGCCCGCCAGGGGGCGCCCACGTCGCGGCGCCGTGCGATCCTTTTCGTTCGCCAAGCAGCACGCGTCCGTTCCGCAGAACGAGCACGCCGACGCCAACGCGCGGCCGGTCACCTTCGCCCATTCGAGACCTACTTGACGGTGACGACCGCGGTACCGCTGCGCTTCGCGACGGTGGCGTAGATGAACACGCGCTCGTTGGCGGTGGTTTTCCGCTTCCCGAAAATCCAGCCTTTGTCGTTCACCGTGACCGCGACCGTGTCGGAGCTTTCCCAGTGCACGGTGCGCTTCACCGTTTCGCCGGTGGGGTTGAACGCGAGCGCAGCGAGCTGCAGCGAATCGCCGACGGAGATCGTCGCCGTGATCGGATTCACACCCACGCGCACGATGTTGGTGTCGCTGTTCTCGAGCTGCTGATTGCGCGTGACCGAGTCGACACGCGCGCGCGCCGCACTGTCGCTGCGTCCCATGGGCGCCGCACCGGTCGCTGCGCTGCTTCCCCCGCCCTTGATCGCGATGATGCCGATGATCGCGACGAGCACCGCGGCGCCGGCAATGATGAACGGTTTTCGGCTTCGGGCACGCGTACCCGCTGAAACGGCGGTTTGCGACGCTTCTGGTGTCTGGTACGCGGCCTCGGCGGCCACGACGGTCGACTCCATCACCTGCGTCGACTGATCCTGCACGCGCGGCGCGGCGGCGATCGGCTGCGTGCCCTTCCCGTCAGGGCCGACGATCCGCGGCGTCGGGCTGTTCGGCGTCTGGGGAAGCGCGCGCCCGGCCTCTTCGGGAAGCTCGTGAACGAGCAGCGCCATTTCCTTCCGCATCTGCGCATCGCTGGCGCCCAGTCCTTCGATGAGCGCTTCGGCCGCATCGGCGAGGTGCGGCCACCGGTCCGCAGGGGACTTCGCGAGCATGCGCATCACGACCGCGGAGACGTCCTTCGGAATCTCCGGAACGATTTCGTGGATGGGTGTCGGCGCCTTCTCCACGTGGCCGAGCTGGATCTGCAGCATCGACCCCGTGAACGGCACGTTTCCCGTGAGCACCTCGTACGCCATGATGCCGAGCGAATACTGATCGCTCGACGCCGTGACCTCTTCGCCGACGCACTGCTCCGGACTCATGTACGCGGGCGTTCCGACGACCGCTCCGGTCATCGTGAGGTGCGGCGACTCTTTCGCCTTGGCGATGCCGAAGTCCATGACGATGCAGTCGCCACGCCGCTCGACCATCACGTTCGCGGGCTTCATGTCGCGATGGACAACGCCTTCGCCATGCGCATAGTGCAGGGCGTCCGCGATCTTCGCGATCGCCCAGCGCGCGACCTTGACCGGCATCGGCCCGCTCCGGTGACGGAGGAGGCGGTCCAGCGACGTCCCGTCGATCAGCTTGAGATCGAAGAAGATGATGTTGCTGCGCTCTTTGACCGCGTGCACGGTGACCACGTTTGGATGGTCGAGCCGTGCCGCCATGCGGGCTTCGAGGCGGAAGCGTTCCCGCATGCCGGCGTCGCCCAGAAGGCCGGGATGCATCACCTTGAGCGCGACTTTCCGGTTGAGCGTGAGGTCGTACGCCACGAACACGCTCGCCATGCCGCCGCGCCCGAGCAGGCCGCGCACTTCGTATTCGCCGACCGTGCTCGAGCGGATCTTCTCGAGCATCAGGTCCTCGTCGTCGCGGAGGTGCACACCCACCTGCGTGCCGTCCAGGACCGGCGTCGGCTGGCCTCCCATGGTTGGAGGAGCCGGGGTCACTCGCGCACCGCACCGGGCGCAGAACGTGTCGTTCGCGCCGTACGGGGTTCCGCACTGTGGGCAGCTCAACGCGGCTTCAGGCATTCAGGGACAGCAAACTTCCGGCGGCAATGTCGGGGGGATACTGAAAATGTCCCCCCGGCCGCCCACAGGGTAGCACCAGCGGCCGGTTTTCGCTCTTTAATTCGCGAGGCGTGCGAGCAGACTGACCGTCGCCACGTGACACTGGTCACCCGTCACGACGACACCCGAACGCTGCCAGGGCGCATAGCCGTCGGCGCGAACTGTGACGGTGTACGTGCCTCGGTGCTCATACGCCAGAGAGACCGGCCCATTGAAGGGCGCGGCCGGGTAGGTGGCTTGCGTGACGGAGTCGGCGTACGCGCCGTCGCGCGCGACGATGCTCACGTTGCTGAAGCCGGTGCTTCGCCCCGTCACGGAGTCTGCGAGGCCGATCGACAGGGCGGGCCTCGCTTCCTCAGTGCACACAGTTCCGCTCTGCGTGACGACGAATGTCGCGCGGTAACTCCCCGCGGGAATGGGCGCGAAGCCGGAGCGCGCGGGCAGGAGCGCGGTGAGCCGGACCCGGTACCCGCCGGTCACGATCTCGTTGGGCCCCTGAGCGGTGTTGAAGTACAGCGTCGAGGTTTGCCCGCCCGAAGATGCCGCAACCTGGATCTGCCCGTTGCCGGCCCACACACATTCGACCGTTGCCGGACACCTGGAGTCCTCCGTGACCACCACAAACTTGAGCGAGAGATCGGTACCGCTGATGTGGGCCGTCTCGCCGACGCCGATCGTGAAATCGTGGTCGAGCGGCGCCGTGGGACCATCGGAACACGCAACGGTCACTGCGGAGGCAACGATCAGAAACGGAATTCGCACGGTTCGCGTTGGTGGCTCGGCCGACGTCGCTGCAACTTAGTACCCTCACGCACTGCTCACGTCACTCGTGCAATACACCGAACGTCTCCCGCCGCCGCCGCTCGACCAGATCGTACACTGCTTCTGGTTCCTGCGCGGGAATGCACGGGACGCGCGCGCGGAGCCGGTGGTCTGTGACGGACGGATCGACATCATCCTGCACTTCGCAGATCCGTTTGCCCGGGTACACGGCGACGGTTCTGTCAGCCCGCAGGCCGACGCCCTCGTCGCCGGGCAGCTCACGGCACCCCTCCACATCGTTCCGCTGGGCGAGATCGACGTGGTGGGGATTCGCCTGCGCACCGCTGCGGCGAGCGCATTGCTTCGCGCGCCACTCGCCGAGCTTACGGACGACGTCGCGCCCCTCTCCGCAGTTGACGCCCGGCTCACCGTGCGCCTGCGGGAGGCTCTCTCGTACGCGCAGACGGCCGACGCGCGCGCCGCAGCGCTCGCGCCCGCGCTCGCGTCCGTGGTTCGCGGCGTGGATCCGGTCGCCCGCGCGGCGGTGTGCGCCGCGGGGCGCCGCGCGCCTTCGGTCCGCGAGTTTTCCAGAGAGGCGCGCATGAGCGTACGCTCGGTCGAACGCCGTGTCCTCGCCGCGACCGGGCTCGCCCCGGTCGCGCTCAGGAAGGCACTCCGGTTTCGCCGTGCCTTCCGCATGCTGGAGCAGACGCCGTGCGGCACATGGAGCCGCGTGGCGCAGGATGCGGGCTACTTCGACCAGGCGCACATGATCCGCGAATTCCGCGCGTTCGCCGGTGACGCACCGTCCCGGTTCTTCCAGCGCGATCCGGCGCTCGCGCGCGCGTTCCTCGGCGCGAACGCGTAGTGTCGTATTCGTACAATTCCGCACGCACGCGCACGCGCACCATTCGTCGTCCTCAACCACGGTCCCCATTGCTCATGCGCCGCACGCTTCCCGTTCTTGGACTGGCCGTCTTCATGCAGGGCGCTCCACTCGAGAAGGCGCGCTGGCTCGCGGGATGCTGGGAGCAGCGGGCCGCCGGACGCTCCACGCTCGAAATGTGGATGCCGCCGGCGGCCGATCTCATGGTCGGCGGTAGCCGAACCTCGAATGGCACGCGCGCGATCGAGTTCGAGCACCTCCGCATTCGCGCCGAGAACGGGAAACTCATCTATGTGGCGCTGCCGTCGGGGCAGCACGAGACCGAGTTCCCCGCCATCGAAGTCTCGGACACGGCGCTCGTCTTTGAAAACCTCGCGCACGACTTTCCGCAGCGAATCAGCTACCGGAAGCGCGGCACGGATTCGCTCGTCGCCCGCATCGAGGGAACCGGCCCGAACGGAAAGCGCGGCGTTGATTTTCCGATGCGCAGAGTGAGCTGCACAACACCGGGCTAGAACTGAGCCTTTTCCAGAGCCGCCAGTTCCGCCCTGAGCGCGAGATAGGATGAGTGCCGGGCCGCAGTGACTTCCCCGCGCGAGATTGCTTCACGCACGGCGCACCCCGGCTCGGCGTCGTGCGCGCAGTCGCCAAACCGGCAGTGATCGAGGAACGGCCGGAATTCCGGGAAACAGGACGCGACCTGCGCCGACGCGATTCCCCATAGCCCGACTTCGCGCAGCCCCGGCGTGTCAGCGACAAATCCGCCGCCGGGAAGGGGAAGGAGCCTCGCGCCGACCGTCGTGTGCCTTCCTTTGTTCACCGATTCGCTGATCTCGCCGACGCGGAGGTCCGCTCCCGGAAACACCGTGTTGAGCAGGGACGTTTTTCCGACCCCGCTCGGGCCCGCCAGCGCCGACGTGCGGTCGTGGAGCGCCTCGCGCAGCCCGTCGAGCCCGCGCGTCGCCTTCACGCTCGTGAAGTGCACCGGATAGCCCGCGCGCTCGTACGGATCGGTGAACGCGCGCGCGGTGGCGTCGTCAACCAGCTCACTCTTGTTCATGATCAGTCGCGCCGCAATCCCGTTTGCCTCGGCGATCACGAGAAACCGGTCGATCATCCGGGCGTGTGGCTCCGGCTTCACGAACGCGAACACGACAATCACCTGGTCGACGTTCGCGATCACGACGCGTTCCATGGGCCGGTCGCCGGGGGCACGCCGCGCGAGGCGCGAGCGGCGCTCGTGCACCGACGTGATCGTCCATGCCGACGTTGCTGCGTCGCATTCGATGTCGACGTCGTCGCCGACGGCGAGCTTGACGCCGCCTTCCTGTTTCAGTCTGCCGCGCATCGCCGCATCGCGGACCACGCCGCTGGCCTCGAGCACGCGCCACACTCCGCCCCTGCCTTCGAGCACGACGCCGCGCATGTGTTCGGTCATTCGGTGTCTCCGGCCTCGTCGCGCATCGCGTCGTACCAGCGGCGCCCACCGTCTCCCTTCCGCTCGCGCACGAGCGCGTCCAAATGGTCCTTCACGTCGTGCAGAGACATGCGGCCAAGCTCCGCGCGCGCGGCCGCGGCTGTATCGGCGAACACGAGATAGTCCGTCTCGACATGTGTGTCGACGCCCGCCGGTCCAACACGGCGCCACTGCAGGAACATCAGGTACGCACCAAACGGTCGTTCGGCATTCCGCGTTTCGTCCACCATGATCTCCACGCTGTACGGCAGCCCATCCGGTCCGTCGAACGCGGCCGGCCGTGCGTGCACCGCCATGTAGCCGCCCAGCGTGGACTCGTCACCGGCACTCCGGTCAGGGGGAAGATGACGGCCGGGCACGTCGATCACAGCAGCACAGCGAATACGCGAGTCACGACTTTCGGCTGAATGTTTCGCGCACGACGTTGCCCATGATGAAGGCGACGTTCGCGGGCCGCTCAGCCAGACGGCGCATCAGATATGGATACCACTGCGTGCCGAACGGCACGTAGACGCGCATTCGCCATCCGTCGCGCACGAGCTGTTCCTGCAGATCGCGGCGCACGCCGTACAGCATCTGAAATTCGAAACGGTCCGCGGAGATGTTCTTCTCCTTCGCAAACCGGATCGTTTCCTGGATGATGCGCTCGTCGTGTGTGGCGATGCCCGGGTAGTTGCCGCGTTCGAGCAGGGCCTGCATGCACGTGATGTAGTTCGCGTCCACGTCCTTCTTGTCCGGGAACGCGACGGTCGCGGGCTCGAGATACGCGCCCTTGCAGAGCCGGACGCGCGCCCGCTGGGCGATCGCGCGGTCGACGTCGGCCGACGTGCGCCGCAGCATCGATTGCAGCACGATGCCGACGTTCGCGGAATACGGCGGGTACAGCCGGTTGCCGAACAGATCCAGCGTGCGCTGCGTGTACGCGCTCGACTCCATGTCGAGCCGCACGAACGAGCTCATTTTTTTGGCCTTGACCAGCACCTTGCCCACGATGTCGACGCAGAGGTCTTCGTTGAGGTCCATTCCCATCTGCGTGAGCTTGAGCGAGACGTTGGCGTCAACGCCGCTCTTCTCGATGCGGTTCAGCAGGTCGAGATACGCATCGCCCGCCGCGCGTGCTTCGGCTTCGTTCGTGACCGACTCGCCAAGCAGGTCGAGCGAGGCGGTGATGCCTTTGGCGTTGAGCGCGCGCACCGCCGCAATCGCCTCATCCGCGGTTTCGCCCGCCACGAAGCGGCGGGCGAAAGCGCGGGCGAGACGATTGCGGCGAACGAATTTGAAAATGCTGGGTTGGCGCGAGAGATAGAGAAATGTCGATCGGAGCATCAGGTCGGTTACGGGACGATCCACGCCGGCGCCGTCACCGCTGCGCGGATGCGCGCAACCGGGTGTTCACGACCGACTGACAACAGAGCGTCAAAGTGGTGCCAGAAACTCAAGCCGTCATCCGACTCGGGCTCGAGGAGGTACACGGCGAGCACGCCAAGCGGCTGGGACGTGCGCACGACATACGCGCCCGCGGGCGCGTCCACGGTAGCCTTGCTCCAGTGACCGGCGACGCGCGTCGTCGGACTCCCGGAGAAGCTGCCCTTCGAAATGGTATCGACGGTGAACGATTCGCCATCGCCGGTCCACCCGGCGCGCAACCGCTCGACAACGACGCCGTGCAGGCGGAGCAACGCGACCGCCGAGTCCGCGCCGATCGCCGGAATCAGATACGCCATCGGCGCCTGAATCGTGAGCGTTGGATCAAAGCGGTCGTACACCGACATCACCGGACTCTTGAAGCGTCCGGTGCGCTTGTTGTTCGCGCTGATGCCGGGCTCCAGACGCGCGGTATCGCCCTGCGCGCGCTGCAGAATCACCTCGAACGACACCGGCAGCTGCAGCGGCTTCTGCGTCATCTGGGACCGAATCGGCACGTCCTTCTGCATACCCTGCGCGAGATTTCTGTCGCTGCGCTCGGCGAGGCCGAGAATCGACGCGCGTTTTTCCGCGGCGATCGAGAGAATCTCCTGCACGAACGCATACGTCGACTTCACGCGGCGCTCGAACGGATCGTGCGAATACGCCTCGCTGAGGATCGAAACGCGGCCGCGGAGGCCGTAGTAGTTCGTGCCATAGCGGGGCAAATGCTCGTACGTGCACCACCGGGTGGGCATCGTGTCCGGCGCGGCTCCACGCCCGCGGCCGCCGCCGCCACCTGCGCCGCCGCGCGCCGCGCCCGCCGCGCTCGAGTCACCACCGCGTCCCGCTCCCCGTCCCGCTCCTCCGGCCGCGCCTGCCCCACCGGCGCCGCGCCCGCGACCACCGGCCGTCGGATCACCGCCGCGACCGGGATTCGCACAACCCTCTCCGAAATTCCCGTAATCGAAGATCGGGAAATTGTACTTCGCCTGCATGCGCCGCCGGATGACCGGGAGCAGCGAATCGCGCGCGAACGCGCCGCCAAACGTGGTCGACGCGAGGCCCGCGGCGGGATTCAGCGACGGTGAATACGTCAGTGCGTATCCATGCATCGACCCGTCGGTCGTGTGCAGATCGACGAAGACGTCGGGATCCCACGCGTTGAACATGGCAAGCGAAGCGCGCGTTTCCGGGGCTTCGGCCTTGATGTAATCACGGTTGAGATCGAAGCCCTTCGCATTGGGACGCTGCCCGACCATTTCGGGTCCGTTCTGGGCGCCGCGGTTGCGCGCCTGCGGAGCGAATCGCTCGTTGCCGTCGGCATTGTAGATCGGGACCGCCACGAGCACGATCGAATCGAGGACCGACGGTCCGGCTTTCATGACGAGATCTCGGACAACCGCCTGCAACGCCTCTTTCCCCTCGACTTCGCCGGCGTGGATGTTGCCCTGCACATACACGATCGGGCGACGCAGGCGCTTGGCCTCGGCCGGCGTCGTTACCAGCGGACGCGACGCGACAATGAACGGCAAATCGCGCCCTTCCGTCGTGCGCCCGATCGAGCCGACCCAGACCCGGCCCGCGGCCTTCGCCTGCAGGGAATCGACGAAATCGACCACGTCCTGGTACGTCGACGTCTCCTTGTAGTTCGAGCGCTCGGCGCGCGTCTGCGGCCACCCGGCAGCTGTTGCCGCCGCTGGCACGGCGGGTTTGGGCGTGCCCTGCGCGCTCACCAGCGCCGGCGCGAGCAGCGCCGCAAGCGCGAACGCACCGACTGCGAATTGCCGATTCACGTGTAACTCCGCAATTGAGGTCATTCCACGGGTTTCCCCGTCGCCGGATAGAACCGGCCGCCGCTGCGCGCCATGTCAACAAGGAGCGGCGCCGGAGTGTAGCGCCCTGCATGCTCGCGGTCGAGTCGTTCGAGCATCTCCACGACACGCGAAGCACCGAGCGCATCGATGTACCGGAACGGACCCCCGCGAAATGGAGGAAAGCCGATGCCGAACACCGCGCCGACGTCTCCGTCGCGCGGCGCGCCAAGCACGCCCCCCTCCAGGCACCGCACGGCTTCATTCACCATCGCCAATACGCACCGGCCCTGGATTTCGTCGGTGTGCATTTCCACATGTTGTCGTTTCATCGGCAGGAGCTCGTAGACCGACGGGTCAACGGCCCCCTTCTTTCCCGCGGCGTCGTAGGAATAGAAGCCGCTCTTGCCTTTCCGCCCGAGACGGCCGGCCTCGACGACGCTCACGAGGGATCGCGCCGGCGAGAGCCGGTCACCGAGCGTGTCGTGCATGATCTTTCCCGACTTGCTGGCGATATCGAGCCCCACTTCGTCGATCAGTGTGATCGGCCCGACCGGGAAGCCAAAGTCGACGAGCGCGCGATCGAGGACGTCGATCGCGACGCCTTCATCGAGCAGCCGGCCGGCTTCGTTCACGTACGGCGCCAGAATGCGGTTCACGTAGAAGCCGGGACTGTCGTGCACCACGATCGCGGTCTTTCCGAGCCTCCGCCCGAGCGCCAGCGCGGTCGCGACCGTTTCTTCGGATGTCGCCGGTGTCACGATCACCTCGAGCAGCGGCATCTTCGGTACGGGCGAGAAGAAATGCATGCCGATCACGCGATCGGGTCGCGCCGACGCCTCGGCAATGTGCGCGACCGGAATCGTCGACGTGTTCGTGGCGAACACCGCGTGCGGCGGAAGCTGCTTTTCCACCTCACGGAGCACCGTGTGCTTGACTGTGAGATCCTCGAATACGGCTTCGATCACGAGGTCGACGTTACGGAATCCGTCGTACGTGACCGTGCCCGACACCAGTGACATCTGGTCCGTGAACTGCTGTTTCGTAATGCGCTTGCGCGTCAGTGCATCCTTGAGCACGTCACGAACTGACGCGAGTCCCTTGAGCACCGCTTCGTGCTTGTTGTCCTTGAATCGGACCGGAATTCCCTGCTGCGCCGCGATCGCCGCGATTCCCGCGCCCATGAAGCCGGTGCCGAGCACGCCGATGCGTTCGACGGGCATCGGCGCCACGGCCGGGCCACTCTTCTTGAGTGACGTCGTTGCGAAGAAGAGGAACACGAGCTCCTTCGACGCCGGCGACATCGCCATTTCGCCGAAGAGGCGCGCTTCGGTTTCGAAACCCGCTCCCCGGTTTCCGTAACTCGCCTCGACGGCGTCGATGGCTGCCGGAATCGCCGGATAGTTCGCCCGCGATCTGGCCAGCGCCGCCGCGCGTGCTCTCCGGAACACGACCGCCCGGCCGAGCGGATTCGCCTCGAGCAGCAACTCCATCGTCGAGCGGTGGCGCGAGGGGTGCTGCACGGACCGCGCGCCGCTCGTGAACTCCCGCGCGCGCTGCATGGCGATCTCGCGCAGAATCGCCGGGTGAACCATTTCATCCACGAGCCCCGACCTGAGGGCGTTCTTCGCGCGCACGTTGCGCGCGGTCAGAATCATGTCGAGCGCTGTGGTGAGTCCGACCACGCGCGGGAGGCGCTGCGTTCCGCCGATGCCGGGGATAAGCCCGAGCTGCGTCTCGGGAAGTGCGAGGACCGTCTTCGGATGGTCGGTCGCAATGCGGTGCGCGCACGCCAGCGCGAGCTCGAGGCCGCCACCCAGGCACGCGCCGTGAATCGCGGCCACGACCGGCACCCGCCCCCGCTCGACCCGATCCACCAGGGCCTGCGCGCTGCGCGACATCCCGGCCGCGCCATCGGCAGTGCGGAACGCAAGAAATTCCTCGATGTCGGCGCCGGCGATCCACACGTCGGCCTTGCCGCTCACGAGCACCGCGGCGCCGATGCTCTCGTCGCGGTCGAAGCGGTCGAGCATTTCCGTGAACTCCGTGATCACATCGCGCGTGAACTTGTTCACGGGCTCGCCGGGGAGATCGAACGTGACCAGCGCGACCCCGTCGGCGATCTCGATTCGCAGCGCGTCGCTCATGTGCGCTCCACCACCATTGCGAAGCCGAGTCCGCCGGCGGCGCAGACGGTCATGAGTCCGAACTGGCCGCCGCGCCGCCTGAGCTCGTTCACGAGCGTCGTCGTGATGCGGGCGCCGGTCGCGCCGAACGGATGCCCGATGGCGATCGAGCCACCCATGACATTGAGCTTCGAGCGGTCCACCGCGCCGATCGGATGCGACACCCCCGCTCGCTCCGCCCATGCCTGCGATTCGAATCCCCGGAGATTCGACAGCACCTGCGCCGCGAATGCCTCGTGCATTTCGACGAGATCGATGTCACCGAGCGAGAGGCCCGCGCGCTGGAGCGCGACGGGCGCCGCGAGCACCGGCGCCTGCAGCAACTGCTCACCCGGATCCAGCGCGGCGTATGCGTACGAGCGAATGTATGCGAGCGGTTCGTAGCCGAGCGCGCGTGCTTTTTCTTCGCGCATGAGGAGCACGGCGGCGCCGCCATCGGTCAGCGGCGACGAATTGCCCGCGCTCACCGTGCCATAATTCCGGTCGAACACCGGCTTGAGCGCCGCCAGCTGCTCGAGCGACGTGTCGGTGCGAACCCCGTTGTCGGTGGCCAGGACCTGGTCGTACGCGGGTGCCACGTATACCGGCGCGATCTCCGCCGTGAGCCGCCCGTCCGCCGTGCCCGCGGCCGCGTTCCGGTGCGAAAGCAGTGCAAAGGCGTCCTGCTCACCGCGGGGAATGTGGTTGATCTTCGCCATCTTCTCGGCGGACTGACCCATGGTCTCGCCGGTCGTGGGCTCGGCGATGGCGGGCGTGACGGGAACGAGGTCGCGGGGACGGATCTTGGCGAGCGCGCGGAGCCGAAGCGACAGGCTCTTCGCGCGTGACGCCGCGACGAGCGCGTCGGCGAACGCGCGCGAATGGAGCACCGGCACGGCCGACAGGGATTCGGCGCCTCCCGCGATCGCAACGTCCGCGTGCCCGAGGGCAATCTGGTCGGCCGCGTTGGTGATGGCCTGGTTGGCCGACGCGCACGCCCGGCTCACCGAGAACGCGTCGAGGCCCTTGGGCAGCAGCGGCATCAGCGCGATCTCGCGCGCGATGTTCGGCGCAAGCACGTTCGGCACGACGGTCCCGAACACGAGCAGGTCGATCTCGTTCGCGTCGAGCGCCGTACGCTGGACGAGCTCGCTGACGGCATGCTTGCCGAGATCGATGGCCGACAGCGTCCGGAATGACGACCCCGCGCGCGCAAACGGTGTGCGCACACCGGCGACAATTGCAACGCGCCGCCCTTGTCCGTAGGTGGTCATTGATGGGAAAGTTACGGATCACATGACGCCGTTGCTACCTCGCGCAGACGCGCTGCGCGCAATTTCGGACGCCGAATTCGACGTGGTCGTGATCGGGGGCGGGATCGTCGGCGCCGGTGTCGCGCGCGACGCCGCGCGCCGTGGATTCCGGACGGCGCTCATCGAGCGCGACGATTTCGCCGCCGGGACGTCGTCCCGCTCGTCGCGGTTGGTGCACGGGGGCGTGCGGTATCTGGAGCACGGCTGGTTTCACCTCGTCTTCGAGGCCTCGCGCGAACGCCGCCGCCTCCTCGACGCCGCGCCGCACCTCGTGCGGCCGCTTCGGTTCACCTGGCCCGTCTACGATCACCAGCGCCTGGCACGATGGGAGATCGGCGCCGGGCTTCTCATGTACGACGTGCTCGCGATGTACCGGAACGTCGGCAAGCACAAACGGCTCGCGGCTGACGATGTGCTCGAGCGGGAACCGGCCCTTCTTCGGGAAGAGCTGAAGGGCGGCGCGACGTACTGGGATGCCGCGACGGACGATGCGCGTCTCACCCTCGCGACCGCGCTCGACGCGGAACGAGCGGGGGCAAGGCTCCTGAACCACGCTCGCGTCACGGGCCTCACGCGCACCGGCCGGCGCGTCGATGGCGTTGTGGTGCAGGACGAGCTGGCCGGGATCACGATGACCCTGCGCGCGCGCGTCGTCGTCAATGCGACGGGACCGTGGACGAGCGATGTGCGCACCATGGAGAATCCCGCCGCGCCTGAAGCCGTTCGCGGGACGAAGGGCGTACACGTGCTCATCCCCCGCGAGCGCCTTGGCAACACCGGCGCCCTGACGTTGCTGCATCCCCGGGATCAGCGCGTGGTGTTCGCCTTGCCTGCCGGACGCTACGCGATGCTCGGCACGACGGACACCCGCACTGCCGCCGGTCCCCAGGAGGTGCGCGCCGACGTCGCGGATATGGCGTACCTGCTCGAAGCGGCGAACCACTTCTTCCCGAGAGCGGCGCTTTCGGAAGCCGACGTGGTGAGCGCCTGGGCGGGCATTCGGCCGCTTGTCGCGTCATCAAAGCCGGCGGCGCCGTCAGATCAGTCTCGCGAGCACGAGATCGACATGGGGACGCATGGCGTCATCAACGTCTCGGGAGGCAAGCTCACGACGTATCGGGCGATGGCGGAGGAAATCGTCGACGTTGTAGCCAAGAAACTGCGGCGCAAGAGGCGGAGCGACACCGCCCGCGCGGTGCTTCCCGGCGGCGATCTGGAAAGCGTGCAGGATGAGATCGATGCGGCGTCCGAGGTGTGTGGTGACGCAGCGGTCGCCGCGAATCTCGTTCACGCCCACGGCACGGAGTGGCGCGCAATCTGGGCACTCGGCGATCACGATCCGCGGCTTCGCAAACGCATCGCCCTGTCGAGCGATGCGATTCTCGCGGAGGTTGTTCACGCCGTGCGGTTCGAGCACGCGCTGACGCTTTCCGACGTGCTCATGCGACGCACGCACGTGGCGTTCGAGTCGCGCGACCATGGCGAAAGCACCGCGGTTTCCGTTGCCGCTACGATGGCGCCGCTGCTCGGGTGGTCAGCGAACGACGTCGCGGCCGCGATTGCCGCGTTTCTCGCCGATGCGCGGCGCGTGTTCGCGATCGACGGCCAGCCGCGATAGCGCGCCTACTTCGCCTCGTGGATCGTGGCGAGCTCGACGATCTTGAGGCGTCGCGTTTTCGCCGGGAGCTTGAGCAGGACTTCGTCGCCCAGCGCCTTGCCGTGCAGCGATTTCCCGATCGGTGACGAGATCGTCACGTGTCCCTCCTCGAAATCGTCGGAGTCCCCGATCACGAGGTGGTACGTCTCCTTCACCTGCACCTGCAAATCGAGCACGACCACGCGCGAACCCAGACCGACGCGGTCCGTCGGAATCTTGTCGAGGTCGATGTCGGACAGCTTGCCGATGCGTTCGCCGAGATGGCCGAGCCGGGCCTGCACGAAACGCTGACGCTCGAGCGCCGCCTTGTATTCGCTATTCTCGCGGAGGTCGCCCATTTCCACGGCGCGACGAATCTCCGCCGGGAGCGTGACGTTGAGCTCGTACCGGAGCCGTTCCGCTTCGTCCTGAAGTTTCTTCCTGAGCGCGTCAAACATGCGCTGACCCATTGACTGAGTGAAAAAGGGGCGCCCGGCCAGCGGATTCGCGGCCGGGCGCCATCACCTGACTCGAATCTATATCGCCGTAAAGGCGGGGGGAAAGGGCGGCCGCAGCGCTCCTACGGCGCGCCGTATTTCGCGATCCGCAGCATGCCGTCCGCGAGCCGCTCGATGGCGTAGACGGCGCTCGCGTGAAACGCGGCGCCCACCACGTCGCCCTGGTGCGGCACGACGAGGGAGCGACAGACGCTCGTGGCCGAGAGCGTGCAGAAGAGCCACGTGCGCGGCACGCCGCGGGCGCCGGCGAGGAGAACCCAGGCGGCGTCTGCGCTCTCATCCTGAACGATCATCTCGGACTGGGTTCCTGTCGGGAGCGGTAGCGTGATGCCATGCAGCACTTGTTCGGCGGACGGGCGGGCGGACAGCGTGGCGGGCGCGCGCACGCCGCTCGTGTCCGCGTCCGTGACTCGCACCGTGGCACTCCCGTCGCACGGCACGCGCCATGCGCCGCTCGCCGAGTCAGCGACCCACACGAAGCAATCCGGTCCCGTTACGGCGATCGCATACGGAGCGGTGAACCGCGCAGTGTCGGCCGGCATGCTCCAGATCTCGGCCAGACCGTTCCGCACGGGCGGCGCCGATTGGGCACCGGCAACTGCGCTGTTGATGAGGAGCGCGACCAATGCGGCGCGACGAATGCCCGGCATGCCGAAGAGTACTTCCGCTGCGCGCGGTGCGCATTAAGATGTTCGCCACACGAAAACGCGACGAGTTGAACGCATTCTCTGTCCGGCTCGCGGTTGCTGCTGCGCTCTGCGCGGCGTGCACGTCTGGGCCCGGAACTTCACGGACGCCATCGCCGCCGCTTCGCTGGGGCGGCGATGCTGAAGGCGGCGCCCCTTTCGTCGAGGCCGATCCGGCTGATCCCTCGCGCGTTCGCGGTTTCGACGTCGAGATCGCAGAGCTGATCGCGAAGGGCCTGCACCGCGAGCCGCAGTTCGTGCAGGTGGCGTGGGCATCGATTCAGCAGTCGGTCGAGCGCGGCGATTTCGACATTGGCCTGTCGGGCGTCGAGGAACGGCCCGATCTCGCGGCACAGCACGCACTGACGCTTCCCTACTACGAATTCCAGGAAGTGCTCGCGGTACGTCCCTCCGACACCGCGCGTTTTCGGAAGCTCGGTGATCTCGCCGGTCACCGTGTCGCGACGCTCGGATCGACGATTGCGTACGGACTGCTGCTCGATGAGCAAAAGCGCTCCGGGCTCATTCCGGTTTCATATGACGATGACGTGCATCCCTACTCGGATCTCGTCGCCGGGCGTGTCGACGGCGTGCTGCTCGACAACATCATCGCCGACCGCTCGCTGCGCCGCACGGGCGGGTTCGTCATTCAGCGCGATCCGATCGCGCCGGCGTTTTATGTGGGCGTGATGGCGCGCGCGAACAGCGCGCTGCGCGACTCGGTCAACAGGATTCTGCTGGACGGCATGCGCGATGGTTCCGTCGAGCGCATCATGCGCAAGTGGAACGTGTGGACCGACGCGCAGGCGATGTACGTGAACGGCCTGCTCACCGCCCGGACAACCGACAGCACGGCGGGAACACTTCCCGCGCAGGGCGCGGCGCGCGCGACCGTGGCGTCGTACATCCCGTCGCTGCTCCGTGCGGCGGTGATCACGCTGTTGCTCTCGTGCGTCGCCATGGCGCTCGCGGTGGCGATGGGCCTGCTCATCGCGGCGGGCCGGGTGTACGGGCCGCTCGCGCTCCGCGTGGTGCTGGCCGCGTACGTCGAAGTGATTCGTGGAACGCCCGTTCTTCTCCAGTTGTTCGTGCTGTATTACGGTCTCTCGTCGGTCGTGCGCCTGCCGGCGATGCTCGCGGCCATTCTCGGCCTTGGCCTCAATTACGCGGCGTACGAGTCCGAGATTTACCGCGCTGCGCTCGAGGCCATTCCGCCCGTGCAGCTCGAAGCCGCGCGCACGCTCGGCTTGAGCGAGATGCAGATCCTGCGGCTCGTGCGGGGTCCGCAGGCGCTGCGGCTCGCGCTCGCGCCGATGACCAACGATTTCGTCGCGCTGCTCAAGGATTCGTCACTCGTCTCGGTGATCACCGTGGTCGAGCTCACGAAGCAGACCGCGATTTACGCGACGAACATCGGGAGCTGGGTCGTTCCGGGCATTCTGTGCTCGTTCGTCTACCTTGCGTTCTCGCTTCCGCTGTCGCGGTTTGCGCGGCGGCTCGAACGGCGCTGGAGCATGTCATGAACGCGCCGAACGGTCACGCACTCTCCGTTCGCGGACTCCGCGCCGTTCGCGGAACGGTCGAGGTTCTGCGCGGTGTCGACGTCGATGTCGCACGCGGCGAAACCTGTGCGCTCATGGGACTCTCGGGAGCGGGAAAGACCACGATTCTGCGCAGCGTCGCCGCACTGCAGTCGTTCAGCGCGGGGACCATCGGCGTCGGCGGATTCGAGCTGCACCCCGGACCCGTTCCTCCGGAATCGCGCCTGCGCGAATTCCGGCGCAAACTCGGCCTCGTTTTTCAGAGTCACGCGCTTTTCGAGCACCTCACCGTGCTCGACAACGTGACGCTCGCGCCGATGCACGTCCTGGGCTGGCCGCGAAGTCGTGCCGACGAGGCGGCCATGAAGCTGCTCGGCTCGCTGGGCATCGCCGAACGCGCGCGCGCCTACCCACGGGAGATTTCCGGCGGTCAGGCCCAGCGTGCTGCGATTGCGCGTGCACTCGCCATGGATCCGCTCGTGCTCCTCATGGACGAACCCACCTCGGCGCTCGATCCCGCGCGCCGCGGCGCGCTCGGCGAAACGCTCCGCGCATTGGCCGCGGAAGGCCGCGGACTGCTCATCAGTACGCACGACCTCGATTTCGTTCGCGGATTCGCCGATCGCGTGGTCATTCTTGCGGACGGACTGGTCATGGAAACCGGAACACCGAAGGAGATACTCGACAACCCGCGGCATCCGGCGACGCGGGCCCTCATTTCCAATAGCTAGAACGTTGAGAAAGACACTCGCACTCTTCGCGATCGTTGCATCGAATCTCGGCGCACAGGACAACACGCTCGACCTGCGCGTCGCCGAGCTCGACCGCCATGGCGACGTGGTCTATCAGAACTTCATCTACGCGCGATCACTCGCCGGCGGGCGGTTTGTCGCGCAGGCCAACTATCTGCGCCTGGACGGCGGGGATTACAACGAAGGCGCGGCGGCTCTTGGCGTCCGCTTCGCTCGGCTGGGTGACATCACGTTCTACGCCTTGGCGGGCGTGGGCAAGGCGACCGATGCCACCTACGCCGAGCCCGCGGTACTCGCCTTGGACACAAAGGGAAAGTTCACGGGCTCACTCTACGTGCAGCGTTACGTCGCGATCAATGATGCGGGAACCGATCAGTGGCTCCTCGATACCATCGAAGGGCAGTACGCGCTGCGGGGGCCACTCTATCTCGGCGCCGCGGTGTACGCCTACCGCGCCGACGGAACCGATTGGTTCACGCGCGCGGGCCCCAAGATCGGCGCGACCGACAAGCACGGCGCCACCGAAGTGCGCGTCACGCGCTCGACCCGTTACTCGCCGCAGCTCCAGCTCCGAAGAATCGTCCTGTTCTAACTCCCCCCGTTGCCCTTTGCCCGTAGCCCTTTGCCCTTTGCCCGTTGCCCGTGGCCCGTTGCCCTTTGCCCGTAGCCCTTTGCCCGTAACTACCAGCCCAGGATCATCGCAAACACCAGCGGCGCCACAATCGAAGCGTCGCTTTCGATGATGTACTTTGGCGTGTCGATTCCGAGCTTGCCCCACGTGATCTTCTCGTTCGGCACCGCACCTGAGTACGACCCGTAACTCGTCGTCGAATCGCTGATCTGGCAGAAGTAGCCCCAGAGCGGAACGTTCGTTCGGTGAAGATCCTGGTGCAGCATCGGCACCACGCAGATCGGGAAGTCGCCCGCGATGCCGCCGCCAATCTGAAAGAATCCGACCGGCGTTTTCGGCGCGGTCCTGGTGTACCACTCGGCGAGCTGCATCATGTACTCGATGCCCGTTCGCACCGTGTGCACGTGTTTGATGTCGCCTTCGATGCAGTGCGCCGCGAAGATGTTGCCGAGCGTGGCGTCCTCCCAGCCCGGCACGATGATGGGAAGATCTTTCTGCGCCGCGGCGAGGAGCCACGAGTCCTTCGGATCGATCTGGTAGTACTTCTTCAGCGCGCCGCTCAACAGAATGCGGTACATGAACTCGTGCGGGAAATAGCGTTTTCCCGCCTTGTCGGCCGCGGTCCACTCCTTGAGCACCGCCTTCTCGATGCGGCGAATGGCCTCGCCTTCGGGAATGCAGGTGTCCGTCACGCGGTTCATGTGCTTGTCGAGCAGCTTCTGTTCGTCCTTCGGCGTGAGGTCGCGATAGTGCGGTACGCGCTCGTAGTGATCGTGCGCGACGAGGTTGAACACGTCCTCCTCGAGGTTCGCGCCCGTGCACGTGATTGCGTGCACCTTGTCCTGGCGAATCATTTCCGCGAGTGAGAGCCCCAGCTCGGCCGTGCTCATCGCGCCGGCGAGCGTCACCATCATTTTGCCGCCCGTGTCCAGATGGCGCTGATACGCGTCCGCCGCGTCGACGAGCGCGGCCGCGTTGAAGTGGCGGTAATGGTGCCGGATGAACTTCGTAACCGGCGCGCCGGCCGAGGATTTCTTCTTGGTTGGGCTCATGGATTTCGTATGCGTTGGTAGCGAAAGCTACATCTGTGTGATCCGTGGTTTGGAGTTACGGCGCGACTGCAGCACGGGACGCGCCCGCAGCCGTAACGACAGCCTGCACCGCTTCGCGCGGATCATCCGTCAACACGATCAGATCAAGATCGCTCGGCGAGATTTTTCCCTCGGTGGCAACCTTCGACTGAATCCACCGGACGAGCCCCGCCCAGTACGACGTGCCAAACAGAATGATCGGGAAGTTGTTGATCTTCCCCGTCTGCACGAGCGTGAGCGCCTCGAACAGTTCGTCGAACGTGCCGAAACCGCCGGGGAAGATGATGAACGCGAGAGAATATTTCACGAACATCGTCTTGCGCACGAAGAAGTAGCGAAAATCCACGAGCAAATCGCAGAAGGGATTTGATCCCTGCTCGAACGGAAGCTCGATATTGCAGCCGATCGACCGGCCGCCGCCCAGCTTCGCGCCCTTGTTCGCGGCTTCCATGATCCCGGGCCCGCCGCCCGTGATCACCTGGAATCCCGCCTCCGCGAGAAGCCGGCTCGTTTCGACCGCGGCCATGTACAGGGGATCCGCGGGCGATGTGCGCGCCGAGCCGAAGACCGAGACGCCGCGCGTGACCGCCGCGAGCTTGTCGAATCCATCGATGAACTCCGCGGTAATGCGCAGCACGCGCCATGGATCCGTCCGCGTGAATTCATCCGGCGTGTGCACGGTTTGCAGGAGCTGCGCGTCCGCCGTCTCGCCCGGGTCAGTCGCATCGCGGATGGCGTCGTCGACGCGGCGCCGCATGTGCTGCGTCCGGCCCGCCTGCTCGTTGCCGACCATGTGCCGCTCGATCGTGCCTGCAACGGCGCTCCGTTCCGCTTGCTTGAGCAGCTCCTGATCCATCCGCTTGCCCGTCGCCGTTTTCGGTTTCGCCACATGCGGGCGCCGCGGACGGGATGAGCGGGGGGCAGCTGGCGCGGGAGTGTCGGTCTTGCGTCGTTTTCGTTTCATGGACCGTGCGTTCAAGTGCTGGGTGGGCGAATGGTACCCGGAAGAGACAGGAGCGCCCACACACCCTCTACGACGATCAGGCCAAGTCGTCCGTCGGGAATCGCGACGTACGTCAGCATCGCGGATCCCAGGAAGTTCATGGCGTGAAATGTCCGGTGGCGGCGCCCAAGCCAGTTGAGCTGGAGTGCCAGATACGCACCGAGCACAAGCACGGCGCCGAGGAGGGAGATGAGCTGGATGATCATGAGGTCGGTTCGGCGGCCGCAAGCGCTTCGTCGATGCGTCGCGAAAGATCGTGCTGGCGGGAGCGAAGATCCGCGATGCGCGGATCGCCGCTCCGGACGATCAGCCAGCGGCGAACGGTAATCAATGTCCACTGCGCGTCGCCCACGGCTCGGAGGCCGAGCACGCCGGTCAGGGGCAACGCGACGAACGTTGCCAGCCCGAACCGCCAGTCTGACCACCAGGCGACGAGGAACGCGGCACCCGTATTCCAGACGAGAAAGACCGCCGCACCGATGAGCACGCGCCACGTTGAGACGGTGTCGCGTCCTTCATTCCACTTCGCGGCGAGCACGCCAGTGAGTCGATAGGGCACCCAGAAGAGCACGGTCGCCAGCGCGCCGAACGCGACCACGAGCAGCGTACGAAGCCTGAGACGCCGCGCCGCCCATTTTGCCGCCGTGCTGATGCCGGTGTCGACGTCGAGATCCGCAGGGCGCATGCGCAACGTGCGGAGCACGCGCGCGTGGTCGCCGATGTCCTCGGCGAGATCATGCCAGCGCTCGTCGCCACTGGTCCGCAAACGGGCGAGCACGCCGGCGGCCGTCGCGAACCTCGCAACCCGCGCGCCGGGGGCGTTGTCCGCGTCGCGAGACGCCGACCAGATCGCTTCCGCGGTGCGCACAACGGGCTCGTCTTCCCACCGCGCCAGGTTCAGTGTCACCTGTCGCATGGCGCGATCGATGCGGGCGGTGAGCTCTCGCACCGCCTCCTGGTCGTCGGCGGTCCGCGCAGCGAGATCTTCCCACCCGACCGGCGCGCCGACGGTGACGTGCGCTTCGCTGCGAAAGCGGTCCTTCCGGCGAAAGAAGAGGCCAACCGGAATGATGGGAAACGCGCGACCGACGCTTCCGTACGCGCCGAGCGCGATCCGCGCAGCGCCGGTCTTGAGAGGCGCGAGCGCCGGCTGCGAATGGCTGATTCCCTCGGGAAACAGCGCCACCGCGTGACCACCGGCCAGCGCCTCGTGCACGGCGCGAAACGTCTCGTCGTTTTTGGCCGTGAGCGACGGATCATCCTGTTTCCGGTACACAGGAATCGAGCCACTGCCGCGCACGAGCCACCCAACGAGCGGATTCGTGAACAGCGGCGCCTTCGCGAGAAAACGCACCGGACGCCCGGCCGCCCACGACAGAAACGCGGGGTCGAGCAGCGAATTCGGATGGTTGCCGACGATGAGTACAGGGCCGGCCGCGGGAACGGTCTCGCCGTCGCGCGATGCCCGGTAGTAAATGCGAATCGCGGCCGCGCTGAGCGACGACAGGTGTGGAAGGAGCCACATCGCTCGGAACGATACGCGTTGCGCCCTCCAGTCGCATCGCCGAGATTTCAGTCTGTGCGCTGGCTGACGCTGATGCTGTCGCTCGCCGCTCGCGGCGCGGTGCACCCGCCGACCGGACTGGCGCTGGTGCGAGTGGGATGGCGTTTTCGCCGGCGCCACTGGTGGCGCCGCATTCCGTTCCTGCCGCTCCCTGCAATGGACTACGTGCGGTGGCGAATGCACACTGCGTACGGCGATCATCACGCCATTCCGCCGGCCGAGGATGTGGTGCGCTACGCACGATGGGCGGTGAGGCAGTAGCGGTGACGTCCGAAGAGCGCGCACACCGCGCGAAGGGAGCCGCGCTCGGACTCGGGTTCGACCTCGCCGGCATCGCGACGCTCGGCGCTGCTCGCACCGCCCCGCACCTGCATGACTGGCTGGCGCGCGGATACCACGGCGAGATGCAGTACCTGGAGCGCGGCGCCGCGTTGCGCGAGGATACGACGCTCCCGGAGCCGGGGATGCGAAGCGCGATCGTGGTCGCCGCGGACTACGGCGGGAAGCAGCCCTCCGGAACCATGGCCCGTTACGCACGGTCCGACGATTACCACGACGTGCTCCGCGCGCGGCTGCGCGAGCTTCATGCGACGCTCGAGCGCGACTTCGGCGCGTTTGCCGCGCGCCCCTACGTGGACACGGGGCCGATTCTCGAGCGTGATCTCGCGCAGCGCGCCGGTCTCGGATGGTTCGGGAAGAACACGATGCTGATCAATCCGCAGCGCGGCTCGTTCTTTTTCCTCGCCGCTCTGTTCACGTCCCTCGACCTCGCGCCGGACGCCCCGTTCGCGTCCGACCATTGCGGAACGTGCACGCGCTGTCTCGAAGCGTGTCCGACCGGCGCCTTCGTGGCGCCGCGCGTGATGGACGCCACGAAATGCATCAGCTACCTCACCATTGAACATCGGTCGGCGATTCCGGAAGAGTTGCGGACGGTCATCGGCGACCACGTGTTCGGTTGTGACATCTGTCAGGATGTGTGCCCGTGGAATCAGCGGTTTGCGTCGCCGCCCACGGATGCCGCGCTCGCGCCGCGTGACGAGCGCATCGCACCGGATCCCGCGGACCTCCTCGCGCTCGACGACACGGGATTCCGCAGCACGTTTCGTGGTTCGGCTGTCACACGCACAAAGCGGCGAGGGCTGGCGCGCAACGCGGCGGTGGCGTTGGGCAATCGCGGCGGGGCCGACGCAATCGCTGCGCTCGAACGCGCTGCGGTCGGCGATCCGGATCCGCTCGTGCGTGAACACGCCGCGTGGGGACTGGAGCGCGCGAGGCGCGGCACATAGTGCGACGCGCCGATCTGATTGTCGTTCTCGTGCTCGTGGCGCTCGGCGGGTTCATTGCCGTGCAGGCCGCGCGTACGCCCAGGCCGCACGCTGCGGCAGCTGTCGGGGCGCCGGCTGCAACGGCATCAGCCGGTGCGAGCTCGGCGACGATCGAGGTCGCGGCATCGGGCCTCGCGGCGCCCACGCGCGACCTGACGGCGATTCGCAAGCACATCATCGACAATCAGGGCGGCACGTTCATCGGCGAAATCCTCGCCGCGCGTGACTCGAATGTCGCGCGCTGGCCCGAACGTCGCGATCGTCCGATTTCCGTGTGGATCGACGAACGCTCGCCACTGACCGGCGCCGACCAGTCGCTGGCGTCGAACGTGCGGCGCGCATTCGTGGGCTGGGGTCAGGCGGGCGTTCCGCTGACGTTTACCTTCGTCAGCGATTCGGCGGGCGCGGAAGTGAAGGTCGTGTTTCTCGATCACTTCGACGAGCAGGTGAGCGGCCGGACGCGGTGGATCCGCGATCCCAACTGGTGGATCCTCGGCGGCACGATTCAGATCGCGATCCGGAATCGCTCAGGCTACACGTTCAATGGCGACCAGCAGTACGCCATAGCGCTGCACGAGGTGGGGCATCTGCTGGGACTCGATCACACGTCGGACACGCTGGCGATCATGACCCCACACGTGCGCGCACTCGCGCTGACTTCAATCGATGTCGCGACGATGCGCCTCATTTATGAGGTGCCGCCGGGGACGGTGAAAACGGCAAAATAGAGATGAAAACGGAAGCTCAGAAATGAAACGCAAGTTTGAAACTTGAAGCTTCAGCTTGCGTTTGACATTTCCGTTTGCGTCTTCTCTTCGTTTTTGCAGCTACCGTCCGCTCAGTGTGATCGTTTTCGTCTCGTCCTTGCTGCGGACGACCGTCAGCGTGAGCGACGACGCGCCCGGCACGGACCGGAACATGTTCAGCACGTCGGCCGGCGTCGAAACCTTCTGGCCGTTCACGTGCGTGACCACGTCCCACTCGAGCAGACCGGAGTTGCTCGCGGGTGAGTCGTCCTCCACCCGGTCGATCAGCACGCCTTCACCCGGCGCCAGCTTGATACCGAGTTTCTCGCGCTTGCCGGCCGTCAGCGGCGCGAACACCGCGCCGGAAATGTTGACGATGGTGGTGAAAAACGCCGCTGACGGCGCGACAGCCTGGACACGCATGGGCATCTTCCCCATCGGCGGCGAAGGGAAGATCATCGCCTGCGCGTCGGGCGCGGTCATGGAGTAGATCGTGACCCGGCTCGCCTGATTGCATTCGGCAGCCGGATACTCGGGCCACTTCTCGGCCGTCACCGACAAATCGAGATCGCGATCCCCGCGCCGGAGCTGCAGCTCGAGGTGCGCGCCGGGCTTGAGCGCACTCGTGAGCTCTTCGACCAGGCTGCCCTTGAGCTGCTTGCCGTTGATCGCGATCCAGAGATCGCCGGGCTGCACGCCGGCCTTCGCCGCAGGCGATCCGGTCTTCACTTCGCCCACTCGTGGAGTGGCGAAGAATTTTTGCACCGGTGGATCATTGCCGGCGCGCACGATGAACGTCGCAGTGTCTTCGAGGGAAATGCCGACGTAACCGTCGGCTTCGTTGCCCGTCGGCCTCAAGTCCGCACAGGCAAACGCGATGGTCCCCTGAGTCCGTGACAGCTCGAGGTAGCGGCGCGAGAGCTGCTCCTGCATGGCGCGACGCCATTCCGGCGTCGCACCGGCGGCCTCCCGCTGCCACTCCGTCCGCATGCGGTCCAGCTGCGCCGACTGGTCCTTGAGCGTCCCCACCAGCGCGCGCACCTCGTCGGGCGTGAGATGCCGCTTTTTCTCGATCATCATCACGCGCATCGAATCGCCCAGCGGCTTCGACGGAATCGACGTCGTCACCCGCTGGGGTCCCTGAGCAAATGCCGTCCCGGCCGCGACCGGGATCAGCGACAAAAACGCAATCGAACGCATCTAGAATCCTCTGTGCGCCGACACGGGAATCGCACGCCCCATCTGGCGAAGCGTCGCTTCACGTGCACCGACAG
>DASRAP010000082.1:0-11937 GCA_035638155.1 Gemmatimonadaceae bacterium | reverse complement strand
GCGCGCGCGGGAGTCGCGCGCCCGGCGCGAGGGACTCCGAGCGAGTGAAGTCGCCTATGACCAGCAACAGGCACGAATTCTTCTGGAGCTCACCAATGGCACGCTGTTTGGATTCTCCCCTTCAAGCATTCCCGCGATTCGTCACCTGACCGCCGACGAAGTCGCGTCGGTCACGCTCTCACCGGGCGGCAGTGGGCTGCTCTGGGACGCGTTGGACATTCAGCTGAGCGTCCCAGGTATCCTCATTGCGGCGTTTGGACGCTCCGCGTTGTTCCGTGAAATGGGGCGGATTGCTGGCAAAACGCGTAGTGAGGCAAAGGCGAGCGCGGCACGACGTAACGGAAAGAAGGGCGGGCGGCCGAAGGCGCGTCGATAGCGCGGGCCCTATTGCCGCCAAGTGGTAGAGTTGGACGGTGTGCGCTATAGCTGTGACGTGCCGAACAGGGATGTTCGCCGTCTGCGCTCTGGCGCCCTGCACGCGGCGAGGAGTCACGGGTCGACGGGATGACGGGTGGCCGTCCACCGATGGGCCGCCCTTCGTGCATTCAGCCATACGTCGTGAGCGCCGATTGAGTGGCGGTGTATCGGCCGTTGCGGCTGCAACGTGGCGCGTGCAACGTTCCGATCGAGATGCGGACATCCAGACGTCAATACAACCGTATGAGCTTTACGCGGTGCGTTTGGCCGGACCTGTTTTGCCTCGGCTTGAGTCTTGTGTCGCCAGGCTCAGCGAGAACGCAGACCGAGCGAGCCATCCTGCGTCTTGCGAACAAGCCCATCCATGTAAACGGCGGGCAGCTTGTACAGCAGCTGGCGATCGGAGGAGATGATCCTCGCCGTGAATATCAGCTAACCAGAATTCAGCAGGTTCTGTTGACGAGCAGCGGATCGATCTGGGTAATAGACAAGTCGTATTCCTCGCCACCACGGTGTGCCGTTCGAATCTACGATTCGCTGGGGACGTTCGTGCGTGACGCGGGACATCAAGGGATGGGGCCCGGCGAGTGGCAGAGCCCCATAACGTTGCACGAGCTGCCCTCGGGTGACGTGGTGCTGGACGATGGAAACATTCTTGGGCGCGTTACCCGGTATCACGCCGACGGTCGGCTCGACACGACGTGGATTGTGCCGATCCCGATCAGGCAGTTCCGAGGCATTTCATACGCCGACCACGATGCGTTGCTGTGGTTACGGATCCCTGTCGCCGCACGGGGTTCAGTCCCTCCGAGTGGACCTGGTGGTCCTCAGGCATTTGTGAGACTGAGTGCGCAGGGACGCATTATCGACACGGTGCGCCCACCAGCTCGCCCAACAGTTCGGCCGTCACAGGTCGAGATCAGGTCGCGAAGCGGACGGGGCAGCCTCTCACAAGTTGCGCCATACTCGGCCGGGAGCTGGGTTCAGTGGAGTCCCTTGGGCTATTTCGCGACCGCCGCGACAAATGTGTACGAGGTGCGGCTGACGCCGTGGCAACCATCGCGAGATCGCGTAGCGCGGCCGACGATCGTTGTCCGCCGTGACGTACCTCCCGTCGAGGTAACCGAAGTCGAACGGGCGGATCAACGCAGGTTCTTCGCTGAACAGGCGCGAGCCTATGGGGGATCTCAGGCCCCAAACCCCCCGGATATTCCCAGGTTCAAAGCGCCCATCAGCGAAGTGATGTTCGATTTGTCTGGGCGTCTCTGGGTGCGCCGTGCCGTAGCGTCTGAAAGACTCAACAACCCTCGTTCTTCCGGCGTGCAGACGAGCAGTCCAGGCTGGTTCGAACCCAAGGTATATGATGTATTTAGCCCCGATGGAGAGTTCCTCGGCTCCATTCGACTTCCTGATCGCTCGGGATTTGGATCGGGCTTGGTGAACGCCCGCGGAGATCGTCTTTGGCTCGTCGTTCGGGACGCGGACGATGTCGTCTCGATCATCCGTTACCAGATTCAATGGAGATGACGCAGTCAGGCACGGTCGCCTTTGCCGGTCGGCTGCCTCGGTCGCAGCGCGAGCAGGCAACTGACCGCGCGAGCAGCATCGTCGGCCATCAGGCGTTCCGCGACGCAATCGAGCTATCGATGCGGCGACTCTAGGCATAGTTCTGCAAGCGACCGTGTTCGCCCTCGCCGCCAGCATGTTGGACAACCGCATCCTGGCGCCGCGGAAAATCCTGATCGCGCGGATCGTTCTTGACAGCACAACCAGTCGCGCGCACTCTCCGGGCATGGGACATGCGAGCGCCCGCTCAGGCGTCGAGATCCGTGTTGTTGTCTTCCTCGCACTCAGCGCGCTCTCGTGCGCGGGAGAGCGCCGCGATGTCGTCGTACAGAACGCCCCCGGTGCATGGGGCGCGGAGCCGGTACAAGCGACCGTCGCGTGGCGGATCGGCAATCTCAATGGGCCGAATGAATACGCCTTCGGCGCAATCCAGCACGCCGCGCTCCTTCGCGGACAGGCGATCGTCGTGCAGGAGGGCTCGACGCTCCAGCTCATCATGTACAATACCGCGGGGAAGTTCATCCGATACGTCGGACGCAACGGGGCGGGGCCCGGCGAATTTCAGGGACTCGGGGCGATCAGCGCGCTGCCCGACGGAAGGTTCGCAGCATTCGACGGCCGCTCGAAACGCATCTCCCTATTTGCGCCAAGCGGCGACTGGATCAGCGATGTCGCCGTCCCATTCAGCACCGGCTCCAGCTGGTTTGCCGCTGACTCCGCTCTCCGGTACCACTTCAATCACCCTCCCAAGGTCGGCGTCGATCTGGGCCCGTCGCGCGATGAGTGGAAGAGCATCGATAGGAACGGAGCGCCCCTTCCGCCTGTGGTTGCATCGGCGGCGTTTCCACCGACGGAAGCGTTCACCATCATCACGTCGTCCGGCTATGACCGTCCGTTTCCACGCGAGCTGCTGTCCACGGTCCTGCGTGATGGCTCGCTCGTCTCGGTCGACAACAACACGTACGATCTGGAGATTCGGCCGGCCGACGCTGGCAGTCATGCGGTCACCCATGCCAAGCGCGCGGCGCCGTCCGTACGGTTGACGGATGGCGAGCACGACGAGTGGGAGGCACTCGCCCGCATCGTCGAGGAGCGGGCGTTGCATCCGCGCTCATCGAACCATCGTCAGGTCCTCCCGCCGCCTCGCGTTGTCCACCTCACGATTCCGAAAGTGAAGCCTGCAATTCGCGAGCTCGAAGGAGATTCGGAAGGCCGGATCTGGCTGCGTCGCTACGTCGACGCGGCCCCAGGAACGGAAGTCGGGAGCGACGCGCACTCCACCAGACCGCCACGGCGCTGGATCGAGCCCATTGTGTGGGATGTTTGGACTTCGCACGGCAGCTTCCTCGGAACCGTGCAACTGCCACCCGGGCTCAAGTTCCACGATGCGTTCGGCAACAAGATTGTCGCGACGTTTACCGGCGAATCGGGCGAGTCGTATCTCTCACTGCTCACCATCGCAATTCCGCACGCTTGACGCTGCCGGCCGCGGCGGCGGCGAAGAACGGGCCACGTTCACTGCGGCCAGATTGTGAAATCGGGATACACGAGCCGGACGATCTTTCCCTTCATGAAATCCAGCGCCGCATCGAGCTCCCTGAGCTGCGCCACGCTCAGCGCGAGCGCGTGCTCGTCCGGCTGGTCCACAGTGCCAACGACATAATCCTTACCCGGCGTACTGGTGTTCTCGATGTGCGTGCCGAGGATGTACGAAACGGGGCGCGTGCGGGTGAACTCGACGAGGCGCTTGATGCTCGCGATGTACGCGGCCTGGTCGCGAATGTAGAGGCGCCCCGGATAGAACGTGTCGCCGGTGAGGAGCACGGCCGTGCGCCTGTCGTAGAGCGCGATGCTCGCGGGCTGGTGCCCGGGAATCGGAATCACGTCGAGAACGCGGCCCCCCAGATCGTACTGCACGATCTGCTCCGGCCACTGCGAGATGCCGAAGAACGCGCGAACAGCCGCCGTGTCGCGGCCCACGACCGTGGTATTAGGCCGGCCGCGAAAGAGCGTATCGCCGGCCACGTGATCGCCGTGCGCGTGGCTGTGCGCGACGATCAGCTCAATGCTCGTGCGGTGCTTGCGTGCCAGCCATTCATTGATGACTCGTCCGACGTCGGCGGGAACATCGATCTTGCCGGCACCCGTATCGAGCAGCAGCGCCTTGTCGTGGCCGAACAGAAGATAGAGAAACGGTTTCTCGTAGTTTGTGCACGCGGGCTGGCGGAGGACATAGAAGTCCTCGTTATACGCGTGTACGAGAAAGTGCGGCGTGCCCTCGCACGTCGGTCCACCCGCGTACATCCGCGCGGGCACGACGCCGCGTTCGATGCCTTTCGGCAAAGCCGTCATGGGCGGCGCTCCCGGGTGTTGGTTGCTGCAGCCCCACGACATGATGGCGACCGAGGCAACGCTCGCCCGCAAGAATGTTCCGTTCATGCGGTCGGAGTCTAGTCAGTTACCAGAACCGGCTCTACTTACACGTTCATGCTTTCGGGCGATAGGCGTGCGCGCACCGATTCGTACGTTTCCCTCACGGAGCGCTCCTGGCGCTCGAGAGAGGATGTATTTCTTCAGAGAGGGAACACTTATGACCGACATGACCGAAGCGGGCGCACGCGCGGCGAAGGATGCAGCCGAGCGCCGCGTGAAGACGGAGAAGATCGAAATGCAGGTGGAGCGGCGCATGGAGAAGACGGACAAAGCCGTCGAGAAGGCCGTGGCGACTGCCCTCGCTCACGAATCAAACGCTGATCCGCTCACGGGCGCACCAGGCGCGCATCCGTTGGGAACCACCGCGGGCGCGGCCGGCGGTGCTGTGGCGGGCGCGGCGGTGGGCACCGCACTTGGCGGGCCCGCAGGGCTCGTGGTGGGTGGCATTGCGGGCGCGGTGATTGGCGGCCTGGCCGGAAAGGGCGTTGCCGAGGGCGTCAATCCGACCGACGATAACGCATACTGGCGCGAGAACTACAAGTCGCGTCCGTACGTCAAGCCCGATACTGCGTATGACATGTACCAGCCCGCATATCAGTCCGGCTGGGAAGCGCGCTCGCAGTTCGCCGACCGTCCGTGGGACGTGGTCGAGGTCGATCTGCGCTCCAACTGGGAAAAGCGGCACGGTCAGTCGACGCTCACGTGGGTCGAAGCGAGCTTCGCGGCGCGGGACGCGTTTGATCGGGCGAGTCGCAGCTGATTCGTTCGTTCGCTGGGGCTCCTTTTCGCGGTGCGTGGCGCGCTGCGGAAAGGAGTACCTAGCCTAGAACCGCTGGCCGAGCGAGACGTGCAGATGCAAGCGGCTCAGCGCACTCACGGGCGCACTGGACGCAGGCAGCCCGGCCGCGATCGCCTTGAACACGTCCGCTGCGCTGCGAAGATCCAGCACTGACGGATTGAGTTTGTATCCAATGCTGAGTCGCACGGGACCAACGATCGTTGCGTAGTCGACCCCCCCGCCGATGCCGAAGAACCACCGCTGCTCGTCACTCGGAGTGTCGAGGGCGAACCGCGCATCGGGCGACCACACACGCCCTGCGTCGAGAAAGACGTGCGTGCCCCAGGACGTCCCCAATCCTGGAAACGGCATCTGCATCTCGACGGACCCCGACGCCCGCGCAAGCCCGCCGGCGGGAATGTAGCCGTTCGTTCCGATGACACGAATTGAATCACTGCCGGGCAGCGTTTCGAATCGCAGATTGAGCAGCTTGGGACCGAGCATGCCGCCTCCCCAGCCACGCACACTCCCCGAACCGCCGGCGCTGAGCAGTGCCTCGCGAAGCTGCACGTTCTCGAGATCGGCGCTCGAGCCGCTGTTCGTCGTCTTTCCGAACGGGTAAACGCGCCCCCATCGCGCATTCGCGGAGAGCGCAACGCGCTTTCGCAGCGGCACAAAGACGGAGAGCGGGAGCTCGGCGTGCGCAAACTCGATGGTGTTGAGCGAGCGCGGTGCCGTGACGAGAATTGACGGCAGCATCTGCATGGCCCGCGCGCTGCGCGACGGATCCGCGCGGCCAACTGTGCCGGAGAGCTCGAACGTACTTCGCTGAATGCGCGTGCCGATATCGGCGAGTCCGCCCCGTGCCGCTATGGCGAGGAGCGCGGCGAGGTCGGTGGAGCTTCCCGTTCCGATTCTGTACTCGAGCACGCGTCGCGCGGAGTAGCGATGCTGCAGCGTGAGAAACCTGAACTTCCCCATGTCATAGATAACGCTGGTCTCGATACCCGCTTCCTGCGAGCGGTCCGTGGGATCGTCCCGGTATCGGACGAACGGCGACACGGTGAACGACACTTCTCGGCGCGTGAGATACGGCTCGTGAAACGAAATCGCGAATTCGTAGTCGCGCTCCGGAATCACGCTGAACGCCAGGGCACCGGTCTGCGCAACCGCGGTCAGTCGGAGCGTGCGGGCGCCGCCGGTGAAATTCCGGTGCGTGAGCTCCCCTCGCACTGTGACCCCCTCGCCGGACGACCCGTAGCCAAGCTCGCCGGTGATGAGCCGGGGCAGATTCTCCTTCAGCTGGATCTGAACGCGTACCGTTGAATCCTCGTGCTGGTTACGCGGGACGTTGGTAAGTGCCACGCGAAAAAGACTGAGACCGAAAAGCCGGCGCTGTCCGTCGGCGAGTTTCCGCGTCGAGAACCAGTCCCCCTTCGCGAGCGGCATGGTTCGTAAGACCACTCCGCGCGAGACGCTCGTGTTGCCAACGACCTCGAGCGAGTCCACACGCGCGCGCGGCCCCGGATGGAGCTCGACGCGCATGTCGAGCGTCGCTGCGCCGGAGTCGATTGTGGTCTGCGAACTCGATCGCGCAAACGCCCAGCCGCGATCCATCCACCATCCAAGAGCTTCTCCGGAGACACGCGCGCGATCGGCTCCCGTGAATCGCCTGCCTACGCCCCCGCCGGTGTGCGCAACGAAGCGGCGCCACGCGGATTGCAGATCGAGCGGGAGCACGGTCTCGGGATCACCACCGCCTTCGAGTACGATTGTAGCGGTATGCAGCGTCACCGGACGCCCTTCGTCGACGATCATCGTCACCCGCACGCGGTTGGCCGTGTTGTCGTATGCCACCTCGTAGCTGATCTTCGTCCCGATGAACCCTGACGTTTCGTAGAATCGCCGGAGCCGAGCAACGTCGCGTTGCAGGTCGAGCGGCGTGAAGGGATGCGGCGCCGGCTTGTTGATCGCGGGCAAGAACGCCAGCGCACGGCGCACGCCGTCGAATCGCCGCGGGCCGCTGAGCGCCATCTCCTGCTGCAATCGCGACACCGGAAAACTGTGCGCCGACGCGAAACGGAACGCGAGCGCGCTGATCTGCGTCGCGTCGTTGAACACATGATACGGAATCTGCGCGCGGACCCGCGCGCCCGGCGCGAGCAGGCCGAGCGCGGCGACCGTACGAAGCAGCAAGCGAGCACGCATCAGAACGGATGCCTCACGCGGAAGAAGAACCGGAAGTTCGATTGTCCTCCCTGCAACGCGGCGACGAGCCAGCGATACGCCGTGTATTCCAGCTGCAGCTCCGTGGTTCGCACCGTTCCGCCGCGCTTGGCATCTTCGCGCTGAATCGTCAGCGGTTGTTCGAATCCCACGAACAACCTCGGCGACACGTACCGGCCGGCCACCACCGACGCACCCCTGAGGCCGTTCTGGCGCACTTCGATCACGTCGAGCCCGACGCTCTTTCCCGCCGCGTCTTCGAGAACGCTCGCAACCTGCCCAGCGGCGAACGACGTGCCGAGACTGCCGAGCTGGCCACCCCCAAAATCCGCGGCACTGGCGGCAGGATGGCCGGTGGCAAGATAGGCGAGCACGTCTGACGTCTCCATCGCGGGATCACTCCCAAGCGTCACCGCGAGACTGTCGATGCTCCCTTTGACCGCGAGCGTGATGGCGACCTCGGCGGCGCATGGGTCCTTTGACGATGGAACCGTGTAGCGCGCCTTGAAGTCTGCGACCCACGCCATTGGCGGACCGTCGAACGCAATCGTGCCTGACGTGACCTGGAAGCGGCGGCCGAATTCCGAAAAGTACGAGCGCTGGGGCAAGGTCTCGATCGTGCCGAATACCTGGAGCGGATCGCCGTGCGCTTTTCGCACTTCGAGGGATCCCCCGAGCTCCATCGCCAGTTGCGGCTCTGAATGGCGCCGCAGCCAGGTGTTGGCGCCGAGCGCGACGTTGAGCGTCATGCTCCACGGTACGAGTGGATCGGTGACCTTATCTGCGTCGGTCGGCTGGTACCCGAAGTACGAATCGAGCATGCGATAGTCGGCCGCCGAGAGTTCGACCGGCTGTCCGCCGCCGCTGATGCCGGCCGCGTCCGCGAAGATGTCCGTGTCGATCAGCGTGAGATCCCCGCGCGCTTCCGGCGCGAGGAGGTTACCCGTGATCGTGGCGTTGCCGGAAATCCCCAGCCGCACCCACTCGTTGTGCGCCGCCTTGAAGCGATCGAACGTGGCGTGCAGCTCGAGTCGCGGCTTGCCGGCCGTCTCCATGACCACGTCGCCGGTCACCGCCGCAGTACCTCCGGATCTCACGCGCAGCGCCACGATGTGCGCCCGGTTTCCCTCGAGCGTGAACTCTCCGTTCATGTCGCGATATTCAATGCCGTGGCGCGGATACTCGATGCGCCCCGCCGAGATCGCCGTCGTTCCGGAGAGCTCGGGATGGTCGTACGTGCCCGCCACGCGCATGTCGGCGCGGAGTTTCCCGTCGACGCGCGTGATGCCGTAGCGGCGGAATAACGGTGACGTCCAGCCCACTGCGAACGAGTCAGCCTTGATGCGAAGCGCGATGGGCCCGTCTGCAGAGACGAACATGAGGTCGCTGGGTGCGATCGAGAGGCGATATGGCACCGTGCCGTCCGCATCGAGATGGCGGCCGAGGGAATCCGCGAGATGAACGCCAATCACTGGTTGCGAATGTCCCAGTGTGTCACGCGCGCTCAGGGCGAGCGTGCCAGTGGTGCCGAGCATCCGGAGCCGGAGCTGGCTCTCGACTGCGACACGCGTTGCCGGACCCGTGAGCCGTATCGAGCCGTCGAGCGTCCCGTCAAATCCGTCGAAGCCGGCAAACTCGACGAAGCCCCGGAGCGGCACGGAATCGAGCGTGAGCGTGAAATCCTGTATCCCCGTTCGGTCGATGGTGCCGTTCATCGCGACGCGCCGCGAGCCATCGACGAGCGTGAGATGATCGATCGTCGCAGGTGATCCGATGACCGCGCGCGCGGGCGCCGCCAGCGACCATGTCCGCGAGCCGAGTGCGACGTCCATGCGGGAAAACGTGAGCTCGCGCGTCGCAAGCACGGCGCTGCCCGCGACACGCATCGTGTGCGACCGGTCATGAACGATCGTCGCGTCGAAGCGTGTCGTGGTTGAATCGCGCGTAACAGCGGCGCGGACGCCGGCAAAGACCGTGGTACCGTACCCGAGTTCGGTCCCGTCGGCCGTGGCATTCATGGCCGTCACGTGCCCGTCCACGAATCGCGCGGTGCCGTGCGCCTCCACGGAGTCGGCCCACGGGCCCGGTGAGATGAGGCCGCGCAGCGCAAACTGCGCGCGCGCGTCGATACCACCCTCCGCGTTCGCCGCGTCAACGGTCAGCGTGGCACTTCGGAACGAAATGCGGCGCGACGACAGAAATCGGTCAGCGGTGTGCGCAGTGTCTCCAGTGAACTCCAGGTGCAATCGCGCGTTGGGAGGCACAGCGGTGTTGCTCGTCAGGGCGAGCGTGCCGGAGCCGCCCCCGCGCGCAACGTTCGAGCGCATCTGCAGCGTGTCGAGATGCAGTACGCCGTCGGCCAGGCGCGCCGTGACCAGGAGCGTGTCCACGCGCACGAACGCGTATGCGCCACTCGCGTGGACGTCCGTCGTCCACGATGTGGTCTCCAGCTTGTCCGTGCTGCTCGCGCGGACCGTGAACGTGCCGAAGAGCGATCCGCTTGAAGAATCGGCGTCGAGCAGGGCGCCCAAGTCAGGAAGGGCAACCCTTCCTTCCGCCTCGCCCGAGGCGAGGTAGAGGGCCCCGCGAGCATTGCGCGCGAGGTGTGCCGCGCCCGTAACGTCGACCGAGCCCTTGCCTGTGGCAATGCTCGCATCGCCGCGCACGGTGGTATCGCGGAGCGCGAACGTGATGTGACCAGCGGTCACGCGGCCGGCATTGAACCGCGTGGGTTCGAAGTCGATCATCCCGGTAACGCGCGGCAGCTCTCGCGGGAGAAATGCGCCGTCTGCCGTGGCAACGCCGGAGAGCACGGCTCGGCCGCCCAACGCGCCGGCGGTGAGCGCGACGTCGCGAAAGCGGAGCGCGTCGACATGAAACGTCACCGTGTCGGCAAAGGGGCGCACGCTCGCGACGATCGACGCCGAGCCAGATCGCGCTCCGATGTGTCCGCTGGCGTCGCTGCGGACGGCTAGTACGCCGTCACGTAATGCACCGTCGAGCGTCATGTGCCCCGCGGGGCCGTCGACGGTCGCGTGTACGCCAACGAGACCGGAAACAAGCGTCACGTGCGCGCTCGCGCGCGCGCCGGCGAGCCGAACCCCGCCAAAGACCGTGTCGCGGAGAGGCTGCACGCTGGCGTCCATCACGTATGAAGGCCGGGCATCGAAGGGACGCGCGACGCCCGTGGCGTTGACGCTCGCCCACCCGGACACGCCCCCGGCGAAGATGAACCGCGCCGCGCCGTGCGCGAATGCGGCGCTCACACGCATCGGGAGGAGCGTGAGTGCGCGCAGGTGCACGCTGCTGATCTCGGCGCGCATGGTACCGGCCAGCGAGTCACGCGTTCTGCCCGCGAGCGCCACGCTCGCATCGATGTCCATTCCCTTCGTGGCCGGAGCGCTCGTGCTCCAGAGCTGCGGGTCGAGTGAGCGCACGTGTGCGTCCGCCGTGTATCGCACCGAATCCCGTCCGCGTGTGATCGCTCCCGTGGCGCTGAACGTCGCGCCGTCAAAGCTCTTGCCGGTGACGTTGAACGCGATGAGCTGAGCGGTGCCGGTCACGGTTCCGTCCAGACGGAGACTCCCGGGGACGTCGAATCCCGGGACGATCGCGCTGATGTCGCGAAAGTCGAGCGGGGCGGCAGCGACATGGAAATTCACGTCGCGCACGCGCTCCGCATTTCCGCCTGGGAGAAGCAGCGTACCCGCAATCGACACGTTGCTCGAATCGGACCGGAGAACGAGCCGCTGCACGGTCAGCACTCCGCGGTCGAACGTGAGCTGCGCGGAGAGCAGGGCAGGAGTCGCGCGGCGGAGCGGGGGAAAGATGCGCGCGCCGACCGTGTCGATGCGGACGCGAAACGCCGTGGGCGTCCGGAGATCGCCAATGCGCGCGTCGATGCTTTCGATGGTGAGTACGGAATCACCCGGTGACAGGAATCGCGCTTCGACTCGTGACCGTACGACCGACGCCGCGTCGACGCGGATCTCGAGCGGTCTTCCGCCGGACGCGGCGAACGGCGCCAGCAAGTCCCAGGAGGAGTCCCGCTGCTGTGTGAGGATCACGTTGGCGCCGACAACGCGCGCGGCGAGCACCACGAGGTTTCCGCGGAGGAGCGCGAGCGGCCTCAAGTGCACGGCGACAGTGTCCACGGCGGCCATGGCCGTGTGACCTTCGCGAACGAGGCGCACATGGGCGAGCGTGACGTTGCCCATGCCGCGAATCCGTACGTGTTCCGCGGTGAGCGTCGCGCCGGGCCACGGTGCCAGCCACGCGGCGAGCGCGTTCGTGAATCGCGTCGCGACCGGAGGAAATTGGAGGAGCAGCGCCGCGATCAGAACGCTCGCGACGGGGACGCCCACGATGAACGCAAGTACGCGAAGGCGCCGCGCGCGGCGAGGCACGTCCTCGTGGACGTCGTCCAGGACGGTTGCGTCGAGGGTCTCGCTTGTCGGGGACGCCACTGCTGTTTCCGCACTCCGGGTGGTCCTGCAGAGGAGGCTAGTCCCCCGCGA
>DASRAP010000081.1:0-4214 GCA_035638155.1 Gemmatimonadaceae bacterium | reverse complement strand
TGCCAGGAGCAGCATGAGATCCGAGTGCTGCACGCGGGAGATCCACACCTTCTGGCCGTTCACGACGTACCGGTCACCGTCGCGCACCGCCATGGTCTTGAGCTTCGTCGTGTCGGTGCCCGCCGCCGGTTCCGTCACGGCAAACGCCTGGAGCCGGAGCTCGCCCGACGCGATTTTCGGGAGATAGCGCTCCTTCTGCTCCTTCGATCCATGCCGGAGCAGCGTGCCCATGATGTACATCTGCGCGTGGCACGCGCCGGAATTCGCGCCGGACCGATTGATTTCCTCGAGAATCACCGACGCCTCGGTGAGCGACAGTCCGCCGCCGCCGTATTCCGCCGGAATGAGCGCTGCAAGCCAGCCCGCGTCCGTCAGCGCCTTGACGAATTCCTCGGGGTACTCGGGGACCGCATCGACGCGCTGCCAGTAATCGCTCCCGAACTGCGCGCACAATTCGCGCACACCGCGGCGGTATTCCTCGTGATCGGCGTACCGCGGATTGATATCGCTCACGCGTGCGCCGCCCGTTCATTGCCAAAGGGACGAAAGACGTCGGCCATGTCGCCTGCGGAATCGAGCATGCGCACGCACTTGATCGCGAGCGCCGCATCGTCATCGCCCCAGCGCGGGGCAACGAGAGTCGTGAATTTCCCCTCGAGCTCGGCCGTCGACACCGGGTTTTCGGGATTGCCACGCGGATGGTCGGCGGTGCCCTCGAGCACGGTGCCATCCTCGAGCGTGACGCGCACACGCGACGCCCATGCTCCCGGGTATTTCGCCGTCAGATCGTCCGCGACCGTGACCGTGGTCCGTTCGAGGAGCCGTGCGATCTCGCCGTCGCTCACGCGCCCGTTCACAAAATGGTCCGGCGTGAACTGCCCCAGCCCCACCTTGCCATCGAGCAATGCGGAGGCGACCGCATACGCGATGCTGAACTGCGCCTCGCCGGGTGTCGTGGGACGCGTGTTCTTCACGATGCCGTAGCCCGACGCGTACGTCTCGATCGCGATCGCCGTCACGCGTCCAGCGGCTTCGCGGCCGTTCCATCCCTGCTTCGCTCGCAGCGCAACAGCGGTGTCGACGGCCGTGTGCGTATGCGCGCAGCACGACCAGACCTTGTAGCAGTTCTCCGTGATCTTCCACGTTTGCCCGAGTCCCGCGGTGACGCGCGATGCGTCGAACGACGCGCTCATGGCGCGGAAGAAGCCGCGATCGCCCTCGAGGATCTTGTGCGCACCGGTGAGTCCCGCGCGCGCGAGGTCCGCGCTCAGCACCCCATTCATCGCGGCTTTGCCCGCGTGGAGCGGCTTGCTCATCGCCCCGTCGGCGTTGAATTCCCAGAGCCCCGCGGCCTGCGTGCCCGCGCTGCCGAGTGCGTCGAGCATGCGCTGTTCGCTGAGCCGCATAATCGAAGCTGCCGCGGCCGCGGCACCGAACGTTCCGGCCGTGCCAGTGGGATGGAAGTACCGATAGTGGCTCGGATTCACGGCCTCCCCGGCGCGGAGCGCAGCTTCGTAACCCACGACAACGGCAAGGAGGAACGCGTGTCCGTCCGCGTGCTCGCGTTCAGCGATCGCGAGCGCGGCGGGGATCACGGCGGCGCCACCGTGGAGCGTCGAACCCTTGTGAACGTCGTCGAGCTCCAGGATGTGCGAGGCCATGCCGTTGGCGAGCGCTGCGCCGACGGCCGACGAGCGGCCGGCGCCGAACATCGTCGCGTCACTCGCGACACCCATGTGATCGACCACGAGCTGCGCCATGCGCGCCTGGGGCTCGCGCGAACCTGCCAGCGCGGAACCGAGCCAGTCGAGCACCGCACGTTTTGCGTGCGTGACGACGGTGTCGGGGAGCTCGGCGTACGTGACGTGCGCCAGGACGTTCGCGAGGGCGGCAGTGACACCGGTGTCGGCCATGCGCGTAAACTCGCGGCTGGCGGCCTGTCATGGTAGGCCGATTGCTTTTTCGCGCATGACTGAGCTCAGCCAGGCACCACTTGCGCCCGAGCCATATGTTCTACAAGTTAGATAGTAATGACCGTATCTGTTGGTGACCTTGAGCTCGCGGCGCTGCTGGCCGTGGTTCGTTTGCGTGAGCACGCATACGGCGCACGCGTACGCAGAGATCTGAGCGAGCGCGCCCAGCGCGATTACTCGATTGGCGCGATCTACACGACGCTGCAGCGACTCGAGGACAAGGGCCTGGTTGCTTCCACGATGTCGGAACCGACGGCAGTACGCGGTGGTCGCGCGAAGCGTCTGTTCCGCGTCACGGGCGCTGGCGAGACGGTCGTGCGGCGGGCACGCCAGGAACAGGCGGCGTTCTGGCGCGGTGTTCCTTCACGGTTGAGGACAACATGACTGCTGGGGCAAAGGGCAAACGGGCCACGGGGCTGGAGGGACCGCCGCGGTCGGCGGAGGTCTTCGCGGCCGCGATCATTCCCGACGCCAACCTTCGCGAGGTCGTGCTGGGCGATCTCGCGGAAGAACATGCGCGCATTGCTCACGCATCGAGACTCCGCGCGAACGCGTGGTACTGGTGGCAGCTGATACGCTCGGCGCTCCCGCTTACGTTTTCTGCCGTCGCGCGTGGCGGATGGCGCGCGTGGACGCGACTGGCCGTCGCGGTAATCGTGGCGTACGCGGCGCTCTTCGTGCTCGTGATGGTCAGTGACGCCATGCTGTGGCGCTTCTTCTCCGCGAGCTGGCTCCAGGGCACCATGCTGGTCGCGTCGGTGCTGACCGGCGTGCTGTGCGCCGTCGTCGCGGGCTACGCGGCAGCATGCATCTGCTCGCGTGCGCCGGTCGCACCCGGCTTCGTGCTCGGCCTCCTCTGCATCGCGATGGGCGTGATGCTGGTGAGCCGGGGCGGCGACGGACTCCCGATCTGGTACTGGGTGTCACTGGAAAGCATCGTGCTACCGTCGTCCATCGTGGGTGCGGCACTCCGCGCCCGGCAACTGATCGGGAGAACATCATGAACACTCGCGTTCTTCTCGCGCTTGTCTGCGTACTCGCGACGGCCGCGCACGCTCAGAAGGACTCGCTCGCGAAGCGTGACCAGGCGCTACTTCAGGGCGAGTGGTCGATGGTGTCGGGCGAAATGGACGGCTCGAGTTACTCGGGTATCATGCTGACGGGTTCGAAGCGCGTGGCCGTCGGCAACGAGACGACCGTCACAATTGCCGGACAGCTCTTCATGAAGGCCACGTTCACGCTCGATCCCACGGCGAAGCCGAAAGCAATCGACTACGCCATGACCGGCGGCGCGACGGCAGGAAGGTCGCAACTCGGGATCTACGACATCTGGGGCGACTCGGCGCGGTTCTGCTTTTCGGAACCGGGCTTCCCGCGACCGACTGCATTTACCACAGCCGCCGGAAACCATCGGACTTGCTCGGTCTGGGCCAGAAAACGGCCCTAGCGTCCCTCTGAGCGGGGCCCCACAATTGGGGTCCGATGCGACGCCCCGCCCTGAACCCGCTGCTGGACCCTGGCCGAGCGCCGAGGAATCCGTGGCACGAGGTACGACTTCGCGCGCAGCTCGCGCTCATCGTGCTCGTGCCTCTGCTCTTTGCGGGCGTGTGTCCTGGAGGCGACAGCGGCACCAATCCCAACGGCGGTGGCAACATCGCGATCTCCATTGCCTCGGGCCAGGGCGATGGTAACGGCAAGGTCGCCGGCAGCGGATTCTCGTGCGACATCGTCGGCCAGCTCGCGAGCGGCACGTGCGTCAAGCAGGTCGCGGCAAACACGCAGCTCGCGGTGGCGGCTACTCCGTCGACCGGGAGCGTCTTTTCCGGATGGGGCGGCGCGTGCGCGCAGGCGACGTCGAGCACGTGCCTCATTACGGCAACGGCGGCAGCCTCGGCAACGGCCAAGTTCGATCTCCAACCCAACACGCTGACGGTTGCGGCGGGCGGCGGAACGGGTAACGGAACGGTCACCGGGAACGGCATCAACTGTTCGATCAGTGCGGCGTCGCAGAGCGGGACGTGCACGGTCGATCTCCCGCCGGCGACGAACGTCACGCTCACGGCGACGCCGGCGGCCGGCGGCCACACGTTCGAAGGGTGGGGCGGCGCGTGCAGCGGGACGCAGGCCACGTGCACGACCACGATGGCGCAGTCGCGAAACGTCACAGCGAAATTCAACCAGCCCCCGACGTTCGCGCTCACCGTTACATCGGGCGGGGGCACCGGAAGCGGCACGGTTACC
>DASRAP010000080.1:0-6341 GCA_035638155.1 Gemmatimonadaceae bacterium | reverse complement strand
AAACGTCGTGCCGTGTCCGGGCTCACTGGCAATCGAGACCGCTCCGCCGGCACGCTGCACAATGCCGTGCACGGTGGCGAGTCCGAGCCCCGTACCTTCACCGGCCGGCTTCGTGGTAAAGAACGGCTCGAACACGCGGCGCTGTGTCGCTGCATCCATGCCTGATCCGGGATCGCGCACTTCGATCATCACGTAGCGACCCGCCGGCAGCGTTCCGCTTGCAACGTCGAGCGGTGCATCAAGTACGGTCTCACGCGTCGCCACCGTAATCGTCCCGCCGTTGGGCATGGCATCGCGCGCGTTGATCACGAGGTTCATCAGGACCTGCTCGATCTGCACCGGATCGGCGAGCACGATGCCGACGCCCGGTGCGCAGTCGAGCGCGAGCGAGGCCCGCCGGCCGAGCAATCGGACGAGCATGGATTGCATGTTCAGTGCGAGCGAGCTCACGTCCACTGGCTGAGGCTTGACCACCTGCCGCTTGCTGAACGTGAGCAGCTGCCGTGTCAGCGCGGTCGCGCGGTCACAGGCGCGCTGCACTTCCTCGAGATCGGCACGCGCACTTCCGCCACCCGGAAGCTCGGTCATGACGAGCTCCGTGGCGTTCATGATGATCGACAGCAGGTTGTTGAAATCGTGCGCAACCCCGCCAGCGAGCCTCCCCATGCTTGCCATGCGCTCCTCACGGAGCAGCACCGCCTGCTGATGGCGATGCGCGGTTTCGTCGCGGAATATCACGACGGCACCGGCCGCGGCGCCGACGTCATCGCGAATCGTTGCCGCGGTGCTCGCGATGGGATACTCGTGCGTGCGTCCGAGGAGCAGCGTGTGGTTGTCGAATCCCGTGCTTTCGCCGCTCCCCGCCTGCGCGACCACGAGCGGATTGCGTGGCACTCGCGTGTCTTCATCGACGGTATGATAGATCGAACCGAGCGGCTTTCCGCGTGCTTCGGCGTCGGTCCATCCCGTGAGCTGCTCGGCCACGCGGTTCATCGCGGTCACGCGCTGCTCGAGGTCAGTCGTGATGACGGCATCGCCGATGCTGTAGAACGTCGTGCGGAACACCGCCTGTGCTTCGCGCGCGCGCCGCTCTTCGTTCCAGAGCGCGCGCAGGCGACTGTTTTGCCGGTCGCGATAGGCGTACGCCGTGACGGCGCCGCTCAGCAGCACGAGCAGCCCCGCCACGAACGGAATTGCGCGCGCGCGAAGCCACACGACTTCGTGTACCTCGGACTCGTCGATCTTCGAAATGATGAACCAGGGCGCGTCCGTCACGCGGCGCAGATCGGCGAGCACGCGAACGCGGCGGTGATCTTCGCCGGCGAAACGCCCGGTAACCCCGAGGGCCGCCGCCACCGGAGCGAGCGAACGCATGGACAGCGGAACGACCGTTGCCACGACGTCCCCCGGCCCGACTTGATCCTTCAGCACGATTACATCGTCACCATCGCGGCGGAGCAGAAAGGAGCCGGTTGTTTTTCTGGCGCTGGGCCAGCTCGACATCAACGGATTGAGGTACGTGCCCGTGGACGTCCGAAGCAGCAGCACGGCCAGCGTGCGTCCCTGCCGGTCGCGCACGGCGTGTGCGACATCGACATGTGCGAGGCCGTCCGTCCCCCGAAAGAGATTCGAGAGCACGGGCGTCGGAACGGCCGCGGCTGAGTCCAGCGCCAGCCGCGTGTTCGGTCCGAGCGTGCTGTCCGCAGGTTGCAGCGTGAACAGGACCCGGCCGTCGGGCGACACGAGCAGCACGTTCGAGTACGTGAACGCCGCCGCCATCACGTTGACGATTGCACGAAAATCCGAATCAGCCGCAATCCGTTCCGGATGGGTTGCCGCGCTCGCCGCAGCGTGCTGCACCGTGGGGCTCGCCGCGAGCGTCGTGGCATCGCCGGCGCGTTCTTCCCGCCAGTGCCGGATTTGCACGGACTTGAGTGAGCCGACGACTTCGAGGTTTTCGTACAGCTCGTCGGTGACGCGTTGCGCCTCACGCCGATACAGCAGCGTGGCAGCAATCATGATGATCGCGGCCACGGCTGCAAACGTCGCAATCCACGGGGCGCGTGGAAGCGTCTGGCGTTTGAACACGGCGCTACGTCACTGGGCGGAGGTGGACCGGTCCCTGCGCTGTGAACAATTGTGGCAGGTGCGACCGGCGTGTGTCAGGTGTTTCCCCTACGACGTCGGGGATTGGCGGACACGCGTGCCGCCGCGAGCCCCCGGTTAGAACCGCGCCGAGAAGCCGGTGACCGGGTTCACTCCAACGGAGGCGCGCGACAGCCCGACGTTCACGCCGATGTCGAATTGCACGTTGGGCCGAAGACCGAATGTGATTCCGGCATCGAATGTGCTCACGAGTTGGCGCGGGCTCTCCTCGCGATAGATCTCGCTGTAGAACGCCGTCCGAGTCGTGATGCCGTGGCTCGCGCAGAGAGACGTGGCGAGCACGCCTTGATACCGCGTCGATCCCTCGGGGGCGACAGCGTCGGCTTTCACCATGGCGCCAAGATCCCAGCCGTGGCTCACCGCCAGGTCGAGCGGAAGTGCAATCCCGCCTTCGTAGGCGCCGCTGGGCGCACTCGGTGTGGCGGTGACGAATGAGATCACGCCAAATGCGGACCGGCCGCCGTCGTTGCCCCACACGTTGATCTTGAGACGCGTGGTCAGCGTGCCGATGCCGGACGACGATGACACGCCGCCGGTGTTCCGGATGCGCGTGCCGGTGAAGGGCTCGGCGATGAACTGGATATCGGTACGCTTCGTGAGGCCGAAGCGAACATTGGTGGGGATGATGCTCCAGGTCTCGCTGACAACGGCTCGCTCACGATCGCGCGACCAATTCACGAGGTCGGCCTCGATCTGCAGATGTCCCGGCTCGACAGTATACGGATTCTCCGTCCTGTTCGGGCGGTCCGTGCTCAGCTTGCGCGTGAATGGCGGCGCGCCGTTCGCCTGAGCGAAGAGCGGCGCCGCACAGAGTGCGGCAATGATGGCCGTGAGGATGGCCCGGATCACGACGTGTCGTGTGTGCATATTCGCGTGCGTCTGTTCAGGTCGTGAGACTAGGCCGCGACGGCAGTGCCGAGCGCTGCGTCCACGTCGAGCTGCAGCAGGAGCCGGTCGTCGAGCTTGTACGCGCCCGGGATGAGCTCGCGCACCGACGCGACGAGCGTTGCGGGCGCGGGTTCCCACGCGGTCTCGTCCACGGTCACCACGTCGCCGATCGCGTCGACGAGGAACGCCACGGCGCCTTCGTCCGTGCGCACGACGACATTCATCGGCTGCGCGTTCGCGGCGGCGGGCGTGAGCCCGAGCCGAACGCGAAGGTCGAGCGCGGTCACGATTTGGCCGCGGAGATTGATCAATCCGCGCACCACTTCCGGCGCACGCGGCACCGGCGTCATGGTCTGGAAGCGGATCACTTCCTGCACGCGCGTCACGTCGACGCCGAAAAGCAGGCCGTCCACGATGAACGTCGAGTATTGCTGGCTCATGCGAAGGCTCCGGCAGTGTTGGGAGGCGCGGTCAGTTCGGCAATCGCGACGTTGCGCGACACGATGGAATCGAGGTCGAGGAGATCGGTGACGCGGCCCTGGATCACGGCGGTCCCGACGACGCCGTCACGCGCGCGCTCGCGATGAATCACGAGCTCGTCGGCGACGATGTCGAGAATACGGTCGACGATGAGACCCACGGTGTGTCCGTTCTGCGAGTGCACGATCACCGGCACGCGCTCGCGGTCGTCCTGCGTGAGCGACGGAAGCCCGATGGCCTCCGACAGGCTGAGCAGCGGAATGACGTCGCCGCGGTATTGCGCCACAGGCACGCCGTGCGAGAACTCGATGGCGTCGCGGCGGAATTCCTCGAGGCGGTTGACGCGCGCGAGATCGATCGCGACGCGTTCGCGCTCGCCCGCCTGGACCACGAGCACGGTGCGCGCGGCGCGGTGCGTCTCGGACGACCGGCGGGCGTGCTGCGCGGCGCTGTCACGGGACTGTGAGTCGTCGACCACGTGCGCATTGCGCGCGAGGCCGGGGACGTCGAGAATGAGCGCGACCCTGCCGTCACCCATGATCGTTGCACCGGCGAACACCGAGACCTGCTTGAGGTGGCTGCCGAGCGGTTTGACGACGATTTCTTCGCTGTCGCGGAGCGCGTCGACGACCAACCCGAACGAGCGGCCTTCGGCCTGCAGCACGACCATGTTCATGGCTCCGCGGCTTTCGGCGCGCTCGAGACCGAGCACGCGCGAGAGATACACGAGCGGCAGCAACCGGCCGCGGAGACGATACACCGGCGCGCCGTGCAGCTGCTCCACGCCGCGCGTGCCGTCGCCGCCGATGCGTACGAGCTCGAGGAGGTTGACCTGCGGAATCGCGTAGCGGTGTTCGCCGGCGACCACCACGAGCGCGGGGATGATTGCGAGGGTGAGCGGAATCTTGACGCGCACCGAGGTGCCCTGGCCGCGCACGCTGTGCAGCTCGACCTGGCCGCCAATACGCTCGATGTTCGTGCGCACCACGTCCATGCCGACGCCGCGGCCGCTCACGCTGGTGATCTGCTTCGCGGTCGAGAAACCTGGCTCGAAGATGAACCGCAGCACCTGGTGCTCGGTCATCCCCTCCGCCGCTTCACGCGTCACGAGGCCGCGCTCGATCGCCTTTGTGCGAACGCGATCGGCGTCGATGCCGGCGCCGTCGTCACTCACTTCAATGATGACGTGGCCGCCTTCGTGGTACGCCTTGAGACGAATCGTGCCCATCTCCGGCTTGCCTGCCGCCTTGCGGTCGGCCGGCATCTCGACGCCGTGGTCGGCGGAGTTCCGGATCATGTGCGTCATCGGATCCGCGATCGCCTGCAGGATCTGGCGGTCGAGCTCCGTCTCCGCACCAACCATGTCGAGGTGTAGTTTCTTGCCGCTCGCGTGCGCGAGGTCGCGCACCACACGCGGGAGCTTGGTCCACGCGCCGCCAATGGGCTGCATGCGCGTCTTCATGACCGCCTCCTGGAGGTCGGTCGTGACGCGATTCAAATGCTGCACCGGCGCCGCGAAGACCGAGTCATCGAGGTGCGCCGTGAGCTGAATGAGACGATTGCGGTCGAGCACCAGCTCGCCCACGAGCGTCATGAGCTTGTCGAGGAGGTCCACGTGCACACGGAGCGTGCTGTCCGAGATGGCCGACCGCTGCTCTGCAACAGGATCCGCCTCGGCAGCGGCAACGGGCGCGGATAACGGTGTCACCCTCCGAACCTCTTCGGCCCTTAGGCCCTTCGGCCCTTCAGCCCTTTCACCAGTCAGAATCGCGTTCAGGATGGCAATCAGCGCCGAATCATCGCCGGCCGGCTCGGCCTCGGTCTGTTCCAGATGCGCGAGAATCGCCTTGATGACGTCGACCGCTGCGAGCACGTCGCTGATGAGCTGGTCGCTCACCGCGAGCGAGCCTTCGCGCACAGCGCTCAGCACGCTTTCCGCGGCGTGCGCAACGGCTTCGAGCCGGTCGAGTCCGATGAAGCCGCACGTGCCCTTGATCGTATGGATCGTGCGGAAAATGCCGTTGATCAGCGATGCGTCTTCCGGGTGCTGCTCGAGGGCAACGATATCCCGGTCGAGTTGCAGCAGGTTTTCGTTGCTTTCCGTGAGGAAATCGCGCAACAAGTCGTCCATGAGCTCGGCGTACCTGGAAAGAGAGACGAATTCTGGGAGCTGTCTCTTTTCAGGTTCGGCAGCGGCTGGACGGAAGTTGAGTCAGGCCGGCCGCTTCCTGTCCATTCTCTGATACTTGGCCAGCACTTCCCGGACCGTCTGCACGAGCACACTGCCCGTAAACGGTTTCACGAGCGTCGCATGCACAGCCTCCGCGAGATTCGACGGATTCTGCGATTCTTCGTCATCGGGCGAATACGCCGAGGTCACGACCACCGGCATGTCGGGAACGTTCGCGCGCACTTTTCGCACCAGCTCGCGCCCCGTGAGCTCCGGCATCGTGAGATCGGTCACGACGACATCAATGGTGTCGATGTTCGCGAGGAAGAGCCGCCACGCCTGCATGCCATCCTCGGCCGAGAGCACGGTGAACCCCGCGCGCTCGAGGAGCCGGCGCGAGGTCGTTCTGACCGCTTCTTCGTCTTCGGCAAGCAGAATCGTCTGCGCGGTGGGCTGGATGGCGAGCGTGACGCCCGATGCCCGTGCGGGACCCGCGGCCGGAATGCTCGACTCCGCGACGGGGATCTGCAGCGTGAACTTCGCCCCGCGATTTGATGAAGATTCCGCGATGAGGTCGCCGCCGTGCTCGCGCGCGATCGCGAGGCTCATGGGCAGGCCCAGTCCGCTGCCGTGCGCC
>DASRAP010000079.1:0-3343 GCA_035638155.1 Gemmatimonadaceae bacterium | reverse complement strand
ATGCCGTTGCGGCGCAGGAAGGCGCGGATGCGCTCGAAGCTCCGCTGCACCGTCGCTTGCGCGGCGGCGAGATCGTTGTCGGTTGCCGCGACGCGCAGCGGCCAGAGCGCGAGATCGGCCTGCACCTCCCGCTCGGCGACGCCCTTCACCGTGACGTAGCGATCGGCGGCGCGGGCGCGCGCGAGTCCGGCGCCGGCGAACAGTCCTCCGAGCGCGATGCCGACGGCGATGATCAGCGCGGCGATCGTGGTCGTGGAAGGACGTTCCCAGGCCCAGGGCATGCGGGAAAAGTTACTCGGTTTTTGGACGAAGGATGAGTCGGAGTTGATGGACGACAACAAAGATTGACCGAACGCATGGCGTTGTTTGTTTGTGTTTTGTTGGACAGGCTAAAGCCTGTGCTCGGCAATCTCTGTCCTAAAGGACATTCGTGTCAGCCGTTCAGCTCTATATACATCTCGCGTGGACGACAATCGATCGCATGCCGATGATCGATCAGGCGACACAATCGTTCCTAGAAGAGTTCTTTCAAAAAACTGCCGCTGGGCAGGACGTGAGAATCGTCGAATTGGCTATTCTCAGGACACATGTTCACATGATCGTTCAGACGCCGCCACGAATCGACCTGCCTCGTCTGGTACAATTCTTCAAGGGTGGGAGTAGTTTCCGCGCAAGCCGACAGCCGGGAAACATTTTGGGACTGCGCTGGGCACCGGAGTACTCCGCCACATCGATCAGTCCCCGGCACCTGGACAGAGCGCGGGAATATCTCCGCAGACAGCCAGAACATCATCCCGGCGAAGGCGTCTAAGAATGCCCTTTAGGGCAGAGCCTGCCGAGCACACCCTTTAGGGTGTCCAAAAACAAAAAAACAACGACACGACCGACGGCTCCGATATCGAAGCCATGGGACGAGCTGTTTTGGAGGACAGGCTAAAGTCTGTGCTCGGTAATCACTGTCCTAAAGGACAGTCGTGCTAATGGGCGGCCGCGTGGTGGGCGCCCCGCTGGAATGCCAGGAAATCGTGAACGGCAGCGACCGCGGCGGGATCGGACGTTGTGATCCGCACTTCCCCGCCCCGCGGCCGATCGCTCGCGACATAACTGATCGCGCTTCGCTGCTGCGCCAAGACGTCGGTCCCGGGAACCGTCTGCGCGTGCACCTCGAACGGCTTCGTGAAATCGCCGGCGCGAAACGCGTCCGCGATCTCGTGCATGTGGGCGCGAATGCGCTTGATGTCGGCCGTGTCGGCCGCGTCCGCGCGCTCCAGCACGATCCGGCCGCCGTCCGGCAGATCTTCGAACACATGCGCCGAGCTGTACTGATTCACGCCCATGACGTGCTCGCCGCGCATCTGCATCGCGGCGAAATCGTCCTTGTCCTGGGCGCGATTGCACGCGACGAGCAGGATCACGCCGAGCGTGAGCGATAGCCGAGTCGAATCCATAGTCCCCACAGTGACACGTTGAGCAGAAGTCCGAGCCAGGGCTGCACGAATGCCAGTGCCGCGGCCGCCACGTACACCGCGAGCCCCAGATAGTATGCTTTCCGTACGCCCGCGATCGTTGCGGCGTTGATGTCGGGCCGCAGGCACCCGCTCCGCACCATCGTCCGGAACAGGAGATTCCACACGGCCCCATTGACTGCGAATGTCGCGCAGTAGAACGCGACGGCGCTGTTCGCCGAGGCGGTGGGCAGGTGCTCCGCGAGCACGGCGGTGGGAAACGGAACGAATGTCACCGTGAGAAGCAGCAGACCGTTCGCGAATAAGATCGGATAGGTGACGCGCTCGATCATGCGCAGCAGCTCGTGATGGCTCACCCACATGATCAGAATCACGAGGAAGCTCATCGCGAACGCGATGTAGGACGGCCACAGCGCGGCCAGACCCGTCCACAGGCCGTGCTCGGCGTGCGGCACCTTGATCTCGAGAATCAACAGCGTGATCGCGATCGCGAAGACGCCGTCGCTGAAGGCTTCGAGCCGTGTCGTGCTCTCCGTCATGACGCACAAAACTATCCCGAAACGGGTAGATTTGCGGAAACCATACAAGGCTATTCGAATGCGTCTCGCGTTACTGGGAATTGCCGCATTGATCGCGGCCTGCGGCGGAGATTCAGGCGGTCCCGCCGCCGGCTTTGAATGTGTGAACGATGCGTTGCCCACCACCGCGCCGGCCGTCGTGCAGGTCGACGGTCAGATCCTCGGCAACGCGTTCTCGCCGGGGCCGATCAGCGGCGCGATCGTGACGGCCTTCAAGACCGGCGTCGCCGAATCGCTCGCCGTGGACACGAGCAACACGCCCGGCTTCTACGCCGTGTCGATCGCGACCGGCGGCACGCCGGTGAACGGCTATCTGCGCGCGACGCATAGCGGCCAAGTGGACACCTATGCGTATCCGGCCCGCCCGCTCGCCGCGAATCTCACGACCAACGTGTTGATGCCGACGCAGAGTGAGCTGGACTTCCTGGCGCTCGCGGTGTCCGTCACGCAATCGGCCAGCAACGGATTCATCGGGGTGGTGGTGAAGGACTGCTCCGGTAATCCGGTGGCCGGCGCGAGCGTCTCCACGAATCCCGGCGGCACCGTGAAGTACAACTCCGGCGGCGCGCCGAGCGGAACGGCGACTTCGACGTCGGACGATGGCGTCGCCTATGTGTTCAATGTGCCCGCGGGCAACGTGACCGTCCGGGCGAATGGCGGCGGAGAAACCCTGCGCGAGCACGCCGTCAACGCGCGCGCCGGCAAGGTGACGCTGACCGAAATCCAGCCCTAAACACAGGTCTCGCCAGGGTTGGTTAACCCACTCTCGGCCACCGCCACCACGACTTGCTCGGGGGCCCCGTCGACCAACGGCCCCCGCGCAAAGTCCCCGTACATGTGGCGCACCCGAAATCCCGCGCGCGCCAGCAGGTGCTGCAGCTCGGCGTTGAGAAACCAGCGCATCTCGAACGCCTGCACGTAGCGCGTGCCGTCCACGTAGTAGATCAATTCCGATTCGCTCACCTGGTCGAGCCAGCGCACGCGCGCGATGCGATACGCGCGCCGGAACGTGCGGCCGTCCGGCAGGGGCGTGGCGGGTGTGTCCTCATGCTCGCGGCCGTCGGCGTCGACCATGATCTGGAAGCGCGGGTTGAAGACGTCGAACATGAAGCGCCCGCCCCGCGCCAGATGCCGCGCGACGTTGTCGAGCAGACGCAGCTGCGCATCGATCGTCGTGAGATGCGAGAACACGCGAAACGGCGCGATGATCGTGGAAAACGTCGTGCCGAGGTCGAAGTCGTGCATGTCGCGCTGCTGCAGCGTGACGCGCTGCTGCACGGCCGCCGGCTCGCGCGCCAG
>DASRAP010000078.1:0-8644 GCA_035638155.1 Gemmatimonadaceae bacterium | reverse complement strand
ATCCCATGCGCATCGCCGCGTACGTCGTGAGGCCATACCGCGGGTCGACCGGAAGATAGAGAATCTTTTCGGGCGTTTTCGCTGCGACTTCCTCGATATCAATGCCGCCGGCGGCGCTCACCATGAACACGGGCTTCTTGGTCTTGCGATCGACGATGATGCCAACGTACGCCTCGCTCCCGATGTCGGCAGCGACGGTGACGAGCACCTGCTCGACCGTGAGCCCCTTGATCTGCATGCCCAGGATGGCAGTGGCCTTCTCTTTCGCGTCGTGAGGTGTCGGGCAGAACTTGACGCCGCCGGCCTTGCCGCGGCCGCCTGCATGCACCTGCGCCTTGACCATCACCGCGGTGCCGAACTTTTTCGCGAGCGCTTCCGCTTCGTCCGGCGTTCTGGCGACTTCGCCCGGCGGAATGGCGATGCCATACCCGCGGAGGATTTCCTTCGCCTGATATTCGTGGAGGTTCACAGTTTCTTTGATTTGGTGGAGCCGAAACCTAACAACGGCGACGCTGAGACGCGGAGCCCCCGGCTGCGCCGCCGCGTCATGGTCCGGTTATCGAGCGCGTAAGAGCACTCCCAGTGCGTCGAAGGCCTTGCCGAAGGCGGTCCAGTCGCTCTTCTCGAGCGCGGCGCGCATCTCCGCGTACAGAATGCGCATGCGCTCGTCGCGTGCGTCGTCGCTGGCGGCAATCGGTCCCGGGGGCGCCGGTGCGCCGACCGCGGCGGCCATCGATGTCGCCGCGCGCGAGGAATCGCCGAATGCAACCGCGACGTGCGTGACATACGGCGCATCCTGAGGCGGCCACACATAGAATGGTTGCACGGCGAGCACGCGGCCATCCGTGAGCGGCACGACGCGCACGCGCCCTGACACGCCCTGCTCGCGCGGTCGCGTGGACGCGCTCGCCCCCACACGCTGCAGGCGGTCGAGGAGCGCGCCCCACGCGAGAGTGGAATCGCGCACCGGCAGCCAGCGCAACGCGCGGTGCGCCCCGCCCGTCGCAATCAGCAACCCGCCGAGATGATCGGTTCGGTCAACGACGGGCTCGATCCACGCGCTCACGTTCGCGCCCGGGAGCCAGATGAACGTCGGCGTGTGCGCGCGCACGAGCGTGTCGCTGCCGTCGTTTGACGGGAGGCGGCGATCCACCGAAGCTTCGAGCCGCGCGCCGACCGCGGCAAATGCCTGGCCCTGCGCCTCCGCGCCGTCGACATCCGGCGGCAGGAGCGCCGCGAGCGAGGGCGCGAGCGTCTTCGGCCGCAACGTCGCCGGGAGCAGTTTCATCCACGTGCGCGCAATCGGATCGGGCGCGGAATCCGGAGCGATGCTCACGCGACCCGATGAGGGATTCACGAGCGCCGTTGCGGCGTGGCGGAAGTACGCCACCTCGCGCTCTGCCACCGTGAACTTGCGCGACAGCGGATAATCGGCCGACGCGGAATAGAGCTCCACCGACCAGAGCAGCGAATCGCCGTCCACGATCGGAATGATGCGCGTGCTCTGAAGGAAGAATGGCGCCAATGCGCGCAAACGCTCGCGCAGATCGCGCCGGCGCACGAGGCGCGCGCCCGTTACGGGCGCATCGAGGAGCCTGAAGTCCTGCTGGCTCCACGCTTCTGAAAGCCGCGCGCCGAACGATTCCATGAGCGGCGCCGCGACGGTGCCGGTGCTGTCGACGACGATCGTCGAGCCGACCGCGCCTTCGTACACGAGGACCGAAGGAATTCGCTGGTCGTCGAGAGGAAAGCGCCCCTGCTCGTCGACACGCACCACGCCGCCCCGCTCGTCCGTGACGGCGGCGAGCGTACGGACGAGCGACCAGCCGCCGGCTCCCGGGTCATCGCGAAGCGGCGCCGACTCCTGTACGCTCACGAACACCGGCCCCACGGGTGACGGTGCGAGAGACGGCGATCCCACAATGCGTCCGCTTCGGCGCGCACGTTCCAGTGCGCGCGCGAGCACCGGCGGGTCCCACACACTGAGCGCCGCGGCGTCGCGCGGTGACGCGAACATCTCCGCAGCGGCGATCGGCGTGATGCGATCCACGCCGAATGCGCGGCGGGTGAAGCCGTTCCGATTGCTGACGTAGCTGCGCTCGCGGACGTCGGGATTGACCGGCGCGGACGCCCACTGCACGGCCATGGGCAGCGCATAGCGCATGGTCGGCGTGAGGAGGGCGAGAATGGTCATCACCACGAACGCCACGCGCGATTGCCCCGTCCACCCCGCCCACGCGACGACGAACGCCGCGCTGATGGCGGCGTACGCGAGAATGCTCGCGATGGGAACGCCAAGCTGATGGTCGAAGGAGCTGAACGTTCCGTCCAGGCCGGAGCCGTGCGTCAGCGCGTTGTACGCGTCCAGCCGGAACGACCATGCGAGCAGCGCAATAATTGCGCCGGCCAGCAACGAGAGGTGACGCCGCACGTACGTCGACACGTGAATACGGCCCCGCTGCCATTTCAGCGACGGCGTGAGTGCGTACAGGGCGACGACGATCACGCTGATCGCTGCCACCACTCCGACGCTCCAGATGTACATGGACCGCTCGAACGGAAGCCGGTACACGTAGAACCCGATGTCGGCGGCGACGTAAGGATCCACTTCATCGAAACGCACGCCGTAGCGCGCAAGATCGAACCCCTGCCAGTTGCCGGCGGGAATGGCGAACGCGATACCGAAGAGCACCGAGACGGTCACCGTGAGCGTCATGAGCGCGCGTCCCGGGACCTCCTCGCCGATCTCGATGCCGCCGAGTTGTCGCGGCAGCACGAGCGAGACCACCGAGTGGCGCACGCCGACGAAGTTCGCCAGTGCGACGATCGTCGCGACGGAGAACGCGATCAGCCGCAGGAGAACGATGCTGCTGGCCCGGAGTCCCCACACCTCCGAGGCGCCGAGCGCGGCGTACCACCGGTAATCGGAGTAGACACCTGCGAGCGCACGTCCCGCCAGCAGGAGCAGCGCGGCCGCTCCCAGCGAGAGCCAGAGCGCCCGGCGCCTGTTCATGCTAGACGCATGCTACACGCGCACGCCCTGCGTGCGGAGCCAGCCCTCGACCTCGCCGCGAATCGCGGCGAGCCGCTCCTCGGTGCGCGCTTCGAAACGCATCACGAGAACGGGTTGCGTGTTCGACGCGCGGATCAGTCCCCATCCGTCGCCAAAGAGCATGCGGACACCGTCGATATCGATGACATCATGCTCCTTACGGAAATGGTCGACCGCTTTCTTCACGATGTCGAATTTTATCTCTTCCGGGACATCCACGCGGATTTCCGGCGTCGACACGAACCGCGGGACGTCGGCGATCAGGTCGGCAACGGTCTTCCCCGACCGGGAGAGAATCCCAACGAGGCGCGCCGCCGCGTAGATCGCGTCGTCGTGGCCGTAGAATCCTTCCTCGAAGAACATGTGTCCGGACATCTCGCCCGCGAGCGGCGCGTGCTCCGCCTTCATTTTGTCCTTGATCAGCGAGTGCCCCGTCTTCCACATCACGGGCTTCCCGCCCGCGGCCGCGATCGCGTCAGGCAGCGCTTGTGAACACTTGACGTCGAAGATGATGGCCTGGCCCTTGCCCGTGCGCGCGAGGACGTCGCGCGCATAGATGATGAGCAGGTAGTCACCCCAGATGATGTTCCCGTCGCCGTCCACGATGCCGATGCGGTCGGCGTCACCGTCGAACCCGATGCCGATCTCGGCCTTCTCGCGTTTCACCGCCGCAATCAGGTCTCGCAGGTTCTCGACGACCGTGGGGTCCGGATGGTGATTCGGGAACGTGCCGTCGCTCTCCGTAAAGAGTCCCGTGGCGTCGAAACCGAGTTTCCGGAAGAGCTCGGGCGCCGCGAGCGCACCGACGCCGTTCCCGCAGTCGTACACGATCTTGAATTTCCTTGGAAGCGGTCCGGCGCGTTGTACCAGGTCGTCCACGTAGCGGTCAAGAACGGCTTCCGTGCGCACGCTTCCGCTGCCGCCGGGAAACTTTCCGGTGTCGATGAGCGCGCGCAGGCGCTGGATCTCGTCGCCGTGCAGCGTTGTCTTTCCGACGCAGAGCTTGAACCCGTTGAATTCGGGCGGATTGTGAGAGCCGGTGATCTGAATCGATCCGGCGACCGGAAGATTGTGCAGCGACCAGTACGCCACCGGCGTGGGCACGACGCCCAGGTCGATGATGTCGACCCCGCACGACGTGAGTCCCCGCACGAGCGCGTCGCGGAGTGGTCCTCCGCTGGTGCGATTGTCACGCCCGACAGCGATCGTCCCGCGAACATTGCGTTCCGCGAGCAACGCGGCGTATCCCTTTCCGATGGCGAGCGCCGCGTCCTCGGTGAGGTCCTTCCCGACCACACCGCGAATGTCATACTGCCGGAAAATCCCCGGGCTGACGCGGGGGGCGGTCATTTTCCCGCCGATGCCGCTGCGGCCGGGGACGTCGTCGCTGACGTCGTTGCCGCAATGCCGTGCATGGGTGCGCTGTCCGCCGCCCAGCGCGACAACGGGCTCGCAAAAATACCGAGCACGATGATCGCCGTTGCCGTTCCCCAGATCACGAACCGCGTGAGCGTGCCCGTGGCGCCGACCCGCTCGCCGGCGGGGCGGTCCTTCATGAACATGAGCTGCACGAGGTAGAGATAGAAACCGGCGCTCACGCACGACGTGAGGACGAGCGCGACCGCCACGCCCGGCATCTTCACCGGGCCGGAGAGCGCCGCGGTGAGCATGTAGTACTTCGCGTAGAAGCCCGTCCCGCCGAAGATCGGGAAGCCGAGAAGCGACAGCATGTAGATCGCCATGGCCATCGCGAGCCACGGGCGCTCGTGCCAGAGGCCGGAGTAATCGAGAATGCTGAGCTTGCCTTCGTTCTGCTTGCTCACGGCGCCGACCACGGCGAACGCGCCAAGCGTCGCGAGCGTGTACGACACGAGATAGAACAGGAACGCGCTTCGTCCCGTGTCCGTCGTGGCGAGCGCCGCAATCAGGATGTAGCCGCTGTGCACGATGCTGGAGTACGCCAGCATGCGCTTCACGTTCCGTTGCGGCAGCGCGATCACGCTTCCCACGATCATGGTCGTCACGGCGATGACCGTGAGCGGGCCCCGCCACGTCTCGACCGCGCCCGGGAACGCCTCGGTCCACACGCGTAGCAACGCGGCGAACGCCGCCGTCTTCACGGTTGCGGACATGTACGCCGTGATGGGAGTGGGCGCCCCCTCGTAGACATCGGGCGCCCACATGTGGAACGGGGCGGCCGACACCTTGAACGAGAATCCCACGAGCATGAGTGCGATGCCGCCGTGGAACAGGACGTCTCGCCCTTCGAGACCTTCCCGTACGTGCTTCGCGATGAACCCGAGCTCGGTCGTCCCCGTCGCGCCGTACGTGAGGGCGATGCCGTAGAGGAGAAACGCGGTCGAGAATGAACCGAGCAGGAAGTACTTGAGCGCGCTCTCCGCGGACCGCGGGCTTCGCCGGTTGATGCCGCACAGCACGTAGGTCGAGAGCGACATGAGCTCGATGGCGAGGAACAGCACCATGAGGTCACGCGCCGCGGCCATGATCATCATGCCACTCGACGCCAGCAGCACGAGCACGTGCGACTCGGCGGTGAGAATCTGTTCGCGCTCGTTGTCTTCAATGCCAAGCGCAATCGCGCCGATCGCGCCGATGAGAATGACGCCGTCCACCGCCCAGCGGAATCGGTCGACCGCAATCGGCCCGTCGCCGGACGAATTCCCCGCCGCCGCGGACGCGATCACGACGCCGAGCGCGGCCAGGCACACGACAATCGCCGCGAACCCGACGTTGCGCTGCGCCTTCGCGCGATCCTTGATCATCGCCGACGCGAGCATCAGCACCATCGCCCCTGCCATGACCACGAGATCAGGGGCGAGCGCGCGCATCAAATCGGAGCCGGAGTGGAGGTCGAATTGCATGTCAGCGCCCTCCCCCGGCGACGGGCACCGTCACAGCGGGCCCGCTCGTCGCGGCCACGCGGCCCGATTCGACCTGTGTCAGGAGCTCCTGCAGGCGCGGCTCCATGCGGCGGAGCAGCGGCGCAGGATGAATGCCGATGTAGAAGATGATCAGGGCCACCGGCGCCATCATCGCGACCTCGCGCCAGTTCATGTCCGGGACTCTGCGGTTCTCGGGCTTGTCGAGCGGATTGAACAGCACGCGCTGCAGCGCCCACAACACGTACACCGCCGAGAGCACGACCGATACCGCCGCAATTGCCGCGAGCACCGGGAACGTCTGGAACGAGCCCGTCAGCACCAGGAACTCACCAATAAATCCGTTGGTGCCGGGCACCGCGATGCTCGACATGACGGAAATCATGAGGAAGAGACCGTACAGCGGCATCACGCGCGCGAGACCGCCGAATGCGCTGAAGAGACGCGTGTGCCGCCGGTCGTAGATCATGCCGATCATGAGGAACATCGCGCCGGTGGAGAGACCGTGCGAGAGCTGCACCATCATCGCGCCCTGCAACGATTCGCGCGTGAGCGCGAAAATGCCGAGCACGACGAGCCCCATGTGCGATACGGATGAATACGCAACGAGCCGCTTGAAGTCGGGCTGCACCAGGGCAACGAGCGCGCCATAGATGACGCCGACCACCGCCAGGCCAAGAATGACTCCTCGGACCGTGGGATTGTGGACGACATCGGGGAACAGCGGCAGCGAATACCGCAGCAGGCCGTACGTTCCCATCTTGAGCAGGATCGCGGCGAGGTCCACCGAACCTTCCGTCGGAGCCTCGACGTGTGCATCCGGCAGCCACGTGTGGAACGGGAAGAGCGGAATCTTCACGGCGAACGCGGCGAAGAACGCCATGAAGAGCCAGAGACGTTCCTTGCTCGTCAGCGTTGCGACCACGGCGAGCGCCTTGTCGTACGCAAAGTCCGGCCGCCCGGTCGTCGGATCCCCCGCCGCGATGCCGATGTACAGAATCGCCAGCAGCATGAGCAGCGATCCGATGAACGTATAGATGAAGAACTTCGTCGCCGCGTACATGCGGCGTTCCCCGCCCCACACGCCGATGATGAAGAACATCGGAATGAGCACGATCTCCCACATCACGTAGAACAGGAACGTGTCCCGCGCCATGAACACGCCGAGCATGGCCGTGGTGAGCACGAGGAACAGCGCGTGATAGGTGTGCACGCGCTTGTCGATGCTCGTCCACCCCGACAGCACGGCGATCGGCATCAGGAAGGACGTGAGCAGCACGAGGAAGATCGAGATGCCGTCCACGGCGAGCGAGAACGTCACGCCCCACGACGGGAGCCACGGCACCGAGAACTGGAATTGCCAGCCGCCCTTCGGGTCGAATGCCCACCACAGCCCGATCGACACGATGAAGAGCACGACAAACGTGCCGAGCGTGACCCACCGCGCCACGTCGTCACTCACAGGCCCCGTACGCAGTGCGCGCTCAGCGACGAATCCGTGGAACCACAGGAACGCCGCGCCGAGAATGGGGATTGCCAGCATGACCGGCAACACCCAGTGCGTATAGCCGATGCTCTGCAGAAACTCGTTCATTCGGGCGCTATCATGAGCGGAGGATGGCGCCCAGTACCGCAACGGTTCCGAGCAGGAGAACCCACGCGTACACGCTCACACGCCCGTTCTGCAGCGCGGAGCCGATGCGGCCGATGGCATATGGAATGCGCCATCCGAATCCGTTGACGGTGAGACCGTCCACGAGGCCGCGGTCAATGCCCTTGAAGAGGAGCGCATTCGAAATCCAGTATCCCGGCCGGACGAAGATTCTGTCGTAGATCTCGTCCACGTAGTACTTCTGCTGGAGCACCTTCCAGAACCCGCGCTCCACGTGCGTGTCTTCGCGCGCGGGCGTGAGCGTCGCGCGGCGGAAGTACCAGATCGCGCCTGACACGGCACCGATCGCGATCACCGTTGCAACGGCCACGAGCGCCATCTCCGTACTCGCGGCGACCTCGTGCGCCTGCCCATGCCACACGGCGGCCTGCGCATGCCCCACCACGGGCTCCAGCCAGTGCTCCAGGCCGCCGACCGCACCGAGCTTGAACCATTCGGGCAGATTCATCCAGCCGCCGCCGAGCGCCGCCGCCGCCAGCACGAGCAGCGGAACGGTCATGACCCACGGCGATTCGTGCAGCTCGCCGCGCTCGCCAGGCCCCGTGCGGTTCTCGCCGTGGAACGTGTACCACATCATCCGTGTCATGTAGATCGCGGTGAGCGCGGCGGAGAGCACGAGCATCAGATAGCAGATCGTGAGGACCGTGCTCCCGGGAACGCCGAGCAGATGCGCTTCAGCGAGCGTCGATCCCTCGTGGCGCAGGAACACCGACGCGAGGATCTCGTCCTTCGAGAAGAATCCGGAGAACGGCGGGATCCCCGCGATCGCGAGCGTTCCCACCCACATCGTCGCGCACGTGATGGGCAGATACTTCGCCAGCCCGCCCATGTTGCGCATGTCCTGCGGATCCTCGTGGCGGTGGGTGGAGTGATACGCGTGATGCATCGCGTGGATCACCGAGCCCGCGCCAAGGAAGAGCAGCGCCTTGAAGAAGGCGTGCGTCATGAGGTGGAACACGCCCGCGACGTAGGCGCCCGCGCCGACTGCCGCGAACATGTAGCCCAGCTGGCTGACGGTCG
>DASRAP010000077.1:0-7593 GCA_035638155.1 Gemmatimonadaceae bacterium | reverse complement strand
GGTTCGATCAACGTCGGGTGGTATGTGAACAACGGCGTGATGAACTGGGATGCGTTCGCGGCCGACATCCGCTTGTCGACGCACTTCCTGGACAACATCATCGACGTCAACAAGTACCCGCTGCCGGAGATCACGCTGCTGTCGCAGCGGATTCGCCGCATCGGCCTCGGCGTCATGGGATTCGCGGACGCGCTGATTCGGCTCGGCATTCCGTACGACTCGACGGAAGGCGTGGAGTTCGGGCGGCTCGTGATGAAGTTCGTCGACACCGAAGCGAAGCGTGAATCGGAGCGCCTCGCCGGCGAGCGTGGGCCGTTCCCGGAGTGGGCGCGCTCCATCTGGGGACCCGACGCGTCGTGCGCGCGTGACGCCGAGGGCAAGCGCATCCGTCCGCAGCAGATTCTGCGCAACTGCAACGTCACCACCGTTGCGCCGACGGGAACGATCTCGATCATCGCCGGTTGTTCATCGGGACTCGAGCCCGTGTTCGCGGTTGCGTTCATGCGCAACCAGGCCGGCGTCATGATGCCCGACGTGAACGAAGATTTCGTTGCGATCGCGAAGAGCGAAGGCTGGTATAGCGACGAGCTCATGGAGCGAATTGCGCGCGAAGGCCACATCAACTTCAGTGAAGTGCCGGCGCGCTGGCAACGCGTGTTCACGACGGCGAACGCGATCAAGCCCGAGTGGCACATCGCGATGCAGACGGCGTTCCAGGAATACACCGACTCGGCGATCTCGAAGACCACGAACTTCGCGCACACCGCGACGGTTGACGACGTGCGCGCGATCTACGAGCTCGCCTACGACAACCGCTGCAAGGGTGTCACGGTGTACCGCGACGGTTCGCGCGATGCGCAGGTGCTGTCCACGGGCGCGACGGACAAGGCCGCGGAAATTCGGAAGTCGGGCGACCAGCCTGCCGTGGCGAAAGCCGATGCGGACGACGCGCGCCGCGAGCTGGGCGCGCTGCGCGGTGAGCTTGCCGAGCGCGATGCGGAAATTGCGCGACTCCAGAAATCGTTGTACGACTCGGAGGCGGAAAACCTGCAGCGGCGCGCGAAGCGTTCGCGCCCGGACGTCCTTCGCGGCACGACCATCCGGAAGGAAACGCCGCTCGGCGTGATGTTCGTGAACGTGACCGAGGACGAGAAGGGCCAGCCATTCGAAGTATTCATCAACCTCGGCAAGGCCGGCGGAAGCGCGATGGCGGACGCCGAGGCGATGGGACGCATGATCTCCCTCGCGCTGCGCTCGGGCATTCCGCTGATGGAAGTGCACCGCCAGCTCCGCGGGATCTCGTCCGATCGTGCCGTGGGACTCGGCCCCAACAAGGTGCTCTCGGTTCCGGACGCGGTCGGTCTCGCGCTTGAGGAGTGGTGGCGCGTCAAACAGGGCGTGCAACAGGATCTGCTCGCGACGACGAACGAAATGCCGATTCCGGCTGCCGCGCCGCGCCCGACGGCGCCGGTGCACGCGAGTGATTCACGCGCGCAGCTCCAGTTCGAGCGCGCCGTGGACAGCGGCGCATACATTGGCACCTGCCCGGACTGCGGCTCTCAGCTCGAGATGGCAGAGGGGTGCGCAAAGTGCCATGTGTGCGGATTCTCGGAATGTGGATGAACTGAAGGGCTAGAGGGCTAGAGGGCTTGAGGGCCGGAGGGAATTCACTCCGGCCCTTCGGTTTCTCCCTTCAGCCCACTAGCCCCCCAGCCCCCAAAAAAACGACGCACGCCTATACCCTGTCTCACGAGAGTATTGACGTGCGTCGCTGGCTATTGGGCTTTTCAGCACCAAGCCTAGCTCAGCCCACCCGCTGAGCTGCGTTCTAGTACGCCGATCCTTTCCCGGGGTTCCACCTAGGTTCAAAAAACGCGGATATCGGTTGGAGGGCCAGAGCGGGGGAGCGCTGAGCCCCCTTTACATCCAGTGTATTCTGAGTCATGACCGACTACAAAAAGCCCTCGGAGGCCGAGCTCAAGGCGAAGCTGACGGATGAGCAGTACCAGATCACCCAGTGCTCCCTGACGGAGCCGCCCTTCCGGAACGAGTTCTGGAATCACCACCAGGAAGGGATTTACGTGGACGTGGTATCCGGCGAGCCCCTGTTCGCCTCGGTACACAAGTTAGACTCCGGCACCGGCTGGCCATCGTTTTTCGAGCCGATCGAGAAGCGCAACGTCGTCGAGGTCGCCGACAACTCGCACGGGATGCGCCGAGTTGAGGTCCGGTCCCGAGAGGGTGACTCCCACCTGGGCCACCTCTTTCCGGATGGGCCCCGCGAACACGGCGGCATGCGGTATTGCATCAATTCGGCCGCGCTCCGGTTCGTGCCCAAGGCGAAGCTCGCCGAGGAAGGGCTGGGGGAGTACGAAAAGCTCTTCAACAAATAGGGAAGAGGGAAAAGGGACGAAGATCGAGGGACAGGCACTGAGGGACGTGGGCCAAGCCAGGTGTCGCTTCAGGGCTCGTCCCTCTTCCCTTGAGATTCGCCCCTTTTCCCTCTTCCCTTGCAGTTCATACGTTCGTATGATATGATACAAACGTATGAACATGCCCGTGAGACAGCGCCTCCTCAACGCCGGCCGCGATTTGTTCGCGAGTCGCGGGTTCGATGCTGTCTCCGTTCGCGAAATCACCGCGCGCGCCAAGGCCAACCTCGGCGCCATCACCTACCACTTCGGGTCCAAGGAAGCGCTCTACCACGCCGCCATTGACAGCATTGCCGCGCCGTTTGCGGCGATGATCGCCGATGTGGCCCAAGGCCCGGGCTCGCCCCTCGACCGCATCGAGAAGATCGTTCGTGCCGCGCTCAGCCCGAAATCGCCGCAGCCGGGCATTCCGCCCATGCTCCTCCGCGAGCTCGCCGGCGACCGCCCGCTGCCGCCGCCCATGGCGCGCATGATGAAGCGCAACCTCGAGACGGTTTCACGTCTCATCGCGGATGGCCAGAAGGACGGATCGATTCGCGCGGGCGACCCGGCGCTCCTCGCCGTCAGTGTGGTGTCCCAGCCCTTCTACTTCAAGATCGCTGGACGCGCCATCGAGCAGACGCTCGGCGTTCCGCGCGGTGGCGACGCGTGGAGCCACGTCATCGACCACGTCGTCACCAGCGTTCGGCGCACCATCGCCGCCACTCCCTCGCAAGGCACGTAATGCTCCTCGCTCTCGCGGTGTCCGCGACGATGCAACTGCCGGGCGGACCTCCGGTCACGCTCGCCCAGGTCGTCGATCGTGCAGTCGCGACGCACCCATCCGTCGGCGCGGCCCGCGCCGTGGTCGACCGCGCGCACGCCGATGCGTCCGAAGCGCGGTCTGCGCTCAAGCCACGCTTTTCTCTCGACGCGTCGCTGAATCAGTTTCAGGAACCCATGGTCGTGCTGCCGCTGCACGGCTTCAACCCGCAGCACCCGCCGCTGTTTGATCGCTCGCTCGTGCAGTCCGGCGTGAGCGCGGCCTGGACGGTCTACGACTTTGGGCTGCGTTCCGCGCGGGTCCAGCTGCAGGAAGCGCTCGGCGACGCCGCCAATTCCGGCGTGACGTCGGCAGAACGCCAGCTTGTCGCGCGGACCGCCACGGCCTACGTCCGCGTGCTCACCGCGCGCGGCGTGCTTGGTGCACACGACCAGCGCATCGCCTCCCTGAAAGCGGCGCAGGCGCGCACGGCTCAGCTCGTCGCGGAAGGAAAAGCGGCGCGACTCGCCTCGCTGCGCGTGGACGCGGAAATGCAGCGCGCGCAGGCCGACCGGATCGCGGCCGCGTCGCAGCTCGAGATCGCCGAGCAGGAGCTCGCGCAGTACGCCGATCTTCCTCAGGCGCAGATCCACGTGGCCGTCCTCGGCTCGCTCGCACTTGCCGACACGGCATTCGTCGCTGACACGACGGGCGCGACACGGGCCACACTCGTGGCGCGCGCGGCCACCATGAGTAGCGAGCTCCGGGAAGCGCAGTTGCGCGCGGGGGCCGCGCACAGCGGCCTCGCCGTCGCGAAGGCGACGGGCATGCCGGAGCTCCGGGTCAGCGGCGGTTATGTCGACCGGGGCCGGCTGCGCGGCGATTTTGCGGCGGAATGGCAGATCGGCCTCGCCGCCTCGTATCCGCTCTATTCGGGCGGGAGCCGTGAAAGCGCGCGCCAGCGCGCGATGGCAGACGAACGCGGCGCGAACGACCAGGTCCGGCTCGTGCAGCTTGCCGTCGAGCAGGGAATCGACCGTACGCTCGCGAACCTCCGCGAGGCACACGCGCGCAGCACTGCGCTGCGCGGGGCCGTAGCGCAGTCGGCCGAAGTCGTCAGAGTCGAACAGCTGTCCCTGGACGTGGGATCGGGCACGCAATCCGAATATCTCGATGCCGAGGCGAGCCTGTTGTACGCGCGCGCAAGTCTGGTCGAAGCGCAACACGCGGAAATCATCGCGCGCGTCGAACTTGCGCGGCTGGTGGGTGACCTCTCGCGCGACTGGCTCGTGCGCACCGTCGAATCACACCAATGACTCTCAAACGCATACTCATCATTCTCGTGCTCGCCGTCGCGGGCAGCCTTGCGTACGTGAAGTTCTACCGCGGCCACTCGACCGCTGGTGACTTCACGGCATCCGGCACGGTGGAAGCGACCGAAGCGGCGCTTGGCTTCCAGGGACCCGGCCGCATTCAGAAGATCGGGCCGCGCGAGGGCGACCAGGTGAAGGCCGGAGACGAGCTCGCGTCACTGGATCGCGATGAGCTCGAGGCGCGTCGCACGCAGGCGCAGTGGCAGCTCGCCGCAGCAAAGGCGACGTTGAGCGACCTCGAGGCCGGCAGCCAGGCGGAGGAGCGCGCCAGTGCGCGCGAGGCGCTCAAGGCCGCGACCGAAAAACTCGCGGACGCACAGCGCGAGTTCGACCGTACGCAGCGGCTCTATCAGGGCGGGGCGGTGGCGCAGGAGGTGTACGACCGTGCAAAGCTCGCGCTCGACGTCGCCACCTCGCAGCGCAATCAGGCTCAGCACACGGTGGATCTCACCGAGAAGGGGCCGCGGCCGGACCGAGTGACGGTGCAGCGCGCCATGATCGCGCAGGCCGAGGCGGCCCTGCAGCAGGCGGACGCGGCCCTCAAGAACGCGACGATCAAGGCGCCGTTCGCCGGCGTGGTTGCCGTGCGCGATCGCGAGCCTGGAGAAACGGTCGCCGCCGGGGCGCCGGTGCTGACGATCGTCGATCTCAACGATCGCTGGATCAGGATCTACATCCGCGAGAATCAGATCGGCGCCGTTCGGCTCGGCCAGGCGGCGACGATCACGTCGGACACCTACCCGGCCAAGACCTACAGCGGCGAAGTGTCCTTCATCGCAAGCCAGGCCGAGTTCACGCCGCGCAACGTGCAGACCGCGGAGGAGCGGGTGAAGCTCGTCTATGCCGTCAAAGTGAGGATCACGGGCGACGGCAGCATCGATCTCAAGCCCGGTATGCCGGCTGATGTGAAGCTCGCCAGTCACCCGAACTAGGCCGAACGCACGTGCCTTCCGGCATCGAGATCAAGGAGCTCACTCGCGAGTTCGGCGACGTCACCGCCGTCAACCGGCTGACGCTCAGCGTCGCGCCGGGCGAGCTGTTCGGCCTGGTCGGGCCGGACGGCGCCGGGAAGACCACGACGCTCCGCATACTCGCGGGCGTGCTCAAGCCGACGTCGGGGGACGCGCTGGTCGGCGGCGTGAGCGTCGCTGCCGATCCGGAGGGTGTAAAGCACCGCATCGCGTACATGTCGCAGCGTTTCGGGCTCTACGCGGACCTCACGGTGCGCGAGAACATCGACTTCTACGCGGATCTGTATCGCGTTCCGCCGCGCGAGCGTCGCGCCCGCATCGAGCGGCTGTATCAATTCTCGAATCTCGGCCCGTTCGAAAAGCGTCTCGCGGGCCAGCTCTCTGGCGGAATGAAGCAGAAGCTGTCGCTGAGTTGCGCGCTGATTCACCAGCCGGAGATTCTGCTGCTCGACGAGCCGACGTTCGGAGTGGATCCGATCTCGCGGCGCGATCTCTGGTTCATCCTGCACGAGATGGTGCACCAGGGCGTGACCGTCTTCGTGTCGACGGCGTACATGGATGAAGCGGAGCGCTGCGACCACGTCGCCATGCTGGAGAAGGGAAGCATCGTCGCGCTCGACACGCCCACCGCGCTGCAGGAAAGCCTCGGGGGTGCGATGATCGCGGTCCGCGTCGACAAGATTCGGCCCGCGCTCGACCTCCTGTCACACGCGGGTGGCGTGCACCGGGCGGCGCTCTTCGGCGATACGATCCACGTTTCGGTTGGATCGAAAGCCGACTGGGAGAGCGCGGCAAGTGCACTTGCCGCGGCCGGCATCGCGGTGCTCGACACGCAGGACGTGCTGCCGTCGCTCGAGGACGTATTCATCGAGCGCGTCTCGGCCTGGACGCGCGAGCACGCCGTGGCATGACAAACGCCGTCGAGGTGCGCGGTCTCACGCGCCGGTTCGGCGATTTCGTGGCCGTGGACAACGTCACCTTCGACGTCGAGAAGGGCGAAATCTTCGGATTTCTCGGTCCGAACGGCGCGGGGAAGACCACGACCATCAAGATGCTGAGCGGACTGCTCGCGCCGACGTCGGGCGACGGACGCGTTGCGGGATTTGACATTCGCACCGACACCGAGTCGATCAAGGAACACATCGGCTACATGTCGCAGCTGTTTTCGCTGTACGCGGACCTCACGGTCGAAGAGAACATCGCGCTGTTCGCGGGGCTGTACGACGTTCACGGTCCGCGTCTCGAGACGCGGCGCAAATGGGTCCTCGAGATGTCGGGCCTGACGCGCCAGCGCACGCGCAACACCGGCGAGCTTCCGCTCGGATGGAAACAGCGACTCGCGCTCGGTTGCGCCGTGATGCATGAGCCGCCGGTGCTGTTTCTCGATGAGCCGACGTCGGGCGTGGATCCGGTCTCCCGGCGGAATTTCTGGGAGCTGATCTACGCCCTCGCCGAACGCGGCACGACGATTTTCGTGAGCACGCACTATATGGAAGAGGCGGAGTACTGCCACCGGCTCGCGCTCATGAATCGCGGACGCCTGATTGCGCTGGACCGGCCCGCGGCGCTTCGCGAGAAAATGGCCGAGCCGATTCTCGAGCTTGCCACGACGAACGGCCCCGAAGCGGCGCAGGCACTGCGCGATGCACCGGGTGTCATCGAGGCGGCCATGTTCGGCCGCGACGTGCACGTGGTGGTGGAGGATGAGCGCGCGGCGGCGTCGGCGCTGCCGGCGTTTCTCGCGGCAAAGGGCATCGGTGTGAGCCGTGTCGAGCGTGTGCGGCCCTCGCTGGAGGATGTGTTTGTCTCGCTCGTACGGCGCGAAGGCGGCGCCGTCGCCGGATGATGCTCAGTCCTCGACGGCTGCTCGCGGTGGCGCGCAAGGAGGCGATTCAGCTCCGCCGCGATCCGCGCAGCCTCGCCATGGGTTTCATCCTGCCCGCGGCGATGATCCTGTTCTTCGGCTACGTGATCAGCTTCGACGTCAAGGACATCCGCCTCGCGGTGCTCGATCAGGACGGTACGCCGAAGAGCCGCGAGCTGGTGCAGGCCTTCGAGTCATCGGGATGGTTTCG
>DASRAP010000076.1:0-36039 GCA_035638155.1 Gemmatimonadaceae bacterium | reverse complement strand
CCGTGTCCGGAGCACTCGCGTCAACGCGATCGCATCTGTGACAGTCGGGCCGTAGGCGGTGACGACAACGGCGATTGCCTGCTGCTCGGCGAGGGCGGCGAGAACGTCGTTTGCAGAAACGCATGGCAGCAGCACGCCCGTTCCGCGGAGGGCTCCGCGGAGCCGTGCTTGATCCTCTGCTTCCCTCACCAGGGCTACGACGCGATGGGCGGGCATCCGTGCAGAAGGGCGCGCTGAGTCACATATGGGCGTGCTGCGAGTAGGCAGCGGCGCCCGGGGGTCGGCATTCATTCACGCAGCAAGACAAAAACATTCATTTCCAAAGGAGCTCTCACAGTGCTTCGCCGTCGACTGATTCATGCCTTTGCATTCGTTGCGATTATCGCTGCTGCCACTGCGTGCACCGATACCGTTGCTCCTGCTGACGATCCTGAACATCCCGGCACGCCGTGCTCGCAGCCCGCGCCGGAACCCGGCATGACCTGCCGAAGCGACGTCTGGACCTGGTAAGCGACAGCGACCAGCCGGGCTCACGCATGCGACAGAACGCTCGCGTCGGCTTCGACGGAGTCAAAGCGGACAATCGCCGCCTCGAGACGAACGTCGCGCGGCGCGTGCGCAGCAGCCGCGGCGCTCGCGATCGCTTCGGCGAGGACTTCGGACCGGAAGCTGACCTCGTGAAACCCTCGCTCAGCGGCGATTTCACGAGCCCTGGAGAGGTGCTGCTCGGCTTTCTGCAGCTCGCCGACCTGCTGCCACGCCTGCGCGAGATCGAAGCAGGCGTGGGCGAGCTCGAAGTGTAACGTCGTGGAGGCAAGCCGTCGGTCGATCATCGAGGTAATACGGCCGAGCTCAGCGAGATCGTTCGTGGCGCCGGCGATGAGTGCGAGGTTGGCGAGTACCGGGATCTGAATGCGTGCGACCGTGGTGAGGCTGAGCGACGCGAGACATCCGCGTCGCGACGCCTTGAAACGGCCGAGCCGGAACGCGAGCGCCGAAAGATTCGCGATGATGGTCGCGCGGCGTTCCATGTCGTCCCCGGCGCTGTCATAGCCCCGCCAGCCGTGTTCGAACGCTGAGGGGAAATCGTTCATGGCTTTCGCGGCAATCATCAGGTTGCCGTGCGCCATGTAGCACGAGCGCGATCCTTCGGGGAACGTCTGCAGCGCGAGCGTGTTGAGCCGGACGACTTCCGGGTAGTTCCCGCGGTGTCCGATGACGACGCTGAGGCCGGCGAGCGCAAGTCCTTCGAGCTCGCGGTCGTGCGCACGAATCGCATCTTCGCGCGCTTCCTCATAGGTGTCCTGCGCCTCTTCGAGCAGCGCCATTTGACGAAGCACACGCGCCTGCTGCAGCGTCGCATACCCACGCGCTCTTGCGGGGCCACGGTCGAGCATCGACAGCCGCATGTGCGTGACGGTCGAGTACGCGAGGTTGAACGCGCCGCCGCGTTCCATGTCCGCGGCAATGTGACACAACGCTTCGGACGCGGACGCGAGGTCGTGCACGGGAATTCCAGGCACGGCGAGCGCGGACCACACGCCGTCGGCGCCGTCGTCTGATTGCTGCTTCACCCAGACGCGCAGCAATGCCTTGCGCTCGTCGGGACGAGAATCGGCGATGCGCGCGGCCACTTGTGCAGCCGCGAGCCATTTGACGGGGAGACGTGTTTCGTCTTCCTCGACACGGAGTGCCTCAGCGTCGCGGGCAAAAGCTTCAAACGGCGCAAGGATGGGCATGCGCGAGATGTCGGAGTAAAAGGATTAGTCAGTCAGTTATGCGAATAGGCGCAAAATGACCTAATTCAGGGTCGAAACGCAAACTCTGTATGCATCATATGCAAGAAAAGGCGCGCTGAGTCACATTCGGGCGCGCTGAGTAACATTCGCGCCACTTTCGCGCGTTTACGCGCACATCTTCTTTCTTCCGTGGCCGCCCCCGCCGACCCCTACGCCGCACTCCGTTATCCGAATTTCCGTCGGTACATCGGGGGCCTGCTCGCGCTCACCATCAGCATCCAGGTGCAGGGTACCATCGTCGGCTGGCAGATGTACGACCTCACCGGCGATGCGCTCGCACTCGGCCTGATCGGTCTGGCGGAAGCGGTACCGTTCATCTCGACCGCACTCTGGGCCGGCCACGTCGCCGACCGCTACGATCGTCGCCGCCAGGTGCTCTGGTCGATGACCGCACTCGTGGTGTGCTCGGGCGCTTTGCTCGCGCTCTCCTTGTCACAGGGTGTCGCGAAGCCCCTGCAGGTCACGGCCATTTATGTCATCATCGTCGTGAGCGGCGTCGCGCGCAGTTTCCTCATGCCCGCGCGCGTCGCGCTCGGCGCGGAGCTCGTGCCGCGCGCCGTGTACCCGAACGCAATCACGTGGCGCGCGTCGACGTGGCAGGCGGCGGCGGTGATCGGCCCCGCGGTGGGCGGCGTGCTGTACGCCGTTGGCGGCGCAGCACTGGCATACGCGACGGACACGGCGCTCATGCTGGTCGGCATGGCGTGGATTTTCGCCATGGATCACCGCTCACCCGTGCGTGTCGCCGCGAACGCACCGGCGTCCGACACCCTCTTCTCCGGATTCCGTTTCGTGCGCAGCGAGCCGACCGTACTCGGCGCGCTGACGCTCGACCTTCTCGCGGTGTTCTTTGGTGGCGCAACCGCGCTCCTTCCGATTTTCGCGAAGGACATTCTGCACGTCGGGCCCACGGGACTCGGCATTCTGCGCGCGGCGCCCGCCGCGGGCGCGGTGCTCATTGCGATCGTGCTCGCGACGCGGCCCGTCCTGCGGCGCACCGGACCAACGATGCTCGGAAGCGTGGCGCTCTTCGGCGTTGCGACCGTGGGATTCGGCCTCAGCCACAACTTCTGGCTCTCTGTCGCGCTGCTCGCACTCACCGGTGCGTTCGACATGGTGAGCGTCGTCATCCGGAGCACGCTGCTGCAGATCGTCACGCCCGAGCCGCTCCTCGGGCGTGTGTCCGCCGTGAACTCGGTGTTCGTCGGATCGTCGAACGAAATCGGCGCGTTCGAGAGCGGGTTTACCGCAAAATTCCTCGGTCCGATTCCCGCGGTCGTGCTGGGCGGATGCGCGACACTGGCCGTGGTCGCGGGAATCGGGTGGCGCTTTCCACGTCTTCGCCGTCTCGACGCGCTTCCCTCCGCGCCGACGTAATCACCGACGCAATTACACTCGCACAGCGGTTGCCCTGGCGTTCACCACCGCGCGCGCCGCGTCGACGACGTGCTCGGCCGTGATGCCGAATTCCTTGAACAGCCGTTCGGCCGGCGCGGACGCTCCGAAATGATCGATGCCGACGAACGCGCCTTGCTCGCCGATCCACCGGTACCAAGACATGGGATGCGCCGCTTCCACGGCCACGCGCGGCACTCCTGCGAGCAGCACCTCGTTGCGGTAGCGCTCGTCCTGCGCGGCGAAGAGCTCGTGCGACGGCATTGACACGACTCGCGCGCGCACACCGAGCGGCGCCAGCGATTCGCGCGCAGCAATCGCCAGCTGCAACTCGGAGCCGGAGGCGATCAGGATGACGTCGGGCGGGCCGCTCACGGCATCGGCGATGACATACGCGCCCTGCGCGAGTCCGCGCGCGCTGCCGTACAGCGAACGGTCGACGAGCGGAAGCTTCTGTCGCGTAAGCGCGAGCGCGACCGGTCCGTGCCGGTGCTGGATGGCCACACGCCACGCCTCGGTCACCTCGTTCGAATCGGCAGGACGAATGACCGTGAGGCCAGGAATCGCGCGCAGCGCGCTCAAGTGTTCAATCGGCTGGTGTGTGGGTCCGTCTTCACCGAGGCCGATCGAGTCGTGCGTAAACACGTAGATGACCTGCTGCTGCATCAGGGCCGCGAGACGGATCGCGGGCCGCATGTAATCCGAGAAAATGAGAAACGTTCCGCCGTACGGAATGAATCCCCCGTGCAACGCGATGCCGTTCATCGCCGATCCCATCACGTGCTCACGAATTCCGTATGGCACGTTCGGCGCCGCGGGATCGGCCCCTGAGAACAGCGGCGCGTTCTTGATCATGGTGTTGTTCGACGTCGCGAGATCGGCGGCGCCGCCGAACAGATCGGGGAGCACCGGTGCGAGCGCGTTGATCACCGTTCCGGACGCCGCACGCGATGCGACCACGCCGTTGTCCTTCGTGAACACCGGCAGCGCCTTTTCCCAGCCGCCGGGCAAATCACGTTGTGTGCGCCGGCCGAACTCCTTGGCGAGATCGGGTTCGGCTTTCGCATAGGCGATGAGCGAGCGGCGCCATGCCTCCTGCGCCGCGGCGCCCTTGTCCCTGACCTTGCCCCACTCCGCGCGCGCCTCGTCGGGCACCGTGAACGGCTCCGTGTACGGCCAGCCGAGTTTCTGTTTCGACAGCGCGACTTCGTCCTTGCCGAGCGCTTCGCCGTGCGCCTTCGATGTGTCGGCGCGGTTCGGACTGCCGTAGCCGATGATCGAACGCACGACAATGAACGTGGGACGCTCCGTCTCCGCACGCGCCGCGGCCACGGCGGCATCGATCGCGTCGAGATCGTTCACATCGCTCACGTGGAGCGTATGCCAGCCGTACGCGGCAAAACGCGCGGCAGGGTCGTCCGAGCACGTGATGCTCGTCCGGCCGTCGATCGTGATGTGATTGTCGTCGAAAAAAACGATCAGCTTGCCGAGTTTGAAATGTCCGGCGAAGGAGCCCGCTTCATGCGAGATCCCTTCCATGAGGTCGCCATCGCTGGTGATGACCCACGTCGTGTGATCGACGATCTCGTGGCCGGGGCGGTTGAACGTGGCCGCGAGCCGCTTTTCCGCCATCGCCATCCCCACGGAATTGCCGAAGCCCTGGCCGAGCGGCCCCGTGGTCGTTTCCACGCCCACGGTGTGTCCGTGCTCCGGGTGTCCCGGTGTCCTGCTTCCCCATTGCCGGAAGTGCCTGATCTGGTCGAGCGGGAGATCGTAGCCCGAGAGATGAAGCGAGGCGTACAGCAGCATCGATGCGTGGCCGCACGACAGAACGAATCGGTCGCGGTCGGGCCACTGCGGATCTGCGGGATTGTGCTTGATGTGCCGGGTGAAGAGCGCGTACGCGAGCGGCGCGAGCGCCATCGGTGTTCCCGGATGTCCGGAATCGGCGGCCTGAACGGCGTCCATGGCCAGCGTTCGGACGGTATTGATGCAGAGTTCGTCGAGTTGTGATGTAGGCACGGTCCCAGAAATTAGCCGCCAACAGACAGGGCGAAAATGGCCCGTGTGCAAGTTTTTTTGCGGGGGGCGTCTCCCATGTAACTCGCAACTCGTGGAGACCTCATGTTCACGCGTTTTCTCGCGCTCGCAGCCGCCTGGGTTCCCGGCGTCCTCGCGGCCCAGCGTTCCGCCTGCCCGCCGAACGCGGACTGCATTCGTCCCTTCCCGATCCGGCCGCCTGCCGCGCACATCGCGCGGACGGCGAGCGACGTCAGGATTACGCTGGACGGGCGCGTGCTTCGCTATGAAATCAACGAGACGTTCGTGAACCGGGGCGGAGCTGTTGGCGAGGCCGACTACCTCCTTCCCCTTCCCCGCAACGCGGCGTTCGAAGACCTCGCCCTGGAAATCAACGGCGAGCTCGTGAACGGCGAGACGTTGCCGGCGGACCGGGCGCGCGGGATCTACGAAGAGATCGTCCGCCGGTCGCGTGACCCGGGGCTGGTCGAATGGATGGGTCAGGGACTGCTGCGCACACGCATCTTTCCGATCGCCGCCGGCGAGACGAAGCGCGTGGTCATCCGGTTCCGGGCGGTGGCGCCGCGCGAAGGCAACGCGCTCCGCATCGACTATCTGAGCGGCGGTACCACACCGGGTTCTGTCGAGAGCTCCGCGCCGACGTCGCTTTCGCTGCTCATCCCGCGTGGCGACGCCTACGGAACGCCGTACTCACCGACGCATCAGCTCGATGTCGTCGAAGGCAGCTCAGCGCTGCGCGCCCGTGAGATCCGCGTGCGCGGTGACGCGTCCCGGCTCACCGCGCTGGTGCCCGTTCGCGAGGGTGCGAGCGCCGCCATCACGTCCGTCGCGTACGCGCCGGCGGGCGAAGACGGCTTCGCGCTCATCACGCTCTCGCCCCCGCCGCAGCGCGCCGCTCGCGTGCCGCGCGACGTCACGTTCATCGTCGACATCTCGGGATCGATGTCGGGTGGCAAGATCGAGCAAGCCAGAGCGGCGGGGCGCACGTTACTCGGCACGCTGTCACCGGCCGACCGCTTCCGGCTCATCTCCTTCTCGAGCGATGTCGATGAATTCCGGGACGGCTGGGCGACTGCAACCGACGACAACCTTCGCGCCGGGCGCGCGTGGGTCAACGATCTGCGCGCCGCGGGCTCGACCAATATCGAAGCGGCGCTCGACCGCGCGCTGACCACGGACACGCGGAACGGACGGCTCGGCCTCGTGCTGCTGCTCACGGACGGCGCGGCGACGGTTGGGGAGCGCGATCCGCAGCGGCTCGCGGAGATGGCGGCCAGACGCCGCGCGGGACAGCGCATCTTCACCTTCGGACTCGGCGCAGACGTGCAAGCGGCGATGCTCGAACGGATGGCGATCGAAGGACGCGGGACGGCGCACTTCGTTCAGCCGTCGGAAGATGTGGAGCATGCCGTGGGCGTCGTCGCGCAGCAGCTCACCGCGCCGGTCGCGACAGGCGTGACGCTCCAGGCGCAGGGCGTCACGCTGCGCCAGATGCAGCCGGAGGGCCCGCAGGACGTATTTGCCGGGCAGGATCTGACGTATGTCGTGCGGTATCGCGGGAGCGGCGCCGCGACGCTCACGTTCCGGGGAGACGGCGGAGCGGAATGGACGGAGCGTGTCACGTTGCCGGAACGGTCGCATGACAACGCATTCGTCGCCAAGTTGTGGGCCGTGCAGCGCGTGGGCTGGCTGAGCGCCGAGCGGCGCCGGCAGGGACCGAATCGGGAGCTCGATAACGAGCTTCGCGAGCTTGGCATGAAGTACGGCATCCCAACGGAGCTCTCGTCGTACCTCGTGCTCGAGCCCGGCATGCCGGCAAATCAGCCGCTCGCGGCAGGGGCCGGCGGAGGCCTGGGCGGCCGCGCCGGCGATGCACAACATGAGTTCGTTGCCGCCCGCGCCGCGGCTGCGCAGCGCGCAGTAAAATCCCTGGCCGACGCGGCATCGATCGCGCCTGCGCCCGTGACGCAAAATGCGGGCGCTCGCGACCGGCGCGACGTGGATGCTCTGGCGCGCCAGGTTGGTGACCGTACGTTCGTGCAGCGCGGAGGACAGTGGGTGGACACACGATTCCGCGATGATATGCGGCGAGTGACCATCAAGCCATTTTCAGCGGCATACTTCGCCCTCGTCCAGAAGGTGCCGGCGCTGGCGGCAGCGTTTGCGCTCGGCGACAGCGTGTCGGTGGGTGGAAGGAACGTGGCACTCGTGCTTGCGGCGAACGGTACAGAGCAGTTGTCCGCCGCGGAGCTGGATGGAATTGTACGCGACTGGTAGAAACTGACAGAGCACATGGACGACGCCGATCGCCTGTTCCGAACGTACCACGCTCCGCTCGTGCGCTATCTCACGAGACGGCTGGGCGATCGCGACTGGGCGGAGGAGATCGCGCAGGAGACTTTCCTGCGCGCTCTCCGCCAGAGCGCCGCATCACTCACCAACGAACGCTCGTGGCTTTTTGCCGTGGCAACGAATCTGATCCGGGACGAGGCGCGCAAGGACGCGCGGCGCAGGCGGCATCTGCAATTGCTCGCCGACGAGATGCGTGACGCCGCGGCGCCCGCACCGGACTCGGCGCTGGAACGTGCGCATGAGCAGGCGCTGGCGCGGAAGTCGCTGGACGCGCTCGCGGAACGCGATCGCAACGCGCTGCTCATGCGTGAGGAAGGACTGGATTACACCGAAATCGCGGACGCGCTGTCGATTTCGGTGGGTTCGGTGGGGACAACGCTCGCGCGGGCGCGCAAGCGATTGGTCGAAGCATTTGAAGCGCAGCAGCGTGCATCAGAGGGGGAGGCGCGCGATGGCACACGTTGATGAAGGACTCGTTCACGCCTGGCTCGACGGGCAGCTGCCCGCCGATGACGCCGCGCGCGTGGAACAGTTGGTGGCGACCGATCCGGCGTGGGGCGCGGCGGCGGCGGAGGCGCGCGGGCTGATTGCGGGAGCAACGCGGATTCTTGGTGCGCTCGACGACGTGCCGAACGCGTTGCCGGAGCGATTCGTGGCCGCTGCCGCCGCTCCGGTAGCGCGCATGGAGCGAGCCGCGCAACCGGCAGCGCGCCCATTCTGGCGCACCGCAGGGTTTCGCGCGGCGGCTGGTCTCGTGCTGGTCGCGGGTGTTGCAACGCTCGTGTCGAGACAGAGACCGGAAACCGTTTCTCCGGCGGCGCAAGTTCAGATGAAAGAGCAGGCGCACATTGACACCTTGTCCAACGCGGACCGGGCCAGCGCTGGTGCGCGTGCTCAGCCTTCTGTCGTGACGGCGCCTCCTGCGCAGACACCACCGAAGGCGCTTGCGCAAAAGGCGACACTGAAACGTGACAGCGCCGCGAGCGAGGCATCCGCGAAAGCGGCCGACGCGCCGCAACGCGCGGGCTTCGCTGCGGCGTCGCCGGTCATTCCGCCGACGGCGCCCCCCGTGACCCCACCCGCGGCCCTCCGCGATTCGGCAAAGCCGCCGGCCACCGTGTCCGCGAATGCGGCGATGGCCGCCGCCGGCAGCGCCGCAGGCGCAGGTGCTGCTTCGGACACCGCGGCGCAGCGCGTTGCCAACGATCTCAAACAAGGGGCCGCAGCGCGCGCCGCCGGCGGTCTGGCAGGAGGTGGTGGTGGAGGACGCGGCGGGCGTGGTGGAGGCCGTGGGGGACGTCCGGTGTCCGCCACGACGGACTCGGTGCTCGCGGGGTGCTGGGAGCCCATCGATATCCCGGACTCTCGTGTGGACCGCGACGCGTTCGTGCTGCGGTTCGTCGATCCAACCGTCACCGATGCGCTTCGCATTGCCGCGCCGCTCGCTTCACGCGCAGAGCGACAGGGGTTGCAGCTGCAACCCGTTTCCCCGAACCTGCGCGTGCAGAACGCGACACCGCGAAAGCTGAACGACTCCACCTATGTGACGGAGTGGATTCAGAACAGCGCGACGGTGCAGCTCACGTTCAGCGTGCGCCGTGATACGCTGCGCGGCCAGACGGTGCGGGTGGCGGGCGACGCGGTGAGCGCCGCGCCGCCGCTCACCGCCGTCAGGCGTGCGTGCGCCGCGAGATGATCACCGGAGAAGTGCTACGCGCGCGCGACGCGTAGCACTTCGTCGAGCGTCGTGATGCCTGCGCGCGCGAGTCGCAGGCCGTCGTCCTGCAGCGTGCGCATGCCGTGCTGGACCGCGATCTCGCGGAGTTCCTCCGACCCGCGTCGTTGCTGGGTTTCCAGCCGCAACTGATTGTCCATCACGAGCAGCTCGTAGATGCCCTGGCGTCCACGGTAGCCGGTTTCGCGGCAATACTCACAGCCGGTCCCCTTCCATACCGTCGTCAGGCCGAGCTTCTCGATGTCGAACGCGCGTGCCGCGCGGACATCGGGTTTTGTGGGTGCCTTGCACTTCGGGCAGATCACGCGCACGAGCCGCTGCGCGAGCACCGCGTCGACCGTGCTGGCGACGAGGTACGCCGGAATGTTGAGATCGAGCAAGCGCGTCAGCGCTGTCGGCGCATCGTTGGTGTGCAGTGTCGACAACACGAGGTGGCCTGTGAGGGCCGCCTGCGTGGCAATCTGCGCTGTTTCAGGATCGCGGATTTCGCCGACGAGAATGATGTCCGGGTCCTGGCGCAGCATGGCGCGCAGCGTCGTCGCGAACGTCACGCCGATTTTTTCGTTGACCGGCACCTGCGGCACCCCGGCGAGCTCGTATTCCACGGGATCTTCAACCGTGAGAATCTTCTCGCGGCCCGTCCGCAGCATCTCGATCGCGCCGTAGAGCGTCGTCGTCTTGCCGGAGCCCGTCGGGCCGGTGACGAGCACGATGCCGTGCGGGCGGGAGATCGCTTCCTTGAAGAGATCGATCGTATCGGGCGCCATGCCGAGCTCGGTGAGCGAGATGACGCCACGCTCCTTGTCGAGCAAGCGAAGCACGACGCTCTCGCCGCGCAGTGTCGGGACCGTCGACACACGCACGTCCACCTGCCGGTTCTGCAGGCGGAGACGAATGCGTCCGTCCTGCGGTACGCGGCGCTCCGCGATATCGAGCTCGGCCATGATCTTGAGACGGCTGATGATCGCGGCCATGAGATGCGCCGGCGGTGACGGTGCCGGCTGCAGCACACCGTCCACGCGATATCGCACATGCAGGCCGTCGTGGTATCCCTCGAGATGCACGTCCGACGCACGCGCATCGAGCGCTTCGATCAGCAGGAGATTCACGAGACGGACGACGGGCGCTTCGTTCGCGAGATGCAGGAGGTCGTCGAGCGGGATTTCGTCCGCGCTCACGGCCAGAGCGTCGCCGGTCATCCCTGCGATCATGCCTTCCGCGGTCGTTGCGTCCTGCGAATACACGCGCCGAATGGCGCTCCGGAGATCGTGTTCGCCGAAGCGCTCGAGCGCGACATCCGCGCCGAACGTGAGGCGCAGATCGTCGAGGACCAGCGGATCAACCTTGTCGGACCACGTGCCGACTGTGAGCCGGCCTTCCGCGAGCCGCATGGGCAGCACCGCGTGCTGCTCCAGCCAATCCGCCGTCAGCAGGTTCGTGAGCCGCTCGACTTCGAGCAGCTCGGCCGCCGAATGCTCCGGCGCGCCGTTCCCGTTGGCGCTCATCCGAAGACGTACTCCTGCGCGGGACGCCACGGCGCCACGCGCACCAACGAGAGCTCGCGCGAAGCCGGCGCCGGCTGGGGGAGGGGGAGCGAATCCGGACGCACGTTCAGTGAATCGGACTTCGGACCGTTCGGCGGTTCACCGCCCTTCTTCTTCACGGAATCCTTCGGGACGCCGACACGCACCGTGTCGCCGCCGGGATTGATCTTCTGGAGTTGCAGCCCCTTGAGCACATCGCTCGTGCCCCGCACCGACTCGCGCAGCCGATCGATGTCCTCGTCGCTCGACACGATGTGCGGCGTGAGGAAGAGGTACAGCTCGGTCGTGACCTTGCTGTTCTGTGTGTTGCCGAACAGCAGTCCGCCTATGAACGGAATCTTGCTCAGGATGGGAATGCCCGCCTTCGAGTTGCTCGTCGTGTTGTCAGTGAGCCCGCCGACGACCGTGGTCTGCCCATCCTTCACGAAGATCTGGGTCTGCGCCTGACGCGTGTTGATGATCTGTGCGTCGAACTGGACGTTGTTCGTGAGATTATCGCTCGTCTGCTGCACGGCGAGGTTCACGTAGCCGTCGGAATTGATGGTCGGCGTGATCGTGAGCGTCGTGCCGACGTCCTGGTACTGCACGGTCTGCACGCGGCCTGTGGGATCGTTCACGACCGTTTGCGACACCTGCACGAACGGCACGCGCGCGCCGACGTTGAGCACGGCCTGCTTGTTGTTCTGCGCGATGAGCACGGGCGTCGAGAGCACCCGCACATCGCCGATCGATTGCAGCGCGTTGATCGCGACCGCGTAATTGATCGCGCCCTTGCCGCCGACGAGCTGTGCGATGAAATCGCGCGCGGACGCCGCGGACGGGAAGATGCCCGTCGTATCGACCTTGCCCGTCGTCGTCGCCGTCGACGTGGTCGACTTGACGCCCTGCGCGTTCGTGGTCGTGGTGCTCGTGCTCGTCGTTTTCTTGCCGTTCTTCGTCGTGACAGCGGAGATGCCCATGTTGAGGTCCTTCGAGCGCTCCACCTGCGCGATCGTGACCTCGATCAGCACCTGCAGCGGACGAAGGTCGATCGATTGCAGCAGCGGCTGGATGGCCTGGAAGTCTTCAGCCGTGGAAAGAATCATCAGCGAGTTCGTGCCGTCGTCCGCGACGATGTTGATGTCGCTGAACGCGAGGCTTGCCGTAGTGGTGATACCCCCGCCGCCACCGCCGAACAGGTTCGCGAGCGCCTGGATGCCGGGATTCCCGCCCGCGCCGCCGAAAATGTTGCCACCCCCCTGGATCGCGACCGGATTGTTCGCACCGCCGCCGCGGCCGCCGCGGCCGCCCCCACCGCCCCCACCGGCGCCACCCGCAGCGCCGGCTCCGCCAACGCCGGCGTTTCCGCCCCGTCCCGCATTGATCCCCTGCTGAATCCCGGTCACCGGATTGATGCCACCGCGGCCGCCCACGCCGCCCACGCCGCCCGTACCGCGCAGCAGACTCATGAGGATCGGCGCCACCGTACTCGCCGTGGCGTGCTTGAGCCGAACGGTGTGCAGCTCGCGCACGCGCATCGCGGCAAGCTGCGCTGCGGAAAGCGTCTGCTGCTGCGTCTGTTGCTGCGGCGGCGGCGCTTTCGGCGGTCCGACCAGCCGGATGATCGACGGCGTTTCGGTCACGGTGAATCCGTTGCCTTCAGCGACCACCTTGAGCATTTCGGTCGCCGTCTCCTTCGTCATCTGCGCGGAGACGCGAAGACTTACGCGTACCGACGGAGGCTGGTTGATGTTGATGTTGAGGTTGCCGGCCTCGGCGATCGCGTTCAGGACGACGCTGATATCGGCGTCCTTGAAGTCGAGTACGTCGCCTTCAGGCGTCTTGCGCGTCGCCGTGCTGTCCCGGCGGGGAGGCTGGCCGCGGCCGCCGCCCTGCGCCCACACGGGCACAGAGCATGTGAGCGTCAGCAGCGCAACGAGAAAAGTCTTTTTCATGTGGTCATCTCGGGTGGTCTATCTCGCGGTGATCACGAGCCGATCGCCGGCCGGCGTCGTGAACACGACGAGGCCACGTTCGATGGATTTGACGGTGTAACCGCCGATCTTGTCGCCAATGCGGACGACAGTCGCACGACTGTCTCCCACGCTGGCCACGGCAAAGCTGCGGTGCTCGTCGGCGACAGTCGTGCCGAGTACCACGGGTTGAGGCGGCGGCGTCGCCGGACCTTCATTGGCGTATCCGCCGAGCCGGTAACGCACCGACGGCGCCTTTCGGTCCGCCGAAAAGGGATTCTGGGACACCACGCTCTGAATGTCCGCCGGCACCGTCATCTCGTTCCGTGCGAGCGCCGCCCCGGACGCGAACGCCGGTTCCTGCGCCGACGCCACCGACGTGAGCCGATACGCGCGCGTCCCGGACCAGAGCGCGAACGCAAACGCGAGCACGAGTGCCGCGAGTGATATCTGCACGGAACGTGCACCAAGCATTTCGCGATTCATCAGCGGGCGCCTCCCCGCGCGGGTGCGGAGGACGCCGGCAGCTTCGCACCGCGCGCCGGGGGCGTGTCAGGCACATTCGGGTCGCCGAGCGCGTAGCCGGCGATCGCCGCCGAAATCGCGATCGGTTCGACGCCCTTCACCTCGGCGGCCGCGAGCGAGCGCGATACATCCAGCCGTTCGACCTTGAGCAGTTTCTCGCCGTTCTCGATGGACTCCAGAAACGCGAGCAGTCCCGTGATGTCGGACTCGGCGCGAATCTCGACGCGAAGCGTGCGCACGCCGTTCGCCGATGTCGCCGGCCGCGTCGACGCCGTCGTGAGTGACACGTTCGCGCGCTGCGCAATCTGCGTCAGGTGCGACACGAGCTCCGCACTCGCCACGAAGGGATCACTCCCCTCGAACAGTCGTGGCTCCATCGCGCGCATCGCGGAATCCGCGACGCGTTGCGCTTCGGGGTTCTTCTTCGCGGCCGATACGGCCGCGCGCTCGTTTGCGAGCAGCAACTGCTGCTGGGTCACCTGGTCGCGCAGGTCCGCGTGCCACGCGCGCAACGGCTTGAGGCCCCAGATGTAGCCGAGCGCGGGCACGAGCACGGCGAGGCCGAGGAACAACGCGCGACGATCCTTGGAATTCATGGGGCTCATTTGGCACCTCCGCGCGCCGGCGCCTTTTGCGTCGCGCCCTTCTGCGGTCCAGCCGGATTCGGCGACGGCGTTTTCGGCGCGCCCGGGTGCACGAGCTGCCCCGAGACGGCGAAGCGCTCCATCGGCGGTCCATCGGGGGGATTCTCGATTCGCACCGTCCCGACGCCATGAACGCCGGTGAGCGCCTTGTCCTTCGCCAGCTCGCCGAACACACGTGATGCGTGCGACGACAATCCTTCCACCGAGACGGAGTCACCGCGGCCGCGGAAGCCCGTGAGGTAGGCGTCTTCCGGCAGATGATCCGTGATGCCCGCGATGATCGCCGACCAGTGCGCCGCCGAACGCTCTTCCGTCGCGAGCGCCTGCAGTTGGCGGAACGCGTTCTCGACCGTGGTGCGTCCCACGAGCGTCGACGCAATGAGTGGCTTGAGCGTCGCGCGTTCCGCTTTCACGGCGGTCAGCTCTCGCCGCACATCGAGCACAGCGAACGCGAGTCCGACGAGCACGAACAGTCCTGCTGCGACGAAGAACCGCATGGCAAGGCGGCGCGTCGCCATCGCGCGCGCCGCGCGCACAGCGTCCGTGACGAGTGCCGGCTGCGCCGCAGGCGTCGCAAAGGCCGCCGCGAGCAGGTCCGGCTGCTCCGCGAAATCGGTTGACGCGGCCGGCGGTGCCTCGACCGACACGCCGCGCGACGACAATACGCGCGCGAGCTCGCGGCGCGTGAGCGATGCGCCGACGACGGCGAGCTGGCCTGCCCGCGATGTGAATGCGTCGGCGATGAGATCGGCGTCCGCCGTTCCCGCGCGGAATCGCCGCAGTCCAACCAGTCGTCCGCGATCGACCCGAAGAAGATCGGTGCGATCGTTGTGCGCGACGACGAGCTGCGCCGTGGGACGCGACCGGCCGGCCCACTGTGCCGCGGCGGCGGCCCAGGCGGCTTCAGCGGGCACGACGGATTCCACGGTCCAGCCGGCTGCGGTCGCCGCTTCGTGGATCGCGTTCACGAGGCGCGCGCCCGCGGCAGCCGCGACCGTCGGTGCAGCGTCGGCGGCGCCGCTCGGCGGCGTAACCGCGCCGACGACCTGCGCGCCGCGCGCGGCAACGAAGTACTTGCCCGCCCCACGAGCGAGCAGCTGCTGAAGCTCGCGGTCGCCAACACGCGGCAGGTCGACGGCGCGCGCTTCCGCAAGCGGCGGCATGAGTGCGACTGTGAGGCGCCCGTCGGTGATGCCGGCATCACGTGCGAGCGTGCGAAGCGCATCGGCGAGGCCGGGCCAGTTCGACCCGTCGCCGTTCAGCGCGTTGATCGTGGCGCGCCACGCCTCGACGCGCGCGCCGCGGGGCACGGCTGCACACACCGCCGTGGGTGACACGGCGATGCCGACACGTGGACCGCGAGCGCGGCGCGTTACCACAACTGCCATGAGATGTTGGCCTGGTTATTCGCGCGATTCAGGATCGCGACGAGGCGCGTGGGTTGCGTGCGCGCCGGATTGTAAACGAGAAAAGTCAGTTCGACGTCCGTGGTGGTCACGATCACGCGCTGCTCGAGTTGGGCCTGCGTCGCCTGGAGGCGCGCCTGCTGCGGAGTCGGCGGTTGCCCGCCGCGGCCCCCGGTGACCTGAAAGTTCTGTCCACGGTTCGACGCGGTGAGCACCTGATTGACCGATGTGATGCGGCGCCCGCTGGACCGAAGCGCCAGAATCTGCGCGAGGATCTGATCCGTCATGCCCGGCAGGGACCGGAGCACGGCCTCGGGGGCGGAGTTGAGATTCGTTTTGTACTGCGTGGTGCCGTGGGTCGTCACGTACGGCCGGATGAGCTCGAGCACCTCCGGCGTCATCGAGTACAGGTGAATGAGATCATCCACCTCGCGGAACGGCCCGTTGGCCGGCAGGACGAGAAAGCCGGCCTTGATGTACTGATCGCGTTCGGCCCCGTCGTTGCGCGCGTTATCGTCCACGTCGCGCCAATCCATGATCTCCGCCGCAAGCTGATCCGCAGTGGTGAGGTTGCCGATGATGTAGCCGAAGAGAATGCGGAGATCGTTTTCCTGCGCGGTGTTGATGTTCACCACGGCGCCGAGATCTTTCGCAATCACGTCGACCGGCAGACTGTCGACGTACATCGTGCCGCTGTAGGTCGAGTCCACGCCGAACCACGGGTCGCTCCCACGCGTCGCGTTGAGCGTGGTGGACCCGTTTCGCAGATCGTACTCCATGCGCGCCTGCATCGTGGCGAGCCCGCCGAGCGCCGTGGCCTGCTCGCGTCCGCGATCGGCCGCCGCAAGGCCCAGCGTGCGCCGTTCGTGTGCACTCACCGCGAACTCGAGCGCGACGATCGTGATCGCCGTGATGAGCCAGAGCGCGGCCAGCATCGCAATGCCCCGGCGCGCCTTCATCGCCCACCTCGCCCGATCGTCGTGGTCGTGTTGGTCGATTGCTGCTGCATGACGAACAGCAGCGGGTACTGGAGCAGCGGCGGTACGTAGTAGTTGTCGACCGGCGGGAAATACAGACGCGCGGCGATTGGGCGCGTCGTACTCGCCTCCGAATACGGGTACCACTTGTTCGTGGTCTGATCGAGAAACTCGACGGTCATCATCACGATCGTCGAGTCGAGCTGCTTGCGCTGGAGCGGCGTCTGCGTCGACGACTGGTACTCGATCGTGAGCCCGGTCTCGGGCGTGTTGGGATCGCCGTCCACGAAGAGGCGCACACGCGTGTTCGGCGTCATGAGCGGCGTCAGCGCGTTCGTCGTGAACGTGAGCTCGTCGCCCGATGACGCGGCCGACGTGATGGTCGGTGTCTGGGACGATCCGAGGCTCACGATCGTCGGCGGTGCGGGACGGCGCGTGCTCGTGGCCTGCGCGCCGCCCGTCGTGATCTGAATGGTGCCCGACCCGATCCACGTGCGCAGCATTTCGCGGAGTGCCGCGGCGCGCTCCGTTTCCATCGTTTCGCTGACGATGATGCGGCGGTGATCCGTGATCGAATAGAACGCGGACGCGCCGATGACCGCGACGAGCCCCGTGATGACGATGCCCGCCATCAGCTCGAGCAGCGTCAGGCCGGCGCGCGAGGAGAGTCTCATCGTCCCCTCGTCGTGACGGCGGGGCGCCGGTACTGGGACGCCGTCGTCGAATACGTCTCCATCCGGCCGTTCTCGTTCCACGCCACGACCACGTTGATATCGTAGAGCCCGGAGTACGTCTGACTCGGCGTCGACGTCGTGGTCCACTGGTACTCGTCCATCGGATACTCGAACACGCCCTTCGCGACGGAGTCCGGGAGATTGAGCAGGTCGCGGTCCGTGAGCAGGAACATGAACACCTGCCGCTCGGTCGCGAGCGCCTGCGCCACTTCCGCGCGGCGCGCGCGCACGGCCGTGCGCAGCTCGCCGCCCACCGCTTCCAGCGCCCCGATCGCCGTGATCGCGACGATCGCCATCGCGGTCACCGCCTCGAACAGCGTGAGGCCGCGCCTGGCGCGCAGCCGAAGCCGCGGGTCAACGCGCATAACGCACCGTTTCCCCGCTCCACGCGTCGACGGCGATCATCACGCTGATGTCGCCACGCACGAGGACGGTGTCGCCCATCGCCGCACCGGTCGGACGGAACACGTACTGCAGGCGCGGCAGATCGGTGATCAGCGTTTCGTACGTGCCGACGCCGAGCGTGCCGTCGGCGAGCACGCCGGTGCCGTTCGCGCCGGTCGTGTCGACGCGGAAGTAGAGCGACGAGGGATCGATGCGAACCGATACCGTCTGCGAGCTATCGATGGCGTGACGGCGCGCGTCGCGCAGCAACGCGACCACCGCGTCGCCAGGCAGCGCCGGCGGCGCGGTGCCGAAGTCGCTCCAGTTCGGAATCACGACAGCGGCCGTGAGCGCGGTGAGCGCGAGCACGACAGCCATTTCCCAGAGCGTGAACCCGCGGCGCGGCCGCATACGCGAACGCATACGCGCCGGCCTCATTTGAAACTGCCCGCGTTGATGCCGTAGATGGCCTGCAGCAGCGACAGCGCGATTGTTGCGACGACGGCGCCGAAGATCACGATCATGACCGGCTCGGCGATCGTCGCGAGCCGCTGTGTGGCGCGCTCAGTGCGCTCTTCGAAAATGTCCGCGGCCTTGAGCAGGAACTCGCGCAGGCGGCCGGAGTCCTCGCCGACACCGATCAACTGCGAAAGCAGCACCGGGAAGATGGCGCTCGACGAAACAGCGGCCTTGAGCGACGTGCCTTCGCGGACGCTCGTGCGGATGCGCTCGATCTCCGACCGCGCGACCGGATCGCCGATCGACTCGATCGTGTCGTCGATCGCGGTGAGCAGCGGCGCGCCCCCGCCGAGAAGCACGCCGACGAGGCGCGAGAATCGTGCGGCCAGCGCGTAACGCCGAAGCGTGCTCACGAACGGCAGCGCCAGCATGATGCGCGCCCCGGTGAGCCGTCCCTCTGCCGTCTGCCGCAGCCAGGTCAGCAGCGCGCCAATCAGCGCCGGCGCGAGGATCAGCAGGTACCAGAACCGGTGCAGCAGGCCGGACACGCCGAGGAGAATTCGCGTCGACGTCGGAAGCTTCGCGCCCGTGTCCGCGAGGAGCCCGACGAAGCGCGGCAACACGAAAAACAGCAGCACCGTGATCGCTGCAGTGCCGGCCGTCGCGAGGAGCAGCGGATAGATCGATGCCGAGAGCACACGCCCGCGCAGCGCTTCGTCGCGCTCGAGCTGCGTGGCGAGCCGCGAAAACGCACTGTCGAGATCGCCGCTGCGTTCTCCCGCGCGCACGACCCCGACATACATCGGTCCGAAGAGCCGCGGATACTGCGCGAGCGCCGCCGACAACGTCTCACCGCGCTCGACGCGCGCGCGAATTTCCTGCAGCGCGGTCTGGACTTCGCCTGATGCGACACCGGTCGCCGCATTGAGTGACTGCGCGAGGGGCATGCCGGCCGGAAGGAGGGCCGCCATCGCGCGCGTCACTTCGAGAACTTCACGGCGCAGGCCGAATCTGAATCGCTTGCCACCCGACGCCGCGTCCGAGGGAGCGTCCGCGACTTCGAGCACGAGCAGACCGCGATCCTCGAGCGTGCGTGTGAGCGCACCGACGCTCGCCGCGTGTTCGAATCCTCGCGACTTGCGTCCGTCACCCGTGACGGCCTTGTATGCGTACGTCGGCATGCCTGCGCGCGCCCGAAGGCGACTACCAGCTCACGATGTCGGCGTTCTCGCCTTCACCACCGGGCAATCCGTCGGCGCCGTACGAAATGAGATCGAACCCGTTCGGATTCTGCTGGCCGGGGAAGATGTAGACATACGCGCGATTCCACGGATCGAGCGGCACCGCTTTGCGGAGATACGGACCGTTCCAGTTCGCAGGCGGATCGATGGAGGGCCGCTCATTGAGCGCGTTGAGTCCCTGCTCGGTCGTCGGATAGGAACCGGTGCTCAGCCGATATGAGTCGAGCGCGGTCGAGAGCATCTCGATCTGCGATTTCGCCGTGGCCGTCTTTGCCGCGCCGACATTCTGGAAGATGCTGGGGGCCACGAGCGTCGCGAGAATCGCGATCACGACGATCACGACGAGGATTTCGATCAGCGTGAAACCGAAGCGCCGGCGGAGCCGTGCGCGGCGACCGCGATTGTGAAGCATGGTCATTTTTCCGTGTGCGAAGTGGGCGAGGTACCGCTACGTATTGGACACTGGCGCGTTCCCCTGCGGTTGGCGGAGCCCACGCGCTGAAGGCGCGCCGCCTCGGACCGGGCGGCGTCTCGTATCGAGACAGACGTCCAGAGGAAGCCGGGTGTTAGCCCTACGCACGGAGGAGACCCAGCGTTCCGTTTTCCGGGGTCACAGCCAGGCGTTCAGGCGGCTTTCACCCTCTTGTCAGACCGTACAGCTCGCAGGACGGTTGCGCCGCCCGCGAGCGCGCCGAGCATGATGTACAGGTAAAGGGTGTAGAAGCGCCACCAGATGAGGGCCGTCGCGAGCACGGGCGGGTCGAGCACGCCGTCGAATGCCTTCATGAACCCGAACTCGATGGCGCCGCCCCCGCCCGGCGCGGGCGCGATGGACGCGCCGTACATCAGCACGAGCGGCCACATCACGAGGCCGGAAAGACGCGCAGTGCGGTCGATGCTCCACACAATGGCGGGCAGCACGGCGAGCTTCGCCGTGAGATGCACCAGCGACGCCGCGAACGACATCGACAGCTTCCGCATGTTCGCCGAGCGAATCGCGGCGAAACTCGTACGAAGATGACGGATTGAACGTTGAATGGCGCGCCAGTGTCCTGCGTGCAGGCCGACCGAGCGCACCCACTTCGGCGGCGGCCCCGAACGTCCGCGCTGCGCGAGCAGGAGGCCCAGCGCGCCGAGTCCGAACAGGAACGCGATGTAGCCGACTGTGATAGTCGTGAGAAAACCAAACATCGCCGTCGTGCCGTGCAGAATGATCCAGAACGCGAAGCCGACGACCGCGAACGTCACGGCTTCCATCACGAGCTCGAGAAACAGCACCATGAGGATGCTCGGCGTGGGCATTCCCGTTTCGGCGAGCACGAGAAAGCGCGCGGGCTCCGCGCCGGATCGCGACGGCGTGAGGCACGAGGCGAAATCGCCGCCGACGCTCGTGCGCACCGCGGCGCCGTACGACAGCGGGATGTGCAGGGCGTGCGCACCCCACTGGATCTTGATCGAGCGCGAAGCCGCTTCGAGGAGCACGAAACCGAGCGCCAGGGCGTGCGCCCAGAGTGGAATCGACGGAATGACGTCGTGCTTCGTCATCGCACCGCGGACGATCCACACGGAAATCGCGATCATCGCCGCAAACGACGCGGCGACGATGAGCCAGCGCGAACGTGTCATGCGTCCCGGATCAGGCCGGTGCGCCGCCGACGGCCATGCCCATGGCGTGATAGCCCTTGTCGACATACAGCGTCACGCCGCTCACGCCGCTCGCCAGCGGCGACGCGAGGAACGCGGTGGCGGTCCCGACCTCGCGCGCCGTGAGCGCTTCGGGAAGCGGCGAGTTCACGCGACAATACTCGACCATGCGATCAATGATGCCGATGGCGCTCGCCGCGCGCGACGCCAGCGGGCCGGCCGAAATGGTGTTGACGCGGATGCCGTGCGCCCGTCCTGCTTCGTACGCAAGCACCCGCGTGTCGCTCTCCAGCGCCGCTTTCGCGGTCGACATGCCGCCACCGTAGCCGGGAATCACGCGCTCGCTCGCGAGGTACGTGAGCGACACAACCGAGCCCCCCGCCCGCATGCAGGGGCCGAGCCGCTGCACGAGCGAGACGAGGGAATACGCACTCGCGCCGACGGCCGCGAGGTAGCCCCCACGGCTGGTCTCCAGCAGGGGCCGTTTCACTTCCGGTCCGTTGGCGAGCGAATGCACCAGAATGTCCAGGGGCTTGTCGCCAAAGTCGGCCCGCAGTCGGTCAGCCAGCCCCGACACCGAGAAATCACCGAGCTCGCGGTACCGCTTGTTCTCGCGGATGTCCTGCGGAGCGTCCGTGAGCGAATCGAAAACAGCATCGAGCGGGTAGATGCGTTCGAAGGTGAGCAGCGAGCCGTCGGGCATTCGGCGCGCCTCGTCGATCTTCCCCCGTTCAATGAGGTTGAGAAAGATGTTAAGCGCCGGTGGCCATGTGGCGACGCACACACTCGCGCCGGCCTCAGCGAGGGCCTTGGCGATGGCAAAACCGTACCCCGCGTCATCGGCGACGCCGGCGACCAGCGCGCGCCGGCCGGAAAGATCAATGGAGAGCATGGGGGATTGTTGCCGGGCGAAAGCCGACGGGCAAGGGCGATGACGGGACTTCCGCTCGAGTGGCGCGGCGCGCATCGTGCCCCCATGACCGATCCGGCCGAGCTCGACCCGGCACCGCTCACTCGCGTGGTGCCGGCCTCGAGCCGCATTACGCTCGCGCGCGCTCTCTGGCGCGTCGCGGCTGCGCGCGTCACCAGTGGCAACAGCGTGCGATTGCTGATCGACGGCCCGGAAACGTTCGGCGCGATGCACACGCTCATTGCCAACGCGCAAAGCTCGATCGATTTCGAGCATTACTACTGGGATCCGGACGAAGTCGGCCGTGGATTCGCGGACGCCCTGGCCACCGCGGCAAAGCGCGGCGTCCGCGTGCGCGTGCTGCTCGACTGGGTGGGCGCGCGAGGCGGGACGATCAAGATGTTGCGGGCGGTTTCGCAGGCTGGGGGCGAGGTTCGCGTGTTCAACCGCCCCGGATTTCGCCGGTGGCTCGGCCTCCTTCCCCGCGACCACCGCAAAGTCGTGGTCGTCGACAAGCGCGTCGGGGTGACGGGTGGCGTGAGCATCGCCGAGATGTGGGGACGGTGGCGGCCGCTGAGCCTGAGTCGCGGGGGAACGCCGTGGCGCGATACGGCCGTCGAGATCCGGGGACCGGCGGCGATCGATCTCGAGCGCGCGTTTCTCATGACTTGGCGGCTGGCGGCAGGCCAGCGGCTTACGCGCGAGGAACGGCGCGCACGATTCGCGCCCACCGCTCGTGTGGATCCGATGCGCGAGCCGCTGGCGCTGGTCGGGATCGTGGAAGGCGAACCGGGCCGGACCCGGGTCGCCCGCGCGCTTCAGCTCGGAGCCGTGAGCGCCGACAGCTCGATCTGGCTCGCCAGCGCCTACTTTGTGCCTTCATTTCGCGAGGCCGAAGCGCTCGTCGGTGCCGCACGAGACGGTGTAGACGTCCGGCTACTCGTGCCCAACCGAAACGACCATCAATGGGTGACGCACGCGTCACGGCGGTATTACCGGTTCCTGCTCCGGGGCGGGATCCGAATCTGGGAGTGGAAGGGCGTGATGATGCACGCCAAGATGTCGATCACCGATGGGCAGATCACGCGGATCGGGTCAACCGACCTCAACCCTCTCGGCGTCGCGATCAATTACGAGCTCGACGCGTTCATCGAGGACCCGATCCTCGGCGCCGCGGCGTCGACGCAGTTCCTCAAGGACCTCGACGGGTCAACTGAAGTAAGGCTCGTCAACGGTCGCATTATTCGCATGTCAACGCAGGAAGCTCTTTGAATCGCAATTTGTTACGTAAGTAAATAAATATTCATTTAGCTTGGCGCTTGGCGCTTGGCGCTTGGCGCTTGGCGCTTGGCGCTTGGCGCTTGGCGCTTGGCGCTTGGCGCTTAGCGCTTGGCGCTTGGCGCTTGCGCTTGGCGCTTGGCGCTTGGCGCTTGGCGCTCAGCGCTTGGCGCTCAGCGTTCAGCGTTCAGCGCGTAACGCTCAACGCTTAGTACGAGCCGGCGCCTTCGCCGGCGCCTTGGTCGTGGTTTTCGCGGGTGCCTTCGTGGTCTTGGTCACGGGCTTCTTGGCGGACGCTGTCGTGACCTTGGGCGCCGGTTTCACTGGTGCCGGCTTTGCCTCGGGCATCGTGGTCGAACCCATATCACGCGACACCTTCCATTGGTTGTTCACCTTCTTGTACACGGTCAGAAACGCGCCCTTGTCGGAATCATTGCCGAGTGCGCCGGCGTGTGTGATCTCGTAGTTCCCTGCCTCAACCGCGAGGTCGCCGCTGGGCGCGACCGTCACCGCTTCGGTCGTCCAGCTCACCACAAGCTTGGGACTCTCGGTGAAAGCGCGTGCCGACATGGCCTCGATGGCCGCGGGGCCCACCGCGGGATCCTTATGCGCCCGGTACTCGACGCCATCGTCCGTGAACAGTGCGGCGATCCCTGCGGCGTCGCGCGAATTCTCGAGCTCGAGCCAGTGGGCAGATACCGCGCGAACCGCCTTTTCCTCGGCGGGTACATCAACCTTTGGCGCGCGCGAACAGCTCGCGAGAGAAACAAGCGCTACCGCAGCGGCAGAAAGAATCGTGGTTCGCTTCATTGATGTGGGGCCCTCGGTGTGCGTTTGTCCAATCACATTTTCCGAAGGAACTCACGAACATGTCTCTCAGTCGCAACTTTCTCGCGGCGGCGATCGCCGCCACGGTGATCGGTGCCGGGTGTGCCCAGAAGACGGACACGACCAGGAAGACTGACGCAGTTTCCGCACCGACCGGACCCAACGTCGTCAACGTCAAGGCAACAGACTTCGCGTTCGACGCTCCAGCGGCCATCCCGGCCGGTCTCACAACGTTCAAACTCACGAACGCGGGCCCAAGCCTCCACCATCTCATCATCGCGCGACTCGACAGCGGCAAGACGGTCGGCGACGTGCAGAAGTACTTCAGCTCGAGCGGGCCGCCCCCGGCCTGGCTCGTACCAGTTGGCGGGCCGAACGCTCCGGATCCGGCGACAGAGTCGAACGCAACGCTTGACCTCAAAGCCGGCGAGTACGTCATGTTCTGCGTGGTCGACGTCCCCGGCGGTGTGCCGCACGCGGCCAAGGGCATGATCAAGCAGCTCACGGTGACGCCTTCAACGGCCGCACCGGCCGCGGCCCCGGCCGCCGACGTCAAAGTCACACTCGCCGACTACAGCTTCACGCTGTCCAAGCCGCTGACGGCAGGAAGCCATACGATCGAAGTGACGACGAGCGCGATGCAGCCGCACGAGCTGGAGCTGGTGCGCCTGGCGCCTGGCAAGAAGACGGCCGATTTCATGAAGTGGATCGGCGACGCCATGGCCGGCAAGGCGCCGTCCGGACCACCCCCGGGGAACGCGATCGGGGGGGTCGCGCCATCGGCGCCCGGTCTGACCCAGTACTTCACGGTCGACCTCACGCCGGGCAACTATTTCATGATCTGTTTCCTACCAGATCCGAAAGATCAGAAGCCCCACTTCGCTCACGGAATGTTGCAGGAGTTCACGGTCCAATAGTCGCGGCATCTTGCTTCTTACAATCGATTGCAGCATAATGATATACATAAATTAAGTAACTATTCCGTTACTAATTGCGAATGGCGAATGGGGCCTCGGACTGCGTCGGCAAAATGGGTACGGCGGTCGGCAGACAGGCCGGCAGAGCTCGCTGCGGCCGCGCTCGAGCTCTGCTCCGAGCGGGGCGTACAAGCCACGCGCGTCGAAGACGTCGCGAGAAAGGCCGGCGTGACCGTTGGAACAGTCTATCGGTACTTCGCGGACAAGGACGCGCTCATCAACGCGGCCCTCGCTCTCGCGCGCCAGCCCACGCGAACGAGCCGAGTCCCTGACCGGCCGGGGGCCGCCCTTCCCGCCCTGTCTGAAGCCATTCGCCGATGGGGCGCATTTTTCAACGAGTCAGGCTCACGCGCGGTTCGCGTCGCGCTGAGCGATCCGCAGCGCGAAGCCGGAGCGGCTCGCGGACCGGTGGGTGCCGCCATCGCAGAGCTCACGGAGATCATCGAGGAGGGCGCCGCTCGTGGCGATATCCGCGGCGATCTCTCCCCCCCAGCCATCGCCCGCGCCCTGGTGGGGTCGCTGGTGCTCGCGCCCGCGCTCACCCTCATGCAAACGGATGCGTCGGCGGAGCTCGATGCGGTGTCGGCGCTGGCTGTTCGCGGCCTGCGCGGCGATGGCCCGTCCTGGCGATGAGCGCGGCCACGGGCATTTTCGTCGTGGTCCGGGTGGATGGAACGCTCGGCGAGAAGATCGGTGCGATTCAACGCTCACACGATGCGCGGCTCGCGAAGCTCTGGCCGCCCCACGTCACGATCATCGGCTCGTCGGGTTGTGGTCCCATCGTCGCCGACACGAGTGTCGCGGAGCTCGAGGCGGCGCTCCGTCCCGTGGCCGCCCGCCACGCACCGCTCACGGTTGCGTTCGGAGCGCCGCAGCGATTTCCCGACCGCGACATTGTCGTGCTGCCCCTCGATCCGCACGGTCCGCTGCGCGCGTTGCACGAGGATCTCGCACGCAGCGGACTGCGCGCGCACCGTGCGCGCTATCCGTTCACGCCCCACTGCACGCTGACGATGTATCCGCCGCTCTCGCGGACGCGGGAGCGCGATCTTCTCTCGATACGGCTCAGTGACCCACTGACGATCGCACGGCTCGAAGTGTACCTGACGCGAGATCCGCAGCCTGCGCGACTTCTTCTCGAGCTTTCGCTCGGCGTTACATCGCCTTCCTGATGGCCGCGTCGAGATCCTGCGTGCCCCCGGCGCCGGTGTACACGACCTTCCCACTTTTGTCGATCACGACGACGTAGCTCGTAGCGGGCACGTCGTACGCAGCGCCGACGTCGCCTTTCACGTCCCAGAGCATCGGGTACGGGTAGTTGTACTTCTTCACGTATTGCTGCACACGCGCGAGCGTCTGGTTGATCGACACCGCGATGCCGTAAAACGCGACCTGTTCACCGTATTTCTTGTACGCCGCCATCATACGCGGCTCGAGCGCCTTGCAGTTCTCGCACCAGGTGGCCCAGAACTCGAGCAGCACCGGTCTCTTTCCGATGACGTTGGCGAGACTGACCACCGTGCCGGCCGTATTGGCGAGGGTGACCGGAGGCGCTTTCGTTCCGATCTCGATGCCGCTGTCCTGCGCACGCACGGGCACGGCAATGAAAAGTGCAATCGCGGCCGCGCCGCTGAACACGCGAGAAAAGTGTGTGATCATCTAGAACAGAAGTTGGCCCATCTTGACGAGGTAATACTCGGCGACGCCGATCATGAGCAACGCAAACACGCGTTTGACCCACAGCATCCATACACCGGCCCGGGGCAATTTCGCCAGTGCGCCGGAGGAAAGACCCACGGCAACGAGCAGCGTGCACATGCCGAGCGAGAACGTGAAGAGATAGAGAAAGCCGAGCGCGGCACTCTTGGTGGTTGACACCCACGTGAGCACCGCGGCCATGACCGGGGCAGAGCAGGGCGCTGCCACGAGTCCGGACATCGCGCCCATCACGAACGCGCCGCCGAGTTTGCCGCCGCCGCCCGCGGTCGACGCCCGCTGGAGCAGTGCGGTCGGCACGCGCACGGGAATCACGTCGAGCATGGCGAGCGAGGCGAGCATGAGCAGGTTCGCCATGGCGAAGTAGAGCCACGGGTTGGTGCTGATCGTGCCGAAGATCGTGCCGGTCATTCCGGCAATGAGCCCGAGCGTCGCGTACGCGAGCGCGAGGCCGATGACGTACGAAAGTGTCAGCGTCAGCACGCGCTTCTTCGGCGCCGCCTGATCATTCGTGGTGGCGCCGCCGACAATCGCCGCGGTGACCGGAATCATCGGGTACACGCACGGCGTGAGACTCGTGAGCATGCCCGCGAGGAACAGCAGCGGAAAAGCGGTGAGCGGGCTCGAGCTCAGCCGCTGTGCGATGTCGGAAAAGTCCACGTGAGGGGTGGTGGGCTGTGAAATCTGGCAGCGTGATGCCGAATACGGGATACGCCGCCGTGTGAGAGGTTAGTTTTCGGGCCCCAAACCTCTACAGAACCTCCGCACATGGCCGGGCAGTTCATCTACGTAATGAAGGGACTCACGAAGGTCGTTCCACCTTCGCGAGTCATTCTCGATAACATCTGGCTCTCGTTCTATCCGGGCGCAAAGATCGGCGTCCTTGGCTCGAACGGAGCGGGGAAGTCCTCGCTCCTGCGCGTGATGGCGGGCATCGACACCGACATTACCGGCGAAGCCTGGGCGCTGCAGGGCACCAGGATCGGCTATCTCCCACAGGAGCCCGCGCTCGATCCCGCGAAAACGGTGCGCGAGAATGTCGAGGTCGCCGTTCAGGAGACGCGCGATCTGCTCACCCGCTACAACGCCATCGCGGAAAAATTCGCCGAGCCCATGGACGACACCGCGATGGAGAAACTCCTCGCCGAGCAGGCGCGCGTGCAGGAGCGAATCGACGCGACCGACGCGTGGAATCTCGACCACAGGGTCGATCTGGCGATGGACGCGCTCCGCTGTCCGCCTCCGGATTCCGGCGTGACGACGCTCTCTGGCGGCGAGAAGCGGCGCGTGGCGCTCTGCCGCGTGCTGCTGTCGCAGCCGGACATGCTGCTGCTCGACGAACCCACGAATCACCTCGACGCCGAGAGCGTGTTCTGGCTCGAACGGCATCTCGCAGAGTTTCCTGGCACGGTCGTGGCGATTACGCACGACCGCTATTTCCTCGACAACGTCGCGAAGTGGATTCTCGAGCTCGACCGCGGCTCGGGCATTCCGTGGGAAGGGAATTACAGCTCGTGGCTCGACCAGAAGCAGAAGCGGCTTGCACAGGAAGAGAAGGCGGCCTCCGCGCGGCAGCGCACGCTGCAGCACGAGCTCGAATGGGTCAGACTGGCGCCGCGCGCGCGGCAGGCGAAAAACAAGGCGCGTCTCCAGCGTTATGAAGAGCTCGCGAGCGAGGCGAACATCGATCGCATCGTGCAGAACGAAATCGTCATCCCGCCAGCGCCCCGGCTGGGCAACGATGTCGTGATCGCGGAGAACGTGCGGAAGGCGTACGGCGACAAACTGCTGTTCGACAATCTCACGTTTTCGCTGCCGCGTGCGGGAATTGTCGGTGTGATCGGTCCGAATGGCGCTGGCAAGACGACGCTGTTCCGGATGATCACGGGCACGGAGACACCTGACGCCGGGACGCTCAAGCTCGGCGACACCGTGTCGATTTCCTATCAGGACCAGACGCGGACGCTCGAAGGCAAACGCACGGTCTGGGAGGAAATCTCCGGCGGCGAAGAGCGCATCATGGTCGGCAAGCGCGAAATCAATTCGCGCGCGTACGCGTCGAGCTTTGCGTTTCGCGGCGCGGATCAGCAGAAGCTCGTCGCGAATCTTTCGGGCGGAGAGCGGAATCGCCTGCATCTCTCCAAAACGCTCATGCAGGGCGGCAATCTGCTGCTGCTCGACGAACCGACCAACGACCTCGACGTGGATACGCTGCGTGCGCTCGAGGACGCGTTGCTCGATTTCTCGGGATGCGCCGTGGTGATCTCACACGATCGCTGGTTCCTCGACCGCATCGCGACGCACATCCTCGCGTTCGAGGGTGATTCGGAAGCTGTGTGGTACGAAGGCAACTTCGCGGCGTACCACGAAGACCTGAAACGCCGAAAGGGCGTCGACGCCGATCAGCCGCACCGGATCAAGTACAGGCCGCTGGTTCGGAAATAAGGGCTAGAGGGCTAGAGGGCTAGAGGGAACCGCACTTCGGTAGTTCCCTCCAGCCCTCTAGCCCTCTAGCCCTCTAGCCCTCTAGCCCTCTAGCCCTCTAGCCCTCTCGAGCCCTCACGTACAAAACGCCCGCGGATCGCGAACCTTCGGCGGATCCTTTCTCGGCAGTTTCTGATCACGCTTCGCCGCCTGCCACGCAAACGCGGCGAGCACTGCGGCGTTGAACTTCATGTCGTCCGGCTGCACGCGCTCGTACACGTCCTGATTGGTGTGGTGCGTGCGGCTCCCGTAGTCGAGTCCGTCCTGGATGAACTGGAATCCCGGAACGCCGAGCGCATCCACGGCGATATGGTCGGTCGACCCGGTATTACCGATGTTCATGGTCTTCATGCCCATTTCCTTGAACGGCCCCATCCATGCATCGAAGATCGGAACAACTGCGGGATTCGACTGAGCGTACACGCCGCGAATCTTGCCTGAGCCGTTATCCAGGTTGAAATACGCGGACATCCTGGCCTGCTCGGTCGTCGGCTTGAAGCCTGTAGAGTCGAACGTGCCAAAATGCGCCTTGGTGTACGCGCACGAGCCGTAGAGTCCCTGTTCCTCGCCCGTCCAGAGCGCAATGCGAATCGTGCGGCGCGGCTGGAGGTTGAGCTTCCTGAGGATGCGCATCGCTTCGAGCATGACGCCCGATCCGGCCGCGTTGTCCGTCGCGCCGGTGCCCGAATGCCACGAATCGAAGTGGCCGCCGATCATCACGATTTCATCCTTGAGCGCGGGGTCGGTGCCGGGAATATCGCCGACCACGTTCGCGGAGCTCGTGTTTTCCGGATAAAACCTGTTCTGCATATCGAGCTCGAGCATGACCGGCTGATTGCGCTCGAGCATCCGCGCGATACGTCCGTACGACTCCGTTGCCACGTGCACGAACGGAACCTGCGTTGCGCCCTTGGCGCGTGACGCGCCGTTGTCGGTGGCGATGTCGCCTCCGATGCTGTTCGAGCTGCCGCGCCCGCCCAGGAGAATCGCGGCCACGCCTTGCTGCTGCATCCATCGGAGCGTCGTCGTGTCGGACGTATTGAGTCCTCCGCGTCCGCCACGGCCACCCGCTGCCGCCGCGGCCGCTTGTGCCTGTTGGCACACCGCGGAGACCGGAGGTGCGTCGGCGGGTGCGCCATTGCCGCCGCGCCCGCCACGACCGCCGCCACCAGCGCCGCCGCGCCCGCCGTCCGCGGGCGGAAGCTGCGCCGCGGCCATGCGCGCGAGCGAGCTATCCGACTGCCTGCTCGCGAGCGCGTTGAACTCGTTGACCGGATTTGCGACCGGCGCCGTCGGCAGAATGAACGCGCCGTTCAATTTGCCCACGTACTTCTGCTGAAGTTCCGCGAGGCAGTCGACCTGCACGCGCACGGCCGCGCCCGTGACTTTGCCGTTCGTTCCCGCCGACCATGCCCGTGGAACCGCTTCGACGATAAACGGATTCGGCGAAACGGCGTTGAAGGCAAATCGCTCGTTCGCCCAGCCAATACCAGCAGGCGTGTCCCATCGTTCAAGGTGTGCGTTCTGAATCCCCCACGACTTGAGCTGCTGCACGGCCCAGTCGGACGCCTTCGCGAGATTCGGTGACCACGTGAGCCGCGGCCCATACACGTCGGTCAGCCAGCTCATGATGTCCATGATCTGCGACCGCTCGAGCGCCTCGGACTTGATTCGTTCGATCGTCTGGACGTCGACCTTTTCCTGTGCGCGGCCGCTGGTTGCGAACATGCAGGACGCGGCCAGGAGCGAGAATCGCGCGAACGTTACACCTTTCATCAAGAGGACTCCGTCAACGGGAAAACGGGGAATGCGACTGTTGGGAAAAATGCGCGTCTCGCCTGGTCTTGTCACTCGTGTGGCGTTGCTCGGCCTCGTTGCCTGGCCGGAATCGCCGGGAATCCCTGACACGCGCGCGGACCGGCGCGTCAGGGCGGATTCGACATTCGTGGTCATGCTTGGCACGGGGACACCCAACGCGGACCCGGAGCGCTCGGGACCCGCGGTCGCGATCGTGCGCGGCGACAACGCGTATCTCGTCGATGCAGGCGCCGGCATCGTGCGGCGCGCCGCGGCCGCGGCGCAACACGGCGTCCCCGCGCTCGAAGCGCGAAAGCTCAGGATCGTGTTTCTCACGCACCTTCACTCCGACCACACCATCGGCATGCCGGACCTCATGCTCATGCCCTGGGTGGCGGAGCGAAAGGAACCGCTCGAAGTGTACGGTCCGCCCGGAACGAAGACGCTCGTAGCGCATCTGCTCGCGGCCTACAACGCGGACATCCGGAACCGGATCGACGGGCTCCAGCCGCACAACACCACCGGCTATCGCATCAACGTGCACGAGATCAAGCCCGGCATCGTCTTCCGCGACAGCAACGTTGTTGTACGCGCATTCGAAGTGGTGCATCCGCAGTGGGAACACGCGTTCGGCTATCGCTTTGAGTCGTCCGACCGTTCGATCGTCGTCTCGGGGGACACGAAACCCACGGACGCCGTCGTGAACGCATGCAACGGGTGCGACGTGCTCCTCCACGAAGTGTATTCCGCCGAGAAACTCAAGACGCGCACGGCAGACTGGCAGGCGTATCACCGCAGCGCGCACACATCGACGGTCGAGCTCGCGACACTCGCGGCACGCGCCCGGCCGAAGCTGCTCGTGCTGTACCATCAATTGTTCTGGGGAGCGACCGACGACGGCATGATCGCGGAGATCCGTGCGGCCGGATTCACCGGGCCGCTCGTCTCGGCGCAGGATCTGGGAGTGTACCGATGAGTGTATCAATCACGCGGCGCACACGCGTGCTGTTCGCGGTGGCAACACTGGCGGCCGTGGTCGCGGCCGCGCGGCGCCAGAGCACGCCGCCGGCGGATTGGCCCAACTACGGCAACGACAAGGGCGGACTCAAGTATTCACCGCTCGCCGAGATCAACAGGGCGAACGTTGCCAGGCTCGCCGTGGCCTTCACATGGAGCGCGAACGAGCGCAACATCGCCGCGAGCGACAGCCAGAAACCCGCGCGGCCGGGTCAGTTTCAGGCGACGCCGCTCGCCATTCACGACACACTGTTTTTTCCCACGGCTTATAACCGCGTGATCGCACTCGATGCGGAAACGGGCAGGGAACTGTGGGCCTTCGATCCCGAAGTGTGGAAAACGTACGGCCAGCCCAGCAACGGCACGGGATTTGTGCACCGCGGTGTCGCGACGTGGACCGACGGCCGCGAGCGGCGCGTGTTCATCAACGCGCGGTGGCGGCTCATTGCGCTCGATGCGGCGACGGGAAAGAAAATCCCGGCATTCGGCGACGGCGGCGAAACCGATCTCACCGCCAACCTCTCGCGGCCCGTCAGACGAGAGCACTACACGAATACCTCTCCTCCGGTCGTCTGGGGAGATCTCGTGATCGTCGGCAACGGCGTCGGTGACCGTCTCACGTACCACGGCGATCCGCCCGGGGACATCCAGGCGTTCGATGTGCGCACCGGCAAGCGCGTGTGGCGGTTCAAGACGGTGCCCGAGCCTGGCGAGACGGGCAACGACACGTGGGAAGACGGCGCGTGGAAATACGAAGGACACACGAACGTGTGGGCACCATTCACCGTCGACAGCGCGCGCGGCCTTGTGTACCTCCCCGTGGGAACGCCGAGCAACGACTGGTACGGCGGTGAGCGAAAAGGCGCGAATCTCTTTGCCGAAACGATCCTCTGTCTCGACGCGCGTACGGGAAAGCGCGTGTGGCACTATCAGCTCACGCATCACGGCCTCTGGGATTACGATCTTCCCGCGCCGCCGAATCTCGTGCGCGTGATGCACGACGGCCGTGCCGTTGATGCGGTGGCCGTTCCCACGAAACAGGGATTCCTCTTCGTCTTCGACCGGGTGAGCGGCAAGCCGCTCTGGCCGATTGAAGAGCGCGCCGTTCCGCAGAGCGACGTTCCGGGTGAGCGCACGTCACCGACGCAGCCCGTGCCGACGAGGCCCGCGCCCTTCGCGCAGCAAGGATTCACCGCGGCCGACGTGGTCGACTTCACACCCGGAATCAGAGCCGCCGCACTCGCCGCCATCGCGAAGTACCGAACGGGGCCGCTGTACACTCCGCCGTCCGCTGAAGGGACGATCGTGATGCCCGGCGCCATTGGCGGATCGGGATGGGGCGGTGCGTCCGTCGATCCGGAAACCGGCTGGCTCTACGTGAAGGCCTCCAATTCGCCCGCGCTGTTCTCGGTTGAGAAGCGGGAGGCGCCGAGTGACACCGTCGATTCGCCGTACATGGTGAACCTCGGCAACTCGTCCGTGAATGTTCCACTGCGCGACAGCGCCGGGGGCGGCCGCGGATCGATTCCCGTCAACAAGCCGCCGTACGGCACGATGACCGCGATCGATCTCAACACGGGCGACATCAAATGGCAGGTGCCGCTCGGAGATTCGCCGAATGTGCGCAGCAATCCCGCGCTGCGCGGCGTTCCGCTGCCCGAAAAACTCGGCGTGTCGGGCTCGCCGGGGTCGATGGTGACCAAGGGCGGTCTCGTCTTCTCGACGGGTGGCGGGAACGTGCTCTACGCACTCGACGCGCGCACCGGTGCGACCGTGTGGCAGTACGACCTTGGACAGGTGGCGTACGCGAATCCCATGTCGTACCGTGCGCGATCGGGAAAGCAGATGATCGCGATTGCGACAGGCGCCGGTGCAAATGCGAAGCTCGTTGTGTTCGCCCTCAAGGAATGATCGAATCATGACAACGCAACGTGTTCGCGCGGCGGTGATGACGGCCCCGCGTGCCCCTATCGAAGTGCGCGAGTATCCGTGGCCGGCGCTCGAAGCCGGAAGCGCGATGTTGCGGACGAAGTACTCCGAGGTGTGTGGCACCGACGTGCATTTGCATCACGGCCGACTCGCCGGCGTGCCGTATCCGATCATCCCCGGGCACGTTTCGATCGGACATCTCGCGGCGATTCGCGGCACGGTCACGGACGTCGAAGGGCGCGCGTTCCGCGAAGGCGACCTCGTGACCTTTCTCGACGTGCACGAGACGTGCGGACGCTGCCACGAGTGTCTCGTCACCAAGCAGACGACGCGGTGCCCGCACCGGAAAGTGTACGGCATTTCGTACAGCGCGAACGACGGACCGCTCGGCGGATGGGCGGACCACATCTGGATGAAGCCCGGGCTCAAGTTGCTGCGCGTGCCCGACGGCATGGATGCGGCCAGCTTCATTGCGGGTGGGTGCGGTCTCGTAACGGCCATGCACATGATCGAGCGTGGTGAGGTGCGACTCGGGCTTTCCGTCGCAGTGCTCGGCGCCGGCCCCGTCGGCCTCGCGGCCGCAGCGCTGGCGCGCGCGTCAGGTGCCGATCCGGTCATCGTGATCGGCGCTCCCGCAGCGCGTCTCGATGTCGCCATGCGCATGGGGGCGACGCACACGCTCGATCTCGCGCTCCCCGCGGAAGAACGTACGCAGCGCGTCCGCGATATTGCCGGGGGACGCGGCGTCGACGTCGTCCTCGAAGGCGCGGGCGATCCGCGCGCTGTCTCAGACGCGCTGGACCTCGTGCGTGACGGCGGCCGCGTCGTGATCGCCGGACAGTACACGGATCACGGCGACGTCGCGATCAACCCGCACCGCCAGATCAACAGGAAGCACGTCGACCTTCGCGGGTGCTGGGGGTGCGACTACTCGCACTTTCATCGCGCGCTGCGTTTTCTCGCGGCGCAGGGTGCGTCGCTGCCGTGGACCGGTGCGATCAGCGGGCGCTACAACCTCGACCAGGCGAACGACGCACTCGGCGCGGTGGAACGGCGCGACGTGGTCAAGGCGATCATCGAACCCTGACGCGCGCGGTGACGGAGCTGACCGCGCGCGCCAGGGTCGCGGCAAGGACCTACTTGCCGCTGACGTACATGTGATCGATCTGCATGAAGAACGTCTGGGACACCGTGCCGCCCTGCCCGCCCCAGATCGGCTGCCAGCACACGGACTCGAACTTCGTGCTTGTCGCGCCGGCCGGGATGAACGTGATGCCCTGGAGATCGAACGTCTTCACACCATCCTGCCATTCCTGAATCGAGCCGTTCGCGGAGCCCGGCGTGTTCATTTGCAGGAGATACTCGTAGCGGTGCCACTGCCCGCGCACGATCTGCACGCCGCTCGAGACGTTCTGCGTGCGTCCGACCGTCGTCGCGTATGCGCCCCCCTGATCCTGGTAGTTCGCGGCGAGATTCTGGATCACGAATCGCGGGTAGAGCGGGTTGAAGTCCGCACCGTCTGCTTCGGGCACGATGAACGTCTGATTGTTGTTCATCGCGATGTAGAAGATCTTGTTCGCGCCGGTCGGATGTCCCTGGAAGTTGGACGACAGCTGAATCCACGCCGACATGTAGACCGTGCCGCTCGAGAGCGGATGGCACGTCTGACCCTGGCCGCTGCCGCCATTGAAGCCGGCGTTGTACGTGATGCGCGCAACGCTGCCCGGGCTGCGCGGGCCCGTGTTGTCCGAGACGATCGTGGGCTGGCTGGTGCCGTACCACTGCCATCCGTCTTCGCAGTCGGACGCGATGCAGTTGAATGCGCGATCGGTGACGACACTCATGCCCGACGGCTCGTTGATGGACGCCGAGGTCGAGGTCGAGGTGGAGGTCGTTCCCGTCGTCGTCGTTCCGGTGGTGGTGGTTCCGGTGGTTGTGCCGGTCGTCGTTCCGGTCGTCGTTCCGGTCGTCGTCCCCGTGGTGGTGGTGCTGGTTGTGCCCGTGGACGTCGTGCCCGTTGAAGTCGTCGAGGTCGACGAAGCGACGGTCACCGACTTGGTCAGGGTGGCCGACTTTCCGGCCGCATCAATGGCCGTGAGGGACACCTGGTACGATCCCCCGGCGAGATACGTGTACGCCGACAGGGGCACCGTCACAGATGAAGTCTTGCCGTCACCCCACGACCACGCGTAGAGCGAAACGCCGTTGGGATCCACCGTCTTGCTCGCATCGACGTTGCACACGAGCAGCGCGCAGGAGACGCTGAAGTCCG
>DASRAP010000075.1:0-2758 GCA_035638155.1 Gemmatimonadaceae bacterium | reverse complement strand
TTGATCTCGAAGAACGAGCTCGACGCGGCGAAGACCGTGCACTACGAGGAGCTCAACGTGCAGGACCAGCCGAAGATGGTGTGGCCGCCGAGCTTCGCGCTGTCGCGTGCATATCTCGATCAGCTCGCGCGTTCAGGCGGTCTGCCGCCGGCGCGGATCACCGTGGTGCGCGACGCCCTTGATAAGGCGGAGAAAATGTCGGCGAGCGCGCGGAAGGACGATCTGAGCAAACTCGCGACCGCGCTGCACGGTGAGATGAGCGGCTCGAAGGACTCCGCGAAGGTGCATCTGCTCGCGCTGTCGATCGGGGATCTGGCGAAATAGGGCGAAAGGGCTGGAGGGAATGACAGGCGCCGCGCGGAGCGATCCGCGCGGCGCTTTTTTTCCGTGCTGCCCGGTATTTGGCCCTCGGGCGATCTCCCTCGCGCGCACGGTTGATCGGAGCTAGCTCCGTGACGTGACGGACCTCAATCGCGCGCCGCGCAGCGGTGCACTCTGGCTCGTTGCGCTGGCGTTTCTGCGGAAAGGAAGTTCCATCTGGTCGCAATTCACGCGATACGAGTAGGGCGGTCGATCGCGGAATACAGCGATCAGGTTCAGCGGGCAATTCTCCAAGCGACGAGGTACGGCACGTCGTCCGCGTTCTTGACAAACCCGAACAGCCGGCCGTTTCCAATCGAGAGCGGATATTGGACCAGCAAGCCTGTCGGCGCGGGAATCTCCGCGAGGGGCCTTCCGTCCGCGGCGAAAACATCGAAGCGTTTGCCGGTTGCGACGTCGCGCTCGACCCAGAGTCGGTTTTCGTCGTCCACATATAGCGCGTGAAACCACGGGTACTGTCGCGGAATTCGCGCGACGACCTCGGCCCGCTCATCTTTCGCCGCGCTGTCGCGGCGCGCCGCCGGGATCGGCGTCTGCGGACCACGTAGCGTCGCGCTCGCGAGCACAAAGGCGCACTTCCCATTTTCGCGACGCACGATCTCTCCGGAACCGGCGGCTCTCGCCGACCATTCAAATCCATCCCAGTCGCGCACAAACGCCGGCTTCTGCTCAGCGAAGGGAACGTTCACCCATCCAACGATCGGCCCCGACGGAACAGGAGCGGCTCCGCTCGCGTTCTTCTCGATGATCGCGCCCCGCCCACCGGACACCACCATGACATGTTCGCGAGTGTTGAACGCAATCGGCGGCACAGCAGTGCACATCGACACCGAGTCGACCTTCGTGAAATCCGCGGACCAGCGCTCCGTGACGAGCGTCGAATCGAAGATCGGACCCGTAGCGTCGAATCCCGGCGGCGCACCGGGTACCGGTTTCGGTGCGCGCGCTCGAATGCTGACCGATGAGAGCAGCCGTCCCGCGCGATCAAATGATGCATCCCACGTCAGGTCGTATGCAAAGACGGGACCTCGCTGGGCGCTGATCGTGCGAAGGAAGTCTCCATTCGGCCCGAACACGACGAACCTGCCATTGCGGTAGTCGTTCACCACCATCCGGCCGTCGCGTGAGACAGCAAAGGTCCACGCACGCTCCATCTCACCGGGTCCAGAACCCCGTCGGCCAACCGATCGCACGACTGTGCCCATCGAGTCGAGGATGTGAATTCTCGAGTTGTTGGGATCCAACACCACGACGCGTCCACCGGGCGCGACAGCAATGTCGCCGACTCGAGAATTGATGTTGTCGAACGCGTACGCGCCCTCGACCGCGCCTCCCTTGCGCCAGACTTCTACCAGACGCCATTGCGGGGCCGACTGCGCGCCCAAAAGTATTGGCGCGGCCAGCAAAGCGAGAATCCGGATCACGAGAAGTTGCATTGCTCTCCAATCGGAAAGGCGTGAGGTGCGTTCAATACGCAACGCCCGTGCCGTCTGTGTCACAGATCTTTGCGCGGCGGATCGATGACGTTGGCGGTCTTTCGGTGACGTACCCGCCGAGCATAGGTTGTAAGGTGTCGGCTGTCTCTTTTTCGGACCTGCCGATGCCCGTGACAATCAAGCTCTCGAACCTCTTTAACGAACGCCTCGGCGATGAGATCGCCAATGAGATCGTGAACTGGTTCAATACTGTTGATTCGTCATATCGCTCGGAGCTTCGCGAGGCGACTGAGTCGCACTTCGTGCGGTTCGACGCGCGGCTGGAGCAACGAACCGCCGAGTTGCGCGCTGAGATGGCCGGACTCGAAGCGCGCCTCGGCGCGCGCATCGATCAGCTGGATAGGCAACTGAACGCGCGCATCGATCAGCTGGATACGCAACTGAACGCGCGCATCGACCAGCTCGCTGGCAGCACGACCTCGCGCTCCGACCAGCTCGAAGCCCGCATGAACGCACGCTTCGCTGAACTGGATGCGAAACTGAACGCGGGACTGGAGCGTGCGGAAGCGAACCGGACCACCATGGAGTCACGGATCATGGCCCAGTTCGCAGCGCAGCAGGCCAGTCTCCTCAAGTGGTCCTTCGCCTTCTGGGCGACGACGCTCACGACACTGCTACTACTTCGAAAGTAGCACCGGTTGCGCGCGCTCCAGCCCTCTAGCCCTCTAGCCCTCTAGCCCTCTAGCCCTCTAGCCCTCTAGCCCTCTAGCCCTCTAGCCCTCTAGCCCTCTAGCCCTATCTACACTGCGGCATCGTCGGATCCGGCCCCGCAATCGCCGGCCGGTCCTTCCGCGTCGCGATCGCCATCATGATGTCGTGAATGAAGCGCCCCACGCGCGCCGCGTGATCGTAGTCGATGTACTGTGGCTCGTCCGTCGGTT
>DASRAP010000074.1:0-5868 GCA_035638155.1 Gemmatimonadaceae bacterium | reverse complement strand
GGGAGCACGCTGCCGATCGATCGGCACAAGACGGCGGAGCTGCTGGGGATGCCGGAGATCACGCACAACTCGATGGACTCGATCAGCGATCGGGATTTCCTGTGCGAGCTGGCGTTTGATTTGAGCATGATTGCGATGCATTTGTCACGGTGGGCGGAGCAGTGGATTCTGTATGTGACGACGGAGTTTGGGTTCATGAAGATTGCGGATCAGTTCACGACGGGTTCGTCGATGATGCCGCAGAAGCGCAATCCGGATGCACTGGAAATCGCGCGCGGTTCCGCCGCGCGTGCCCTCGGCGCCATGGTGAGCATGTTCGCCACGTCGAAGGGCTTGCCGAGCGGATACAACAAGGATCTGCAGGACGACAAGCGCGCGCTGTTTGATTCCGTCGACAGTCTGTTGCTTCTCCTTCCGGCCGTGACGGGCTCGCTCCGGACGCTCGCGTTCAATCGTGACCGGATGGCGACGGCCGTGACGAGCACGATGATGGCAACCGACCTCGCCGATTATCTCGTGCGGCGCGGCGCCACGTTCCGCGACGCGCATGGGGCGGTTGGGCGTCTGGTGCGGGAGGCCGAGGAGAAGGGCGTTGAGCTCACCGCGCTTCCGCCCGCCTCATTTTCTGCGGCGCACGGCCTGTTTGGCCCCGACGTAATGAAGGAGCTCGAACCGTCGACTTCAGTTGGTCACCGGAGCGCGACCGGCGGCACGGCTCCAAAGGCGGTCATAGAACAGCTCGCTGCAGCGCGCGCCAGCCTGGGCCTGTAACAGGGTTGACAATTCGACCAGCCGAGCGGCATACTAAAGAAACTTTTCGGAAAGTTTTATTAAGAGATTCGACGGCCGCACCGCTGCCGTGGCGATCGGCGTTACGCCTAAGCAGCTGTCAAACTTGATCTTCCGAGTCTCAAGCCCGATTGGATCCGCCGGTGCCCAGGGAAGGTCTCGTCGGCTTTCGGCTGACTTTGTGCGCGCGCTCGACCTCGCCGTCGCACTGCGCCGCATCGGCGTCTCAGCCGATGTCGGATGGCCCCTCGCGGAGCGGCTGGCGGCGGGACAGACACCACCGACAGGGTCTCACCCATTCCTGTCGTTCCAATATGACCGCGACGCTCACCACGCTGATCTTGATCGGCGGCTTGACGCTGCATCCGAGGCGGCCATTCTGCCCCGGCGCGGCCGCCCGCGCCGCGCGTAGCACCGAACGGTCCCGAGGGCGGGAGCGTCATGTTACGTTCGCGCCATGGATGCCGACCGCCAGGATTTGACGCCGATGGACGAGGTCCTCGCCGCAGAAATGACCGAGTGGTCGGCGCGCGGACTCGAACGGGTTTTGCGCGCAGCGTGGCAGAGAACCGGCGTCGACGTGGACACCCTCGCGGGGCGCGCCATCGACTTCTCCTCGAACGATTATCTCGGCCTCGCGACGCACCCGGAACTGGTGGCCCGCCTGATTGCCGCCGTACAAACGGACGGAGTCGGCGCCACGGCATCGCGCCTCATCGCGGGCAATCACCCGCTCCATGAGGCGCTCGAGCGCGACATCGCCGCGTTCTTCGGTGCACCCGCGGCGCTGTCCTTCAGCACGGGATTCGCCGCCAACGTCGGCACGATCCCAGCGCTCGTCGGGCCGGAGGACGTGATCTTCGCCGACGCGTTCAACCACGCGTCCCTCATTGACGGGTGCCGGCTGTCTCGCGCGACGACACACGTATATCCGCACAGCGATATGACGGCGCTCCGCGCGCTCCTCGGCGCGCACCGCGGCGCGGGCCGGCGGGCCCTCATCATTTCCGACGGCCTGTTCTCGATGGACGGCGACGTGGCGCATATCGGCGACATCGTGGCACTGGCGCGTGAATTCGGGGCGTGGACGTACATCGACGACGCGCATGCGGTCGGTGCGCTCGGCGATCACGGTCGCGGCACGGCCGAGATGCTCGGCGTGAGCGGCGTCGACGTGACGGTAGGGACTCTCGGAAAGGCCTTCGGCGTGGCGGGCGCGTTCGTGCACGGCTCCGCGATCCTGTGCCGCCATTTGATGAATCGCGCACGAAGTTTCGTGTACTCGACTGCAATGCTCCCGGCACAGGCAGGCGCGGCATCCGCCGCACTTGCCATCGTCGCTCGCGAGCCCGCGCGGCGGGTTCGGCTTCGTGAAAACGCGCGCGCCGTACGCTTTGCTTTGACGGCCGCAGGCGTGCGAACGAGCGGCGAGCCCGACGCGCACATCGTGCCGGTGTTTGTCGGCGACGCGGCGGAAACCATGCGACTCGGCGCGGCGTTGCGTGCACGCGGAATTCTCGTCGGGGCCGTCCGGCCACCCACCGTAGCGCATGGAAGCGCTCGCCTGCGGATCAGCGTTAGTGCCGGGCATACCGCGGGGCACATCGCCGAGCTGGGAAATGCGATCGCGGCCGAGCTCGTGAGCACCGCGTCTGCATGAGCGACGGCCGCATCCAGTCGCTCGACCGCACCCACCTCTGGCATCCGTACACACAGCACGCGCTCGCCGGTGATCATGTCGAGATCACGCGTGCGAGCGGTGCCTATCTGTACGATGCGACCGGGAGAAGGATCTTCGACGCTATTTCCTCCTGGTGGGTGACGCTGCACGGACACGCGCACCCGGTCATCGCGCGCGCCGTTGCGGATCAGGCGTCGCGGCTCGAGCAGGTCATCTTCGCCGGATTCACGCACGAGCCGGCGGTGCTGCTGGCCGCTGATCTCGTTCGCATCGTTCCGGAAGGGCTGACGCGCGTTTTCTATACCGATGACGGTTCGACGGCCGTCGAGGTCGCGCTCAAGATGGCATTGCAGTACTGGGAGAATGCCGGCGAGCGGCGCCGCCTGGTGCTCGCGCTCGAGCACGCGTATCACGGAGATACGTTCGGTGCGATGAGCGTGAGCGCGCGCGGCGTGTTCACGGCCGCGTTCGGCGACAAGCTGTTCGACGTCGTCCGCCTTCCGGATCCGTCGGAGCACGACGTCGCAGCCGCACTCGAACAAGAGCTCGCGCGCCGCGGCGGCGAGATCGCCGCGGTCATCGTCGAGCCGATGCTGATGGGCGCGGGCGGAATGCGCATGTGGACCGCCGATGCGCTGCGCCGCGTTCGACAGCTGACACGGCAACACGATGTCTTTCTCATTGCCGACGAAGTCCTCACCGGCTTCGGACGGACAGGGCCGCTGTTCGCCTGTAATCATGCCGGCATCACACCTGACATTCTTTGCCTCTCGAAGGGACTCACGGGCGGGTTTCTTCCGCTCGGCGCGACGCTCGCGAGCGAACGGCTGTTCCAGGGGCACGTGTCGAACGATCGTGCGCGCACGTTGTTTCACGGTCACTCGTTCACGGCGAATCCGATTGCCTGCGCCGCGGCGCGCGCATCGATCGCTTTGCTGGGCGGGGAATGCGACGCCGAGCGTGCGAGGATCGAGCGCGCGCACCGATCAGCGGCACTGCGCCTGAGCGAGCACGCGCGCGTACGCAACGCGCGTGTGCTGGGCACGGTCCTCGCGTTCGAGGTTGACGGGGAGAGCGATTACCTCGACACCCTCGGTCCCGCGCTGCGGGAGTTCGCTCTCGAACGAGGCGTGCTCATCCGGCCGCTCGGGAATACGGTCTACTTCCTGCCGCCGTATGCGGCGTCGGACGGTGACCTGTCGGACGCGTACGGCGTCGTTCTCGACTTTCTCGACCGATGATCGAGCTCGCGATCACGGGCACAGACACTGGCGTCGGCAAGACGGTCGTCGCGTGTGCGATCGCGAGTGCGCTGCGCGCGCGCGCCATCAGTGTCGGCGTGTTCAAGCCGGTCGAGACGGGCATCACCAGCGCCAACACCGGCGACGGCGCCGCGCTGCGCAACGCGGCAGGCAATGCCGATGATCTCTCGCTCGTTCGTCCGTACGCATTCACCCTTCCCGTGGCGCCGCTTGCGGCGTCGCGTGCCGAGGGGCGGGATATCGAGCTGGGCGTGCTGGATCGTGCCATCGGCACGTTACGCGCACGACACCGGGCGCTCATCGTCGAAGGTGCCGGCGGCCTTTTCGTGCCCGTCCTGAACGACACGACATACGCGGATCTCTTTGCGCGGTGGAAGCTTCCCGTGCTGATCGTCGCGGCGGACCGGCTCGGCGTGATCAACCACACGATTCTCACGGTTCGTGCCGCCCGGGCTTCAGGCCTCGAAGTAGCGGCCATCGTGCTGAATGAAAGCGCGCCGGCCGATGAGTCGCGTGACACGAACGCTGCCCTCATATCGGAATCTGCGGGTGCGGTGCCCCTCCTCCGCTTCCCCCGGATGCATCTTTCAGGCGATCATCCTCAGGGGACCGAGGGTCTCGCGGCCGGCGCGCGCGTACTGGACGCCATGGCTGCGCGTTTTCCGGAACTCGTCGTTCAACGCTGAATCGATGGAACAGGCCGTCACCAACTGGAACTCGCTCGCTGACGCGTCGCTCGCAGGCACGGTGTTGTCGCGAGAGCAGGCGCGCGCGGTGCTGCAGGCACCGGATGCGGTGTTGCTCGAGCAGCTCGCTGCGGCGTACCGGGTCCGCCATCATTACTTCGGGAACCGCGTTCGTCTGCACATGCTGCTCAACGCGCAGAGCGGGCTGTGTCCGGAGGACTGCGGTTACTGCTCGCAGTCGTCGGTATCGACCGCCGACATCGAGCGGTATCCGCTCATGGCCCACACGCGCATTCTCGAGGCCGCCGAACGCGCCGTGCAGCTCAAGGCGGGGACGTTCTGCCTCGTGATTTCCGGGCGGTCACCCGGCCAGCGCGTCCTGGACAAGGTCCTCGCGGCGGTACGCGAGGTCAAAGAGCGTCACGACATTCACGTATGTACCTGTCTGGGGCTGCTGAGCGAGGAACAGGTCGGCCAGCTCGAGGCGGCGGGCGTCGACCAGGTTAACCACAACCTCAATTCGTCGGCGAGATTCACGAGCGAGATCGTGTCCACGCACACGTACGATGACCGCAAGGCCACCGTCGAGCGCGTGGCGCGCACCAGGATGAAGACGTGCTCGGGCGGCATCCTCGGTATGGGTGAGAGTGACGACGACGTGATCGACCTCGCGCTCTCCTTGCGTGAGCTCGGTGTGCAGAGCGTGCCGGTCAACTTTCTCATTCCGATCGCCGGCACGCCGCTCGCGGCCGAACATCATCTCGACCCGCGGCGGTGTCTGCGGATTCTGTGTCTCTATCGATTGCTCCTTCCGTCGCAGGAGATCCGCATCGCCGGCGGCCGCGAGGTTCACCTGCGTTCGATGCAGTCGCTCGGGCTGTATCCGGCAAACTCCATTTTCGTCGGCGACTACCTCACGACCGCGGGGCAGTCGGCGCGCGCGGACTACGAAATGATTCGCGACGCGGGATTCGTTCTCGAGGCCGCCGACGGAACGCCGCTCGAAGCGGAGACGCTCGATGCGCTGCTCGCCGAAGCGTCGACGACCGCAACACCGTGCGCGGCGCGCGCCTGAGCTGAGAGGACTGGCAGGCGTGGTTTTTCTTCCTCGCAGAGAATCGGTGACCGCGGTGATCGGCGGCGTGGCCGTCGGCTCCGCTTATCCCATCGTCGTCCAGTCGATGACGAACACGGACACGGCCGACGTCTCGTCGACTGTGGCGCAAGTGACTTCGCTCGCCGCGGCCGGATCGCAGCTCGTCCGTGTGACGGTGAACAACGAGGCCGCGGCAGAGGCCGTGCCGGCGATCGTCACGCGACTCCGCGACACTGGCGTGGGCGTACCCATCATCGGCGACTTTCACTACAACGGCCACCTTCTGCTCACGCAGTTTCCGGAGTGCGCTCGCGCGCTGTCGAAATACCGGATCAATCCGGGGAACGTCGGGAC
>DASRAP010000073.1:0-2415 GCA_035638155.1 Gemmatimonadaceae bacterium | reverse complement strand
CCGGGCACTCACGTGTGAGCTCCGGAAAGTGCTCCTTCGAAATGGTGAGCACTTCGACTGGTTCCTCGGCAATCGCGTCGTTCGGCGGCGACGCCCCACGCGAATACGGCATCAGCCCGCCCACGTCCCCGCCCCGCCACTCGAACACCTTGTGAGCGCCGGCCCCGCGATCGGCACGGATGACGAGGTGACCGGACAGCATCACGTACAGCAGGGAAACCTGTTCTCCCTTGCGCGTCACCACGTCCCCCAGTGGGCGCGTCTCGAAGTTTCCGTGCTCGACCAGCCATTCGTGCTCACTGCGTGGCGCCTTGCCCAGCGCGCGATGTTGCGCCAGACGGCTCAGCAGATCTTCCCTCGTGACCGTGGCCATGGCTCAGACCGTTCGGAGATAGAGATGCACTGAATAGATGGCCGCGGAGCCCTCACCCACGGCCGCGGCAACGCGGCGGTTCGCGCCCGACCGCACATCACCAGCGGCAAACACACCGGGCACGCTCGTCTCGAACATGAACGGCGGGCGGTCGAGCGGCCACCCGCGCGGGCGTCCATGCTCGCGCGGAATGTCGTTGCCCGTGAACACGAAGCCCTTCTCGTCGATCTCGAGCACGCCCTGGAAGGGATCGGTGTGGGGCTTGGTGCCGATGAAGATGAACATCGCCGACGCCGGAATTGATCGCCGCTCACCGGTGGCTGCCGACTTCACGATCACCGCGTCCATTGATGTTCCGTTCCCGCATACCTCGTCGACTTCGACCTCGGTCACAATTTCCACATTCTCCAGCGCGCGCAGCCGATCCGCGAGATAGTTCGACATCTGCGGCAGCAGATCCTTCGCGCGGATCAGCATGAACACGCGGCGAGCGTACCGCGAAAAAAAGAGCGCAGCCTGGCCCGCGGAATTCGCGCCCCCAACGATGCAGACATCCTTGTCGCGGTAGCGAACGCCCTCCGTCATGGCCGCGCCGTAAAACACGCCGATCCCGTGCAAACGTTCGAGGCCGCGCGCCTCGAGCGTGCGCGCACTCATGCCAGTGGTGATCACCACGCAATACGCCTTGAGCTCCGTTCCGTCGTCCAGCACTACGATGCGATAGGGATCTTCGCGCCGCAGTTCACGGACCGCGTGTCCGGTCAGCAGCTCCGCTCCAAACCTCCGGGCTTGTGCCACGGCGCGCTGCGCCAGGTCCGCGCCCGTGACACCCGACGGAAACCCCAGATAGTTCTCGATCAACGAACTCGAGCCCGCTTGCCCTCCTGGAGCCTGCGACTCCACGAGCACCACACGCAGTCCCTCCGAAGCAGCATACACCGCATTCGCAAGACCGGCGGGTCCACCGCCGATGACGATCACATCGTAGAAGGGCCGGTTTGCCTGCGTCTGCATTCCGGCTTTCGCCGCGAGCTCGCCCTGCGCCGGCGCGACGAGATGCGTGCCGTCGGGAAACGCGATCACCGGCAATTTCAGTCCCGAGCCGCACAGCGATTCAGCCAGCGTGCGCGCGGCGGCGTCCGCATCGACGTCGACCCATTCGTATGGGACGTGGTTCCGTGCGAGAAACTCCTTCACCGCATACGACTCGGGCGACAGCGGCGACCCGAGCACGCGAATTCCTTCGAATGCCGGCCGGTTGTGCGCGCGCCACGCACCAAGCAGGTCATCGAGCACCGGATAGAGCCGGTCCTCCGGCGGGTCCCACGGCTTCATCAGATAGTGATCGAGACCGATCTCGTTGATGCCGGTGATCGCGACATCCGTGTCCGCATACGCCGTGAGAAGCACGCGCCGCGTATTCGGGTGAAGCTTTCGCACTTCACGCAACATCTCGATGCCCGTCATGCCGGGCATGCGCTGGTCCGCGAGGACGAGCGCGACGGGCGTGTTGCGCGCCGCGAGCTCCTTCGCGGCGTCGAGTCCGGCCGCCGCCGAGCCCGCCTTGATCACGCGATAATCGGCGTGATACCGCTGGCGCAGATCGCGTTCGATCGCGCGCAGGACCGCGGGGTCGTCATCGACACAGAGTATGACCGGCTTCGTCACTCACCTCACCTCGGACTCACGGACCTGTGCGCCGGACAGCGGCACGCGCACACGAAACACCGTTCGGCCCGGCTGCGATGTAAAATCGATCTCGCCGTTGTGCAAATGGACGATGCGCCGCGCAATATCGAGCCCGAGCCCGGTGGCCTGTCCCACCGTCTTCGTCGTGAAGAACGGATCGAAAATGCGATTGCGGATCGCCTCGGGAATTCCCGCGCCGTCGTCCGCGACACGAACGACCACGAAATCGGAACGCTGGCCCGCGGTCACCGTCACGGTGCCGCTGGGCCGCGCCGCATCAATGGCATTGTCCAGCAGTTTCTCCCACACCTGGTTGAGCTCGCTGCCGAAACCGTGTACGCGGGGCAGGTCGG
>DASRAP010000072.1:0-2325 GCA_035638155.1 Gemmatimonadaceae bacterium | reverse complement strand
CGCGTCGTGTACGACGTGAGCTCCAAGCCTCCGGCCACCATCGAATGGGAATAGCGTGACGTCTCTGTCGCGGCTCGTTCCCACCCGGAGCGAGCTGCTGGAGATGGCGCGGCTCGCTGGACCGGTCGTGATCGTGAACCTGGGCCTCGTGCTTCAGGGGACCGTCGACACGATCATGCTCGGCCATGTGTCGGCGCAGGCGCTCGCGGCGGGCGCGGTCGGGAATCTCTACTTCTACAACGTCGTGGTGTTCGGGATGGGGCTCATCATGAGTCTCGACCCCGTCGTCTCGCAGGCCATCGGTGCACATGACGCCGAGGGGACCGCGCGAGGGGTACAGCGCGGCGTGATACTCGCCCTTGGCGCGGCGGTGGTCGCGGCGCTCCTGATGCTTCCCGCGCCGTCGGTGCTGCGTCTTGCGCGACAGCCTGCGGAAGTCATTCCCGGTGCGGCGGCGTACGTGCGCTGGAGCATGCTCGGGCTCGTACCGTTTCTCGTGTTCACCGCGTTCCGCCAGACGCTCCAGGCTATGCATCGCGTCGCGTCCATGGCCATCGCCGTGTTCCTGGCGAATGTGCTCAACGCGGGGCTCAACTGGGTGTTCGTGTTCGGCCACTTCGGTGTGCGCCCGATGGGAGTCGTCGGTTCCGCGCACGCGACGTGGATCAGCCGTTGGCTGATGATGCCGCTCATTCTCTGGCTCTCGTGGAAAGAGCTCGGCCCGACGCTCCGTCCGTGGCGCCCGGAATCGAACACGTGGCGCCCGCTGGCGAAGATGATCGCGATCGGCGCGCCCGTGGGATTTCAGCTGTTCGCTGAAGGCTTCGCGTTTGGATTCAGCGGCCTCGTCATGGGATGGTTCGGCGCGACGACGCTCGCGGGACACCAGATCGTCCTGCAGCTCGCATCGCTCACGTTCATGGTGCCGCTCGGTGTCGCCGGCGCCGGCGCGGCGATGGTGGGACGCGCAATTGGCCGGGCAGACATGCCGGCGGCGCGCCGCGACGCGGTCGCGTCGCTCGCGTGTGGCGTGGGCTTCATGGGAATCACGGCCGCGCTCTTCATGGGCATTCCCGGAATCCTCGCGGGCCTCTTCACCGGTGATCCCGCGACGATCGCGATGGCGCTCACACTGTTGCCGATCGCCGGACTCTTCCAGGTGTTCGACGGCATGCAGGTCGTGTCAGCGGCCATCCTGCGCGGCACGGGCGACACGCGCTGGCCGATGATCTTTCACGTCCTGAGTTTCTGGGCGGTGGGCATTCCGCTCGGACTCGCGCTCGCATTCGCCACGAGCGTCGGGCCGCAGGGATTGTGGTGGGGACTCACAGCGGGCCTCGCGTCCGCCGCAGTACTCCAGGTCTTCCGTGTCGCATCGCACCTCAAACGCGACATTTCCCGCGTCACAATCGACTAACTCTCTGGCGCGCGATTCGGTCAGCGAGGATCAGACGCCCTTCTCCTCGAGCAGGTGCATGAACTCCGCGGGCTGCGTGATCTGCAGCAGGCGCTCGGGCACGTCGGGTTCTTTCGAGAATTGTGCGATCTTGCCGAGCACCGGCAGGTACTGATTCGAGACTTCGAGCGGTGGCGCGACGATCAGGAAGAAGAAATGCACGGGCTTGTCGTCGATTGCCTTGAACTCGAGTCCCTGCCTGGAGCGCCCGAACGCCACGCGCAGCTTCTGCACGACGAGGGAACGACAATGCGGAATGGCGATGCCGCGACCGATGCCCGTGCTGCCGAGGTTCTCGCGGCGCTTGAGCATCTTGAAGAGCATTTGCTCGTTCTTCTCGTCCAGGCCGAGCAGGGCAATGAGCTCCGTGAGGACCTCATCGTTGGTCGTGCCCTTGAGCTCGAGCTGAATGGCGTCGTCCGAGAAGAATTCGCGAAGCTCCATCGGTCCTTTTGCGGGAGTGGAAACGGTAAGGATATCGGGGAGGACGGGAGGCGTCAAATGCAATCATTGCTGCGACTTGGCGTGCGTGGTTAGGTTCCGGACATGCGTGTTTTTCCGTACCCCGTGGCGCACGACGTCCCGCTGTTTCTCGCACCGATGGCGGGCGTGTCCGAGTCACCGTTCCGGCAGTTGTGCCGGGCCTGGGGCGCGGACGTCGTGGTCACGGAATTCCTGTCGGCCGAGGGAATCAGGCGCGAAAACGAATCAACGCTGAAGAAGCTGCGTTTCGACTCGCGGGAACGTCCGATCGGTGTGCAGATCTTCGGGTCCGATCCCGACGGCATGCGCGAGGCTGCGTCGCTCGTGACGGACGTGTTTCAGCCAGAGTTCATCGACATCAATTTCGGCTGTCCGGTGAAGAAGGT
>DASRAP010000071.1:0-9102 GCA_035638155.1 Gemmatimonadaceae bacterium | reverse complement strand
CGCTTTCCCTGAAACGTGGCTTCCGGGCTATCCGGCGTGGCTTGACGTCTGCCGCGACGTCGCGCTGTGGGATTCGGAGCCGGTCAAACGCGTGTTTGAAAGACACGCGGCAGGCAGCGTGGACGTGAGCGGCGAATCGGGAAAACGCCTGGCCGCGATCGCTGCTGCAGCACAGGCCACCGTGGCGTTCGGCGTCGTCGAGCGCGTGTCGAGCGGACCCGGCAGGGGCACGCTCTACAATTCGCTGCTCACTTATGGTCCGGATGGTGCACTCCTCAACCATCACCGAAAGCTCGTGCCGACGTACACGGAGCGGCTGCTATGGGGTGTGGGCGACGCGGTCGGACTCAGGTCCGTGGACGCCCCGGGAGCGCGAATTGGCGGACTGATTTGCTGGGAGCACTGGATGCCGCTGGCGCGCCAGGCCCTGCACCAGTCCGGCGAAGATATCCACATCGCCGCATGGCCTGCTGCGCTCGAAACGCACCATCTCGCGAGCCGGCACTACGCCTTCGAAGGCCGGTGCTTCGTGCTCGTGGCCGCATCGGTCATGCGCGCGTCGGCGCTTCCCGCCGAGCTCGAGCCGCATCCGGATCGGGTGAAGGCCCCTGATCAATGGGTGTTGCGAGGCGGGTCGGCTGTGATCGCCCCGGACGGCACGTACATCGCCCTGCCCGTCTACGAGCGCGAGGAAACGATCGTGGCTGATCTCGACCTTGGCGCGGTTCGGCGCGAGTCGATGACCCTCGACGTCGGCGGCCACTACAGCCGCCCCGACTGTTTTGACTTCGCGGTGAAACCGACCCCGCGGAGGGAGCGTTGACGGGGCGACTGGGTATCCCGATGTTCCGCGCGTGAGCGATGTCACGGAGGATTGTGACCGTCCAACGCATCTTCTCGCCTTCTTCGGAGAGGTTCCATGAAGCCGGCATTCTCCCTCGCAGTCGCAGGAATCTTTGCCTTCGTTGCCGCGTGCGGCAGTGACGATGACAGCACGGGCACGGACAACGCGACGCTCACCGACACCGAATTCGAATCGCTCGTCGACGCACTGGGCGAAGTGGACGCCTTCACCCTCAGTCCGGCCGCGTTCGGCGCGCAACCGGCGCCCGTGGGTCTGGCCCTTCAGCAAAGCACGACCGTGAATGTCGACCGGACCGGGACCTGTGCCGGGGGCGGGACGACGCACATCACCGGGAGCGCGACGCGATCGGTTTCGGGCTCCACGGTGACCGTCTCGGGGACCCTCACGGAGACATACGCGAACTGCACTGGAACCACACACCGCGGGTTTGCCTTCACGCTGGGCGGTACGGCCTCGGTGGTGACGACCCTGACCAGCAACTCCTCGACGGGCGCGTACACCATCAACCTCCACCGAACCGGCACCGTGCAGTGGACGTCAGGGAATCGGAGTGGCTCTTGCTCCGCCGATGTGACGATCGCGGCCAGCGGGACTTCGGGGACCGCGACGGCGACGGGCTCCGTGACCGGCACCTTCTGCAACCGGACGGTGAACCGGACATTCTGATGGTGCTTGACACGTTCGTGTCATCGTTTTTCGTTCCGTACAAGTTCGTACGATCGGTTCTTCGGCTCGTTCACTACAAGGACGGCGGTCACCTGCCGCCGCGCCACCGCCCTTTTCGACGAGGTTACCGCATGATCAGCAGCAAGAAAGTCCTCTCGTTCGCGCTCGCGTCGTTCATCACGTTCGCCGCGGCGTGCGGCAGCGACAAGGCAACGGGATCGAATAATTCGGGCGATACGCTCACGACCGCGGAATTCGATTCCATGGTTGAAGCGCTCGACGCAGTGGGCAGCTTCTCGTTCTTTGGCGGGTTCGGGGGCCGCGGCACGTCGACGGGACTGGCTGCGCAGCAATCGCAGAGCGTTCCGTATGATGAAACGGAGACATGCCCCGGTGGTGGAACGTTGCGAACTCACGGCAACCTCAGCTTCTCGCTCTCGAACAACAACACGAACTACACGTACGACGGCACGCTCACGCAGACGTTCTCGAGCTGCAAAGGGACGTCAAGCAACGGTACCGTCTTCACGTTCAGCGGCGGCCCCACGCTGACGTTTCATGCGACGTACAGCGGCACGACGTACAATCTCACCATGCACGAGACAGGCACCATCAATTGGGCGACCGGTGGCCGGAACGGCGGCTGCAGCGCCGACATCACGATCACGATCTCCACGAACTCGAGTGGCACGGTTGCGACGGGGAGCTATACCGGCACGATGTGCGGACATAACGTGAACGAAACGTTCTAGCGCGGCCGGCACGCACCAACGCTTCAGCTGCGCAGACGCCCGCGAGCCCACGCTCGCGGGCGTTTTGTTTTCTCGCGCCGGCAATCAGATTCCGCGAATGACCGCGCCGGACACTCCAACACACCAGACTGAGCAGCGCAACAGCGCGGCGTTCGGATTCATTTTCGTTACCGTGCTGCTGGACCTCCTGTCCTTCAGCGTCATCATTCCCGTCCTGCCCAAGCTTGTCATTCAATTCCAGGGCGGTGACACCGCGGGCGCGGCCCACATCATCGGGACTTTCGGCACCGTGTGGGCGCTCATGCAATTCTTTTGCGCGCCAATTCTCGGCGCGCTGTCCGACCGATTCGGGCGCCGGCCGGTGATTCTGCTTTCGAATGTCGGACTCGGGGCTGACTTCCTCTTCATGGCCCTCGCGCCAACGCTTGGCTGGTTGTTCGTCGGTCGCGTGATCTCCGGCATCACGTCGTCGGTGTATCCGACGGCGGGTGCGTACATCGCCGACGTCACACCGCCTGACAAACGCGCGCACCGGTTCGGACTTCTCGGCGTCGCCTTCGGCATCGGCTTCATCATCGGTCCCGCGCTCGGCGGACTTGTCGGCAGTTACAACCTGCGTGCGCCGTTCTGGATCGCCGGCGGGCTGTCGCTCGCGAATGCGCTGTACGGTTACTTCGTGCTCCCCGAATCGCTGACGCCCGACAAACGCGCAACACGTTTCAGCTGGCAACGCGCGAATCCCGTTGGCTCGCTCAAACTGTTGCGCTCGCATCCCGAGCTCAGCGGACTCGCGATTGTCGGTGTGCTCTACATTCTCGCGCACCTCTCGCTCCCGACGATGTTCGTGCTCTATGCCGACTATCGCTACGGCTGGAACGAGCGCGCCGTGGGACTCGTACTCGCGCTCGTTGGTTTCTGCGCCATGATCGTGCAAGGCGGCCTCATTGGAAGAATCGTGCGCGCCTTCGGCGAGCGGCGGGCGCTCCTCGGCGGGCTCGTGTCTGGAGCGGTTGCGTTCGTCGTGTACGCGTGGGCGCCGAAGGGATCCCTGTTCCTGATCGGCGTTCCCATTTATGCGTTCTTCGGTCTCGTCACGCCCTCGACCCAAGCGCTCATGTCGCGGAGGGTGCAGCCGCACGAGCAGGGCCAGCTTCAGGGCGCGAACGCGAGCCTCGCGGGCATTACCGGCGTAATTGCGCCAACACTGTTCGCGAAACTCTTCACGATGGGGATTCACCGGCCCACGCCCCTTCCGGGGCTCCCGTATTTCGCCGCGAGCTCCCTGGTCGTCGTGGCCCTTGGGGTCGCGTGGGGGGTGACTCGGGACAGATAACGAGAGAACGAGAGAACGAGAGACGGGGAGAACGAGAGACGGAGAGAACGGGAGTAACTTCATCCTATGCAGATTCCACCAATGCGCCCTGCTGCCCTTCTGGTCGTCCTCGCCGTCGCGGCCGGCGGGTGTGGCTTCCGACCCAACGCCACCGCGCCGACCAATGGCGTGTCCGCGGTGAGCCTGCGTTTCAAGGCGCTCGTCGACGGCAATGGCGCGCGAGTAAACGATGCGGTTGTCGTTGTTCAGGGCGATCGCATCATTCACGTTGGCCACGGGGTCGGCGCAATTCCGGCGGGCACCAGGGTCATTGACCTTCGTGCGTATACCGCGATCCCCGGCATGATCGACGTGCACACGCACATGACGTACTACCGCGAGAAACCTCCGGCCGAGGGCGCGCAGAGTCCGCCGTCGCCGCGTTCTCGCGATTCGATCATCATGTTCTCCGCGAAGAACGCCATGCGCACGCTCGAAACGGGCGTGACAGCCGTGCGCGATCTCGGCGCGTCCAACTACACGGACATCGCACTTCGCGACTCGATCAACAAGGGTGTGTATCCGGGGCCCCGCATGTTCGTGGCCGGCTACGGTTTCTCGAAGGCGACCGCCGGGCGCGGTGGTGCGCCGCCAACGCGCAACCCGGCGCAGGGCCGTATTGTCGACACGGCGGACTTCGAGCCGGCCGTGAAAGCACAGGTCGCGGCGGGCGCGGACTGGATCAAGATGTACGGCTCGACGGGCACGTACGCCAACGTCACCGGACGCCAGACGTTCACCGACGAAGAGATGCGCGTCGCCGTCGCCGCCGCGCACAGGTACAACCGGCCCATTGCCATTCACTCGTACGGTGACTCGGGCGGACGCGCCGCGATGCGCGCGGGCGCGGAATCAGTCGAGCATCCCGCGGGCATGGATGACGCAACACTCGCCGAGTTCGTGAAGCGAGGCACCTTCTACGTGCCAACCGTGGATCACAACAGGTTCTACGCCGAGAACGCGCCGTTTCTGGGCTACACGAAGGAGCAGATTGCGGGCCTCGACTCGTTCCGCATTCTGAATCTCGAGACGCTTCGGCGAGCGGTGAAGCTTCACGTGAAAGTCGCGATGGGATCCGACGCCGTGTACTGGATGTTCGGTGAGAACACGCGCGAGCTCGAGTGGTTCGTGAAGGCCGGCATGACGCCCGCGGAGGCGCTTCGCGCGGCCACGATGGGCGGCGCCGAGCTCCTGCGGCACTCGAACGACCTTGGCCGGGTCGCGCCGGGATATTTCGCGGACATCGTCGCGATCGCCGGAGATCCGCTCACAGACATCGATGCGGTGATCAATGGTGTCAAATGGGTGATGAAAGGGGGAGCCGTGGTCGTGGACAAGCGCTGACCACACCTTTCCGGCACGACCGCACAACGCGAGTACTCCGATGAAGTACACAACGATCGTCGCTCTGCTCGTCACGGCCGCTGTGGTCGTACCTGGCCAACTATGTCAAGGACATCCTCGCGGTTTCACCCGAGGATGTTCGCGCCACGGCGAAGAAGTACATTGACCCTTCGAAGACGTCGATCGCGATCGTCGGGACCAAGAAGGACGTGGAGAAGCAGCTCGCGAGCGTCAAACCCATCGTGCCATGAAATCATTCGTTCCGCTCATCGTCACCGGCCTCGCCCTCGGGCACGCGCAGACAAAGGGTCCGCAGTTCGAGCGCGTGTATCCGCTGAAGCCCCAGGAAGGCGTGTTCGCGTACGCGCGGATTGCGCCCGACGGCAACACGCTCGCGTACGCGTCGGAGCTCACGGCGCCAAGCGGCCGCGTGCTTTCGCAGACGGTGACGGTGGTGGATTTGAAAGCGAAGAAGGTGGTATTCACGGATCCGGGCATCGACGCGTACTGGTCGAACGACGGCTCGCGCATGATCTACTCGAGCTTCAGCACGAACACGGTCGCGATTCGCCACCATCCCGGCGGTGAGATCACGTACAACGCGGCGCCGATGGGACTCGGTGATTACTACAGTTGGTCGGTGAAGGACGGCAAGGATCTCATCCTCACGATCAGCAGCAACTACTACAACCTGAGCGGCGACAAGGCCGTGCTGCCGGCGTCGCACGTCACGTCGTGCCCGGGCATCGGCGTTGGTGAGCGCCCCATGATCTCGCACGACGGATCACTCATCACGACGTTCGTGAATGGCACGGTTGTGGTACGCGGGCTCGCGGACTGCGGCCACACGTTCGACACGGGACTCGACGGCGCGAAGTCGGACTTCTCATTCGACGGCCGTTATGTGGCGATGCACAAGGCGCGTCCCAACAGCGCGCTCAACGATATCGTTGTGGTCGACCTGCAGAAGCGCACGATGCGCACGATCACGTCATCCCTTCCGGGGTCGAGCCTGTTTCCGAGCTGGACGAAGGATGGACGGCTCTGTTTCCGCTACGACGGCGACGACTATCGCGGCTTCATGATGGTGAGCGATGTGCTGAGCGCGCCCGAGCAGGCGATGCCGAGCCCCAGCGCGAATCATCTCACGATGAACCGGACGTGGAATGACGTATTCCCCGAGACCAAGCGTCCGGCGCACGAATACAACCTGGTGATGATCTGGGGCACGTGGAGCGCGCACAGCGCGATCGCGCTCGCCGACCTGGAGCGCGCGCGCACGTACTTCAAGGCGCAGGCGGCCGACATCAGCGTAGAGACCGCGCTCGAACCCGGTACCCGCCGCGCGGATGCGGATCACATTCTCGCGCAGGCCGGAAAATCACTGCCTGAGATTCCCCTCTCGCCCGCGCACTTCGCTCACACTGAGGGGCGCAATCAAATCCCGACTACGCTGCTCTTCCGCGATGGAAAACTGATTGACCGGAAGCTGGGGCCGGTGTCGTTCGAGGCAATGAAGGATTGGATGCAGAGCGTAGCAGTGGTGAAGCACTAGGGCTGGAGGGCTAGAGGGCTAGAGGGCTAGAGAGAAATGCATGGAAGTTGAAGGGCCGACTGTTCGTCGGCCCTTCAACATTCATCCCCTCCAGCCCACCAGCCCTCTAGCCCTCCAGCCCTATCTAAAAGGCCAACCCGTAGAAGATGTAATTCATGGCGAACTTGTACGCGTCGTTCGACAGGTTCACGGGCCAGAGACCCGATCCCGACCATTCCATGTAATCACCGAGGTCAGTGTCGTAGTTGATCACGACCATGAGACGTTTCTTCGGATCGTTGTCTTCGTAAATCCCGTAGAACTGCGCCTTGATCCACTGGTACCCGTTTCCCGGGTACGGGATGTCCTTGATGGTCTTGATCCGGAAGAACGAGTCGAAGATCGGATTGCTCAGCTCGAGCGGAAAGATCTTCGCATCGGGCAGGACGCGGTGGATCGACATGTCAAACGTCTGCCACTCGGGCTGCCGGCTTCCCTCATAGAAGTCGTCGACAATGAGGAAGCCGCCCTTCTTGAGATAGTTGCGCAGCCCGGCCGCCTCACGCGTGTTCACGTACCAGTAGCCGGGCTCGGAGAGATACGCGACCGGCCACTTCATGAGCTCGGGGTCGTCCATCCGCAGGATGTTGCTCCCCTTCCGCGCGATGCGTACGCTCGTCAGCTCGTCGAACATCGTCATCAGGTGCTCTTCCATCCACGCGTAATCGAAGAGCCAGCCGACGTAGCCTGATGTGTACTCCAGTCGAATCAGCTGAAACCGCCCGTCATAGGGGACGTTGCCCTTGGGCATCTCGTACTGCGGCGTCGCGCGCGGCGCGACGACGATCATCAGCAACGCGATCAGCAGAATTCGCGTGTGAACGCGCATCTTAACTGCAGGGCTGGAGGGCTGGTGGGCCGAAGGGCTGGAGGGAACGACGTGGCGTCTGCTGAGCGAGCCTCTCCGGCCCGCTCGCCCTCCAGCCCTATCGGTATTCCGCCATGAGCTCATTCAGCGCCGCCGAGCCCGGACACAGCTTCTCGTATGGCATCTGCGCAAGCGGCGTATCGGCGGTGTTGTTGAGCCCGTGCATGTCGACCGTGTTCTCATCGATATACAGGAGACCCGTGATCACCTCGCCGCGTTCCGACGCTTCGCGGACCCTGGCGTACGCCACCTCACGGTTCGTCGGGTCGTAGTCCTGCTCGAGCTTCCGGAACGACACCGCGCTTCCATCGTGCATCGTGACGACGCGGCGTTCCCCGGCCCCGTAGTCCGTCTTGATCTCGCGTTCGAGCGGGACAAAATCCACTGCGGCCACCTCGTGGTAATGCTGGCGCGTGTAGAGATAGCTCTTCGTCGATGCGTCGTGATCGTTGAATGTGACGCACGGTGAAATGATGTCGACGAGTGCAAATCCCCCGTGACGAAGTCCGGCCTTGAGGATCGGGATGAGCTGCGCCTTGTCGCCGGAGAAACTGCGCGCGACGAACGACGCGCCGAGCGTGAGCGCGAGCAGTACGGGATCGATCGGCTTCTGGAGGTTGGGCTCACCCTTCTTGGACTTGGATCCAACATCGGCCGAAGCGGAGAACTGGCCCTTCGTGAGCCCGTACACGCCGTTGTTCTCGATCAGATACAGCATCCTGATGTTGCGGCGGATGGCATGGCACATCTGCCCGAGCCCGATCGACAGCGAGTCGCCGTCGCCCGAAATACCGACGTAGTAGAGATCGCGGTTGGCCGCGTTGGCACCCGTGGAAACCGCGGGCATGCGCCCGTGCACGGAGTTGAATCCGTGGGCTTCGTTGACGAAGTACGCGGTCGTCTTGGATGAGCACCCGATGCCCGACAGCTTCGCGACGCGGTGCGGCTCGACGTCAAGCTGCCAGAACGCGTCCACGAGCGCGGCGGTCACGGAATCGTGCCCGCAGCCCGCGCACAGCGTGGACATCGAGCCTTCATAATCCCGCCGCGTGCGGCCGAGCTTGTTCTTCTGATTTGCGGGGTGCTGGACTCTTGGTTTTGTAATCGACGTCATGATTCCTCTTCAATCCGATACCGTTAACTGCCTTGAATCGGCAAGAGCCGGTGATCCAGTAAGAGCCTGAATCCCTTGGACAACCTGGTCCGTCCCGAGCGGCAAACCACCGTACGAGAGAATGGATTCAAACTTCTCGCCGGGCGCGTTGGTTTCGAGAATGAGCAGCGACCGGAGCTGCGCGTCGCGGTTCTGCTCGATCACGATGAGCTTCTCGTGGTTCGCCACGAATTCCCGCACCGCCGTTCCGAACGGGAAGCCGCGCACCCGGCAGAAATCGAGCGCCATTCCCTGATCGCGAAGCCGGTCGAGGCCTTCCAGCACCGCGCCACGGCAGCCGCCGAGCGTGATCACACCCACGTCGGCACCGGTGCCGATGATTTCCGGCGCGGGGAGTGCATCCGCCGCGCCGTCGATCTTCTTCTTGATCCGATCCACGACTTCCTGGTACTCGGCAGAGTCTTCCGTGTATCCACCGAACTTGTTGTGCCCCAACCCGCGAATGAAGTAGCTGCCCTTGGGGTGCA
>DASRAP010000070.1:0-8433 GCA_035638155.1 Gemmatimonadaceae bacterium | reverse complement strand
CACCTCGGGCTTTTGCTGTCGCCCAGTGAGCGCCCACGTCGCTCCTGCGATGACGACAACCGCAGCCGCGGCGCGCACCCACGTTTCCGTGTACCACGCCCGGCTCGGCCGTTCGAGTCTGAGTGCGGGGCCGGCCTGCGTGCCCATGCGCGTGTGTACGCTCGCCAGGGCCGCCTCGACGTCCACGCGCTCCGTCTCTTGCGCGCGGTGCTCGAGCGACGCCAGCAGCCTCGCGAGCGCAGGGTCCTGCGCGATCGCAACGCGCACCTTCGCCGCCTCGTCGGGGGAAAGCTCACCGGTTACGAGACGGGCGACGGTCTCCCAATCGGCGTCGCTGGCGGGGAAGGGCATGGCTGAAGGAATGGTCATCACTAACCCAACACGCAATGGCCTGCCTCACCCTATCTTCCCGTCGCGATGATCCCGCGCTCCCATGCTTGAAGACCGCGAGCTGCTTGCTCGCATCCGCGAGGGGGACGAACGCGCGTTCGACGAGCTGTTCCGCCGCTATTACACGGGGCTCGTGGCGTTCAGCTCGGCGCTCCTCAAAGGCCGCCAATACTCGGAGGACATCGTCCAGGACGTCCTCCTCGAGCTCTGGCGACGGCGCGAGGGACTCGACATTGGTGATTCGTGCAAGGCGTATCTCTACCGCGCGGTACGCAACCGCGCGCTCAACGAGATCCGGCACGAGAACACCGTGAAGCGGTCGGAACCCATCGTGCTCGATGAAATGCCGTCATCGAGCGCCGCTCCTGCCGACGTGCCCGTGGGCGCGCAGGAGCTTGCCGCGCACATCGAGCGCGCCATCGCCGCGCTGCCGGACCCCCTGCGCGAATGCTTCCAGCTCAGCCGTCAGGGCGGCCTCACCTACGCCGAGATCGCGGGTGTGCAGCAGATCTCGGTGAAGACCGTTGAGGCGCGGATGGGACGTGCTTTGAAGGAGTTGCGTGCCGCGCTGGCCGAGTGGCTGTAACTGCAAAAACCGAAATGGAAATTCAAACGGAATAGCGAAGTTGAAATTGAGGTTTGAAGACGTGCCAAACGATCTCTTCAAATTTCAATTTCAAGTCTGAATTTCAATTTCAATTTCCTTTTCGGTTTTCGTTGGTAGGGTGGCCTGCCGCCCGCGTGTCAGGTAGGCAGACCAGGAGGTTCTCATGAATCGAATCCGCAGTGGTGCGGTGATAGTTGTTCTGGCAGCAATCGCGGCGTGTCGCGATCTGCCGTCGTCGGCTGACAGCTCCAGCAGTGATCTCGCGGTCGCGTTTGCGAGCGTTCCCGTCGGCTACAGCTCGGTGCAGTCCACGTACGGCGATGGCGCGGAAGGCGCGGGTCCGTTCATGCCCGGCGAGCGCTTCGGCGGACTCGGTCGCGGACCGGGACGCGGCATGGGCCACGGAATGCACGACATGATCGGCGGTGGTCTGGGTCCGGATTTTCTCGGAGGGCCGGGAATCGGATTCGGCTTCGGGTTCGGACACAATCACTTCGGTGACCCGTCGTTTGATTCGAGCACGTGCACGTTCAACGCGACGTCGGGGCGCGTGGAGTGCGCAGCGTTCACCGACCGTCGCGGACTCACCGTCACGCGTTCGGTGCAATTCACGACCGCGGGCGGCACGGTGCAGCAGGCCTTCGACTCGCTCACCACGAATACCGTGAACACGCGAGTCAGCGTGGCCGGGACGGTGACGCGACATGAGAACGTGACGTCGGTGGTCGACAACTCCAGCAACCGCACCGTATCGGGCCTCGCCCCTGGCAGCACGCAGCACACCATTAACGGCACGGCGAAGGGACACGAGACCACGACCGGCCAGGATTCGGCGGGCACCTTCACCGTCGAGCGCATTGCGGCAGACACCGTGCGCGACGTGGTCGTGCCGGTGTCCGATTCCACGCACCGGCATCAGTTCCCGACGTCGGGCACGGTGATTCGCGTGATGAGCGTGAACATCACCAAGGGCGACGGCACGACGAAATCGTCGTCCCGCCGGGAAGTCATCACCTACGACGGATCGACAATCGTTCGCATGGTGGTGAAGCAGGATGGCACCACCAGGACTTGCACGCTGACGCTGCCGGGCGGGCGGCCCACGTGTGAGTGAGGTGGTGCAAATGAGCGGCTGGTCGGGCGCCGGCACCACGGTCATGGGTAACCGCGGGTAACCGGCGTCCCGATCGGTCGTCTCAATTACAGGCAGAAATGCGAGGAAAGTCACAAAAACTCCTCGCATTTTTCCGTTTCTGACAAGGCGTACAGCGTTACGACGCAGGCGCCTTGCCTGTGGCGCCCTGACACCATAAAGTCCATCACGGCTTTTTCGCTCGACCCCTCTCAAAACCGAGTAGTCTCAATGATTCGCGCGTCCCTCCCTGCGCTTGCAATTGCCGCGTTTGCGCTCGCGGCGTGCTCTGACGGGAATAGCTCTGCACCAATCACAGGTACCTCGAGCCGCGCGGGCGTGAATGCTGACGCGCCGGGCCTCGACGTCGCGAACAGCCACATCGCGGAGCTCAATACGCCCGCAGCGCGCAACGGCGCGGGACCGGGCGGAAACGGCAACACGCAGATGGTCAACCACGGTGGCCCCGTGCTCACGAGCGGCATCAACGTTGTTGCCGTGTACTGGGCGTCGGGCACGATCTACAACGGCGGGCCCGCCGCAGGGTCGACGGGTACGGGCGCGAACGACGGCTCGCTCGTCGGACATTTCCTCCGCAATCTCGGTGGATCGCCGTACTACAACATCAACACCACCTACGGCGTCGCCAACTCGCTGAACTACGTCGGCTTCTGGGCGAACAGCACCAACGCGCCGTCGGGCAGCCAGAAGGTCACGGACGCGCAGATGGTGTCGATGCTCCAGTCCGGATTCAACTCGGGCCAGATCACGTATGACCCGAACACGCTGTACGCGATCTTCACGTCGGGCACCGTGAACCTTGGCGGCGGGTTCGGCACGCAGTACTGCGCGTATCACTACTGGGCGACCGTGAACATCGGCGGCCAGTCGAAGACCGTGCTGTATGCGGCGATGCCGTACGACGCCGCGTATCCCGGTGTGTGCACCAACGGCACGACGTCCCCGAACAATGACGCGGGCGCCGACGGCATCGTGAACACGCTGGCACATGAGATCGAGGAAACGCAGACGGATCCGCAAGGCACCGCGTGGTTCGACCGCCGCGGCTACGAGAACGCCGACAAGTGCGCGTGGACGTGGGGCACGACCTACAAGACCGCCAACGGCGGCACCGCCAACATGAGCCTTGGCGGCAAGGATTTCCTCGTGCAGCAGAACTGGGTCAACACCACCAACGCCTGCGCGAAGGCGTACTGAGTAGCCACGAAGTAACACGAAACAGAAACTCGGACCCGAGTTTCAAACGCAAGCCTGAAGCCTCGAGCTTCGGGCTTGCGTTTTCGTTTCGAACATGTCGAAGGCCTGCGGCGTACGATTAGTTTGTGAGGCACGACATGCACGGACTTCATCGACGCACCCGAGCGGTGGGCCTCTTGCTGGCCGCCGCCCTCGCCTGCAAGGGTGACGCGCCCACCGAGCGCACCGGGTTTCAGCTGACCGTTTCGGCCGAGCAGCCGATGATCATCGCGCGCGGTACGTCGCGCACCATTCAGGTGACCATCACGCGCACGAGCGGGTTCACGGGCTCCGTCGGACTCAAGCTCGCCGACGCGAATCAGTCGGTCACCGCCGATCCGACGACGATCACCGCAGACCAGAACACAGCCGACTTCGTCATCCACGTTTCCTCGGGCGCGCCACTCGGTCTCAACGACGTCACGATCGAGGGCACGGCCACGGGGTTCGCGGTGGTGCAGCTTCCGGTACAGATCAGCGTTCCGGGCAATGGATCATTCTCGATGGCGGTGGGCGCCTATCCCGCGTTCGTGCTCCGCAACCAGACGTTTCACGTTCCGGTGAACATCCTGCGGACAGACTACGCGGGGTCGGTCACGCTGTCCCTCGAGCAGCCCTCGAATTTCGTGATGGTGATCGCACAGCCCGGCACGGGCGACGTCGGTGACATTTCGTTCACCGTCGGACCGACCGTGCCCATCGGAAGCAGCTACACCATACGCCTCACCGCCAGCGGTCCCGGCGCGACGCCGCAGGATGCCGTCATCCTTTTTGCGGTCACTCAGGGGAGTTAGATGTGCGCGCTTTACGCTTTACGCTTTACGCTGAGCGCTAAGCGTTAAGCGCTCAGCGGTCCATTCACTGTCCCAGCAGCCGATCCAGTGCCTCGTACGCCTGGTTCATCCCGCCTTCCATTCCGGATTTGAGGAATCCGTCGCGCTCCTCGGGCGTGTGCATCTGCATGACGGTGACGATCTTCGTGCGGCCGTCGCCGAGGTCTTCGAGCGTGACGGTTTCGATGGCGACGTGCGCGGGCATGCCGTCCCATTCGAATGAACGCACGATGCGTTCGGGCGGCGTGACTTCGCGGTAGCGCCCCTCGAAGCCGAACACGCCGTGGTCAGTGTGTTCGATGAAACGCCAATGTCCGCCGCGCGTGAGCTCGTTGCGCTCGATGACCAGTTTGTTGCCACGCCCCCACCACTGCGCAAGCTGCTCGGAGTCCGTGAACGCGCGCCACACGCGGTCGCGGGCGGCGTTGACGATGCGCTCGATGTGAATCTCGCGGGCGACGGGGGTCGTGATCGTGGCGGGTGTGCTCATGGTCGTTGTCATTTGGAGTCCTTCGTGCGTTCGAGAAAGGTTTCGAGGCGATCGTAGCGCTCCTCGATCATGCGCTGGTACTTCGCGATCCACGCTGCTTCGTTTTCAAGACGTCGCGAACCGAGCGTGCAGGTGCGCACGCGTCCGACCTTCTTCGTGTTCACCAGCCGCGCATCCTCGAGCACAGCGACGTGCTTCTTGATGCCCGTGAGGGTCATCTCGAACGCCGCCGCGAGCTCGGTAATCGACGCGTCACGGCGCGAGAGACGCTCGAGAATACCCCTTCGCGTGGGATCTGCGACCGCGGCGAAGGCCGAATCGAGCTGCGTGGAATACTGAACCATGTGGTTCAGTATAAGTCCGGCTACGATGCAACGCAAGGGGGCCGGGAACTACAACGCGAGGCCATGCGTAGCCATTGTCGCGAGATGGCGCGAGATTCCAAAGTCGCCTCGACAGGATCAACGTATGCGCCGCTCGTTCTCCCGTTCTCTCGTTCTCTCGTTTCTAGTGCCGTCCGCCCTAGCGGCGCAAACCTCGCCCGACAACTACGCACAGTTCAAATACCGCTACATCGGGCCGGTCGGGAATCGCGTCTCGTCCATCGCAGGCGTCCCCGGCGATCCAAACGTGTATTACGCCGGTGCGGCATCAGGTGGCATATGGAAATCGACCGACGCCGGCATTCACTGGACCGCGATCTTCGACGACCAGGACGTCTCATCCGTCGGCGCGCTCGCGGTCGCGCCGTCGAATGCGAGCATTGTGTGGGCCGGCACCGGCGAGCCCTGGATCCGTTCGCACATTTCCGTCGGGGCCGGCGTCTACAAATCCACCGATGCCGGGCGGACGTGGACGCGCATGGGACTCGAGCTCACCGGCCGCATCGGCCGCATCGTCATCGATCCCGCGAATCCCGACATCGTGTTCGTTGCCGCGCAGGGGCACAGCTACGGTCCGCAGCCGGAACGCGGCGTGTTCAGGACCACGGATGGCGGACGCACATGGCAGCGCGTGCTCTTCGTGGACGAGAACACCGGCGCCATCGACATCGTCATGCATCCCACGAATTCGCGCGTGCTCTTCGCGGCCACGTGGCAGCTCGAGCTGCACACGTGGGGCCGTGAAAGCGGCGGCCCCGGCAGCGGCATCTACATCTCGCGCGACGGCGGCAGCACGTGGAGCAAGCTGAGCGGCAACGGACTTCCCACGCACACGCTCGGCAAGATCGGCCTCGCGATCTCGCGGTCGAATCCGAATCGCGTCTACGCACTGATCGAAACAGGCGACGGCAATCCGATTCACGGACAGCCGACCGATTCCGGGGAGCTCTGGAAGTCCGACGACGGCGGCATGAGCTGGAAGGTCGTGAGCTTCAATCGCGATCTCGCGTGCCGCCAGCCGTACTACACGCGCATGGCCGTCGCGCCCGACCAGCCCGACGAGACGTATTTCCTCTGCGCCTCGTACAGCAAATCCACCGACGGCGGTGCAACGGTCGTGAGCGCCGGTGGCGGCGGTGGTCGCGGGCGCGGCGGCGGGACCGGGGGCGGCACGGGCACGCTCGGCAATGCTTCACCGGGCGGCGACAACCACGACATGTGGATCGATCCCACGAACGCGAATCGCATGGCCATCGCGAACGATGCGGGCGTGTCGATCTCCACCACGCGCGGGCAGACGTGGCTGCGCGTGCAACTCCCGATCGGGCAGATCTACCACGTCACCGTCGACAACCGCGTGCCGTATTTCGTCTACGGCAACAAGCAGGACGGCCCGTCGTATCGGGGACCCAGCAACAGCAGAACCGGCGGCGCGATTGCGCGCAGCGAGTGGCACGGCGTGCAGGGTGGCGAGAGCGGATGGGCCACGCCCGATCCCGTCGACCCGAACATCATCTGGTCCACGGCGTCCGGTTCGGGAAGCCGCGGCGGCATCGTGATTCGCTTCGACGAGCGCACGCGGTACGGACAGAACGTCGAGGTCTGGCCCCAGAGCACCGGCGGTTATCCCGCCGCAGACGTGAAGTACCGGTTCGTGTGGGACGCGCCATTCACGATCTCGCCGCACGACCACAACCGCATTTACACGGGCAGCCAGTTCGTGCACATGTCAACCGACGGTGGCAGGAGCTGGCGCGTGATCAGTCCGGATCTCACGCGCAACGATAAAACGAAACAGCAGATCTCCGGCGGCCTCACGCCCGACAACATCGGCGTCGAGTACGGCGACGTGGTGTACGCCATTGCCGAATCGAAAGCCCAGGCGGGCGTGATCTGGGTGGGAACGAACGACGGTCTCGTGCAGGTCACACGCGACACGGGCCGCACATGGGTGAACGTGACCGCGAACGTCCCGGGCATTCCGACATGGGGATCGGTGCGGCACGTCGAGCCGTCGCGATACGCGGCAGGGAGCGCGTACATCATCGTCGACGCGCACCAGGAGAACAACCGCGATCCCTGGGTCTACAAGACGACGGATTTCGGGAAGACCTGGACGCTGATCGTGAACGGTATTCCAAAGAGCATGCTGAGCTACGCCCACATTATCCGCGAGGACCCGGTCCGGCGTGGACTGCTGTATCTGGGGACCGAGAACGCGCTCTACGTGTCGTTCAACGACGGCGCGAACTGGCAGCCGCTGCAGATGAATCTCCCACACGCGCCGGTGTACGGCTTGGTGATCCAGGAACAGTTCAACGACCTGGCGATCGCGACGTACGGCCGCGGGATCTGGATTCTCGACGATCTCTCGCCGTTGCAGAAGGTCACGACGGACGTCGCGAACAGCGCGGCATTCTTGTTTGCGCCGCGGGCGGCGTACCGGTTCAACGATGTGGAAGGAAATGTGGCAGGCGGCGACGATCCGACTGCCGGCGTGAATCCGCCGTACGGTGCGGCGATCAACTACTGGCTGAAAGCGGCGCCCCGCGACACGCCGGTTGTCGCGATTTCGGATTCTGCAGGGAAGCTCGTGCGCATGCTCAAGGGCACGATGAACGCTGGCGTGAATCGCATCTACTGGGATCTGCGGAACGAGAACAGCACCACCGCGGTGCTTCGCACGAAACCCACCTATTCGCCGGAGACGCCGCTCAACGCGGACGGCACGCGTGAGGCACCCGGCTGGGGCAACATCAATGTGCTCATGCCACCGGGGCGCTACACGGTGAAGCTCACCGTTGGCGGCCGCGACTACACGCAGCCGCTCCGGGTCGTGAAGGATCCGCACTCGGCCGGAACCGAAGCCGACATCGTCGCGCAGCAGCAGTTCCTGATGAGTGTGCGGCGGACGATGGACGCGGCGGTCGAGGCGGTGAACAACTCGGAGCTGGTGCGTGGCCAGATCCGCAACCTGCGAAACCTGACGCAGGATCCCGAAGTCAAGAAAGCGATCGACCAACTGGACGACAAAGTGATCGCGCTCGAGGGGCAGCTCCTGGAGCTGCGCACGACCGGCCGCGGCCAGGACGGCGTCCGGTTCGGATCGAAGCTGGTGCAGAAGATCGGCTACCTGACGAACGGCCTGCAGAGCGCGGACTTCAAGCCGACGAATCAGCAGTTGGCCGTCCAGAAGGATCTCGAGGCGAAGCTCAAAGCGCTACAGGGTCAGCTCGGCGACGTGTTCAGCAAGGATGTGACGGCCTTCAACGACAGGATGAAGGGAACGGGTCTACCCGGGATAGCCCTGCCGCCGAGCCGGCGGCCGGGCAGTCAGTAGC
>DASRAP010000069.1:0-4221 GCA_035638155.1 Gemmatimonadaceae bacterium | reverse complement strand
TCGTTTGAGACCGGCGGTGAACGTCCAAGACTGATCGCGAGCCTGCGCGAGCGCCTGCGCGGGTCGGAGCGCGCGGTGCTGTTCGCGTGCATCGCGGGATTCGCGCTCGTCGTGCCCGGGCTCGTGGTGCCGATGTTCGCGAAGATGTTCATCGACAACGTGCTCGTGCGCCAGATGGGAACGTGGCTGCGGCCGCTCGTGCTGGGCATGATTCTCACCGCGGTCATACGCGCGAGCCTCACGTGGCTGCAGCAGTACTACCTGCTCCGGCTCGAGACGAAGTTGTCGGTCACGACGTCGAGCCGCTTTCTGTGGCACGTCATGCGGTTACCCGTGGAGTTCTACGCACAGCGTTACGCCGGCGAGATCAGCTGGCGCGCGGGGCTCAACGACGACGTCGCGCAGTTCCTGTCCCGGCGACTGGCATCGACGGCGATCGATGCCCTGATGATCGTGTTCTTCGGGCTCCTCATGCTGTCGTACGACGTCACCCTGACGCTCGTCGCGGTCGGCGCGGTCGCGGTGCTCGCGAGCGCGACGCTGGTCGTGAACAGGATGCGCGTGGAAGGCAACATGCGCGTGCTGCAGGAAGAAGGAAAAGCGACCGGCACGCTCATGGCCGGACTCTCCGCCATCGAAACGCTCAAAGCGTCGGCCATGGAGTCCGACTTCTTCGCGCGCTGGGCCGGACACCAGACGAAATACCTCAGCGCGCAGCAGTCACTCGCGCGCACCACCGCGCTCTTTCTGGTCGTCCCGCCGCTGACGGTCGCGGTCACCAATGCCACGGTCCTGTTCCTCGGCGCGCGAAAAGTGATGCAGGGCGATTTCTCCGTCGGCACCCTCGTCGCCTTTCAGACGCTCGTCGCGAGTTTCATTCAGCCCGTCAACAATTTCGTGAACCTGGCCGGACTCCTGCAGAGCATGCAGGGGAAGATGACGCGCATCGACGATGCCATGCGCTATCCCGTAGAGTCGCGCGACGATGACGAAGGGGACGCGGCCGCCGAACGCCTGACCGGGCACCTGGAGCTTCGGAACGTCACGTTCGGGTACTCGCGCAACGCCGATCCGTTGCTCCGCGAGTTCAACATCGTGCTGCAGCCGGGCTCGCGTGTCGCGCTGTGTGGCCCTTCAGGATGCGGAAAATCGACGGTCGCGAAACTCATCACGAGTCTCTATCCGCCATGGACGGGTGAAGTGCTCCTCGCGGGAACGCCCGCGCACGCGTGGCCGCGGGCTACACGCTCCGCGTCCGTCGCAATGGTGGACCAGGACATCTCGCTCTTCGCGGGCACGGTACGCGACAACCTCACCCTGTGGGACGCCACGGTGCCGAGCGACGCGATCGTGACCGCGTGCAAAGACGCGTGCATTCACGACGACGTGATGGCGCGACCAGGCGGTCTCGACGCACTCGTGGACGAGGGAGGCGCGAATTTCAGCGGCGGCCAGCGCCAACGCCTGGAAATTGCGCGGGCGCTGGTGGCAAACCCATCCGTGCTCGTGCTCGACGAAGCGACGAGTGCGCTCGACGCGGTGACCGAGCATCTGATCGATCGCAACCTCAGGCGCCGCGGATGCACGTGCGTGATCGTCGCGCATCGCCTGTCGACGATTCGCGACGCCGACGAGATCCTCGTGCTCGATCGCGGTGAGGTGGTGCAGCGCGGCACGCACGAAGAGCTGATGCGTGACGAGCAGGGCCTGTACTACACGCTGGCCGCGGAGCTCTGATGCGTCATTCGCGGACGTTCGGGCGCTTCACAACGGCGGTGGCTGCGGCGAGCATCGAGGAATCGTCGGCCGCGGTGCTTCGCGCCGAGGAGTGGAGCGCGTCGTTCCCCCTGCACGCCAACCGGCCCCTCCATCTCGACGACGACGACCTGTTGTTCGTCGTCGTGAGCGGTGAAGTCGACCTCTTCTACATGCGGAGCAGCAGCGACGCGTACCGCGCGAACCGCCGGTATGTGGGCACGCTGTGGGCCGGTGAAGTCGTTGCGGGCGCCAGGCCGGCCGCCGAATCGGGGGACGGTGTGCTCATCGCCGTTGGATACGGTGGCGCGCGCATGCAGCCGGTGGAGCGCGCATCCATCGATGCATTCTCCGAGGACGGCGGCCGCATTTCACGCGCGCTCGCGAATGGCGTGGCGGAGACCGTCGGCCGTGCCATGCATCGCGCGAGCCGCACGTCCGCGAGGCCCGTCGATCTCACCCAGACAAAACTGTCGCTCCCGGCCAGGACCGCGATCACGCCGTCGGCTGACGTCGTCTGGCTGCGCGTCGACTCCGGCGAGCTTTCGCTCGGCGGGGACGTCGCCGTTGGACAATCCCAGCTCCTGTTCCCCGTCGCGCGCGGCATGTGGCTTACCGCAGGGGATGACGGCGCCAGGCTGTCGCTCGCGGACACCTTCACGGCGTGCGCCGGGCAGCGAGTCAGCGAGTCGCTCGAACGGGCGTGGGCGGTGTTTCTCACCTGGCTCGCGCGCCAGGCCGAAGCCGACGACGCGACCGATCGCGCGCGCCTCGTGCGCAAGCTCGAAGGCGAGCGGTCGCGCCACGCCAGCGCGCTCGCGAGTCTCTCTGAGCTGCTGCAGGGACGCGCGGACGTTACGCGGATCGAGTCGCACGGCGACGCGCTGCTCGACGCATGTGCTCTCGTGGGTGCGCCGAGCGGCATCGCGTTCCGGCCGCCGCCGCTCACCGGCGAACGTCCGCGCGCGCAGGATCCCGACGATCCGCATCGCGACCGCGTGGTCGGCGTCTGCAGCGCATCGCGCGTGCGCTACCGTCGTGTGGCGCTCCGAGCCAGGTGGTGGGAGACAGATTCGGGTGCGTTTCTCGCGTTCCGCGCAAAAACGTTCGCGCCCGTGGCCCTCACGCCCGACGGCCGGGGGCGGTACACGCTGCACGACCCCGCGACCAGCGACCGCGTCTCCGTGACGCCGGCTGTCGCGTCCGCCCTGAGCCCGCTCGCCTACGTGTTCTACGTCCCGGCGCCGCCCGCCGCGATCACACTCAAGCTGCTGGGGCGGATGCTGGGGCGCGAAATCTGGCCGGATTTCAGGCGGGTGATGGGGTTGGTGGGTGTGGGCGCGGTGCTCGGCCTGGCACTCCCGATCGTGATCGGGATCATGTTCAACAGCGTCATTCCGTCCGCCGAGCTCGGCAACGCGACGACGCTGTTTGCGGCGCTCCTCGCGATGGCTGTGGCGGGCGCCTCGGTCGACATTGCCCGCGCGCTTGCGCTCATTCGTGTGGAAGGCAAGGGGAATGCGATGCTGCAGGCGGCAATCGTCGACCGTCTGCTCGCGCTTCCTCCGCAATTCTTCAGGAAGTTCTCGGTGGGCGATCTCGCGCTGCGTGCGCAGGCCGTGAACGGCGCGCGCCAGCTGATCACGGGTGTGGCGCTCACGTCGCTGCTCGGCGGCGCGCTCGTGATCACGAGCCTCGGACTGATGGCGGTGTACAGCGCCAAGCTCGCGCTCGTGGCGATCGTGACGCTCATGCTGAGCGCGATCGTGACGTTCGTTGTCGGTGTGTACGCGCTGCCGTTCGAGCGGCAGCGTCAGGCGCTCCTGGGCCGCATCAGCACGCTCGTGTTCGAGCTCCTGAGCGGGATCGCCAAGCTGCACGTCGCCGCCGCGGAACGACGCATGTTCGCGCTCTGGGGCGCGCAGTTCCGTGCGCTCAAGGTCGTGGCGTTTCGCGCGGGGCTCGCGTCGACGGTGCTCACCGTGTTCAACACAATGCTCCCGATCTTCGCGTCGGCGGCGGTGTTCATGGTTGCGGCGAAGACGTTCGCGGCGCAGGGGACGCTTACAACCGGCAGCTTCATCGCGTTCAACGCGTCGTTCGGCGCCGCGCTGGTGGCGGGCATGGGCGTGAGCACGACGCTCGTCGCGCTGCTCAACGTGGTCCCGCTGTTCGAGCGTGCGGCGCCGATCCTGCAGGCGGCCCCGGAAGTCGACGACGCGAAACCCGATGTCGGCGCGATCAGCGGCCGGATCGAGATGTCGCACGTGACGTTCGGATACGTGGCCGGGGCGGCTCCGATCCTCGATGATGTCTCGATCGAAGTGCGCCCCGGCGAATTCGTCGCGTTCGTCGGTCCCTCCGGGGGCGGAAAGTCGACGATCCTGCGCCTCCTCCTCGGGTTCGAGCGCCCGCAGGCCGGTGCCGTCTACTTCGATGGACACGATCTCGCCAGCATCGACGTGT
>DASRAP010000068.1:0-10923 GCA_035638155.1 Gemmatimonadaceae bacterium | reverse complement strand
TTCGCGGCGAAACCGTGGCTCGACCAGGGGATGTTCAGCATGCCGTGGCCCGCCACCATGACATGGGCCGCCACCGATGTCGACGACGTCGCCAGAGCGGCGGCCGCACTCTTTCTGTCGGGTCCGGCCAATCGTGGGTTCGATATCCACCAGCCAGGAGGGGTCACGGCGGGGGCAATCTGCGCGGCCGTGCGCTCGGTCACCGGACGCGACATCGCGTACCAGGAGTTCAGCGGCGGCACGCGCGCCGCGGTGGAGAGCTATCCCCTCTCCGACGTGCACAAGGACTTGTACGCCGAGCTCTACGACTACTTCAAGTCCGACACCTTCCTCGGCGATCCCCTCGCGATCACCGATGCGATTCCCGGCTTCAGCTATGGCACGATCGAAGACTTCGTGCGGCGCAACCTCTACCCGGCCACGGCGCCTGGCGCGGACACCAACCACACCGGAGACGATCCAATGATTGTCATGGCGATCAAGCACAAGGTCCGAGACTTCGACGCGTGGAAGACGGCGTACGACGCCTATCCACCGACCGCCGCCGGCGCACGCTTCGCGCGCGTCAACCGCGCGTCAGACGATCCGAACGACGTCCTGGTCGTGTCAGGATGGGATGCACTGGCGGATGCGCAGGCGTTCAAGTCAAACCCCAAGCTCGGCGACGCAATGGCCGCCGCGGGCGTGCTTGGCGCACCGCGGTTCGAGGTCTATGAACAGGTCGAGGCCATCGGCGGGTGATGGCCGGCGGAGCGGTGCCGCTCGCTGCGGCACCGCTCGCTTGCTGCACGCCGCAGCCGCGCCCGGCGATAACGCGGAACACGAGAACGAGCGATCGTTGCACGCTCAGGGGAGTGTGGCGGCGGCGCCGAGGCCGAGCTTCTTCAGCAAGTCGATGAGCGTTTTTCGTTCCTTGGCTGTCAATGTGCCGGCCACCGCGTCCATTCTGGCCTTGTGCGCCTCGAAGGCCGTTCCGATGAGCGCGCGCCCTGCGCGCGTCAGCGACACCACCCGGGCGCGCTTGTCCGCGTCGTCGACCCCGCGCTGCACGAGCCCGCGTGCCTCGAGCCGGTCGATCGCAGACGTGATCGCCCCGCTCGTCAGGTGAACGCGGCGGCCGATGTCGTTGACGAGCAATGGACCCTTGTTGAGCAGCGCTTCGAGAATCGTGAACTCCGTGAACGCGAGCTCGGTCGATTGCATACTCTGCTCGGCGTGCCGGGCCAGTGCCCGGAACGCCTTCATGAGCACCAGCCACGTATGCGTACCCGAAGTGTCGCGTGGTGGCATCAGTCGGGAAGGAACGATCCCCAGTCGAACGCGCGCGCGAACGACTCGAACGTCGTCCAGCGCATGTCCGGGAATTCCCGCGCAAGCTCGTCGCGATCCACGTGATATCCCGTGCGCTCGAAGTATTCGAACATCAGGGCGGCATCCTCGCCCATCGTTTTGCGCACGGCGTCCATGGGGAGCTGATAATGTTGAAATGTGCGTCCCGTGATCTCTGACAGGATCCGGATGGTGTCGTTCGGACTGACTTCGTCGCCGCTGATGTCAAACCGTTTTCCCGCATAACGGGCTGGATTCTCCAGCACCGTCACGGACACGGCCGCAATGTCCGGTACAGCAATCTGTGCCAGCTTGCGATCAGGTGACAGCGGCGTCGGATAGATGTTGTGGCGCATCTGCGCCTGAAGATACGCGACGTTCTCCATGAAGTAGGCCGGCCCGAGGATCGTGGCCGGGACGCCGATGGAGCGAATGTGCTGCTCCACGACGTACTTGCTGTCGAAGTGCGGAATGCCGGTGTGGCGATCGGCGTCGCCGACCGAGCTGTAGAGGAGGAACGCCCCGGCGTCCCTCGCGGCGTCGGCCGTGGTGATCCCCTGCTTCTTCTCGGCGTCTGTGCCGGCCTCGAATGGCGTGGCGACCAGGAAGACTGCGTCCACACCGCGGGCGGCGCGGTTCATTGCGTCGCGATCGGTGAGATCGGCGGCGACCAGCTCGGCTCCGCGCTCGGCGAGCGCGATTGCAGCGGGGGAGGAAGGGTTGCGGGTGACGGCGCGGACCGTGTGTCCGCGGTCGAGGAGGAGGCGGGCAACGGCGCCACCCTGTTTGCCGGTGGCGCCGGTGACGAGCGCCCTGAATGAGTTTGTCATGCAGGGAAACCTATCGCCCAAATATCTTGATGTCAAGACATATTATCTTGACATCAAGCAATTATCCCGGGTTCACCCGCCGGATGCCGTCGCCGCCCCTTCGAGCGCCGACAAAAACTGGTCCGGATCGGTCCAGTCGCCGTCGAACCGGAGCCCGTTGACGAAGAACGTCGGCGTGCCGTTTACGCCGCTCCTCACGCCGCTCGCAAAATCACCGTGCACGCGTTCGGCGAACGTCTCGCTCTCGAGATCGCGGCGCACGGCGGTCGGGTCGGCGCCGGCATCGGCCGCGTAGCTGACGAGATGCGCGTCATCGAGCGCGTCATCGGAGTCCTGCTGATGCTGATAGATCGCGTCGTGCATCCGCCAGAACGCCGTCGCGCCCGCGTGTGCGGCGACACTCTCGGCCGCTTCGGCGGCGTGCAATGCGTTGGGGTGACTTTCGGTCAGCGGAAAATTCCGAAAGACAAATCGCAATCTGGCACCGAGCCGTTTGCGGAGCGCGGCGACAATCGGATGGGCGCGGTAACAATGGGGACACTGATAGTCGCCATACTCCACAAGCGTCACGGGCGCATCAGCCGGCCCGATGGCGTGATCTTCGCCATGGACGTCCGGTCGCAGGTTGCTGTGTCTGGTCACGGGGCGGACTCCGCGGGGTTCCGTTTCATTTCGTCGAGCGCGTCGAGAATACCGTCGGCGCCGGGGTTAACGCCAACCGGCCCGCAATAGCTCCACCGAATCACTCCCTCGCCATCGATCACGAACAGCGCGCGCTCACTGGTGCCGTCCTGCTCGCGGTAGGCGCCATAGGCGCGCGAGACCGCGCCCTTTGGTTCGAAGTCTGCCAGCAGCGGGAAGTGCAGATGGCGATCCTTCGCAAACGCGGCGTGACACCACGCGCCATCGACCGATATGCCGAGCAGCTCGGCGCCGTGCTTCCGAAACTCGGGAAGTATCTCGTTGTAGAGCGCCATTTGATCGCTGCACACCAAGCTCCAGTCCGCGGGATAGAACGCGAGGATGACCGAGCGTCCGCGAAATTCGGACAGCGAGACGCTCTGGTCCGGGGTCGCATGCAACGTAAAGTCTGGCGCCGGAGTGCCGGGGCGAAGAAGGGATGCGTGGTTGCTCATGGGAGTCCTCGTTTTCAGGATCATAGCTTTTGTGTCAAGCTTCGGGAGATCACTCCCCCAAATGGCCGATGCCGCCCGGATGCTCGCGTTCGGTAGTGTCCGTCTACACCTCTTCGGAAGAAGTTCTGCATGGCATCAACCACACTACCACTTTCACTCACCGATCTCTCTTCGCAACTCTCATCAACCGTCGAACGTGCGTCGCAGTATATCGTCGCCATTCGCGCCAGGCGCCGCATTCCGTCCAGCGGCATCATCTGGCGCGACGGGCTGATCGTCTCGGCGAGTCACACCGTTCGTCGCGACGGCAGCGTCCCCGTTACCCTGCCAAATGGCGACTCGCTCGACGCGACGGTTGTCGCCCGCGACCCGGAAACAGACATCGTCGTTCTGCGTGCGGATGGACTCCCCGCCCCGGCACCGCGGGCACAGCCGGCCGAAAGCTCCGTCGGGTCGCTCGTGCTGGCGGTCGGACGGCCCGGACGTGATGCAAGCGCGAGTTTCGGCATCGTCAGCGCGTCGATCGATGGATGGCGCGCGCAGCAGGGGCGGCGCATCGATGGCGTGCTTCGGCTCGACCTCTCGGTGTACGACGGTTTCTCGGGCGGCCCGCTCGTCGCCGCATCGGGCGGCGCGATCGGTCTCAACAACTCGGCGCTCGCCGGCGGCGCGGCGGCTGCGCTGCCTGCCCGGGTTGTAGATTCGATCGTCGACGACCTCCTCTCGCGCGGACATGTCAGCCGTCCGTTCATCGGCATCGCCGTCCATCCAGTCATGCTGACGGAGTCGATGGCCGGGCGGCTCAATCTCGACCGCGCCGACGGACTGCTCGTGCTCTCCGTCGCCGAGGACACACCGGCTGGACGCGCGGGAATGCAGGTCGGTGACGTGCTGCTCGAGATCAACGGAACCCGGCTCACCAGTCCGGCCGAACTTCTCGACGCGCTGCAGGCGACCGGTGCCGACGAGTCGGCGTCAGTTCGTCTCGCGCGAGCCAGCGAGTTGAAGACAGTCACCGTCACACCAATCGATCGGAACACAGGAAGGGACCATTGACCTCACATCCTTTCACCTCGGAATACGGGAGTGGCACGACATCGTCGAGCCTCGTCGATCGCCTGAGCCAATGGGTTGTCGAAGTCCGCAACACCGGGTCCGCGGGCGCGGCGATCGTGTGGGGCAAGAGCGGGATCGTCGTTACGAACGCCCACTGCATTCGCGAGGACCGGGACCCGGAGATCGTAACGCGCATGGGAACGCGGCGTGGCCGGTTGCTCGCCGTCGCTGGAGATCAGGACCTCGCCGCAATCGCGGTGCCTGGGCTTGCGGGGCCCTCAATCAAGATCCGGGACCCGAACGCTCTCAAGGCCGGCGAGTTGCTCTTCGCCTTCGGCCATCCACTCGGCGTACATGACGCACTGTCGATGGGTGTGCTGCACACGGTCGCGCGCCATCAGAACGGCAAACCGAAATTCGTCGTTGCCGACGTTCGTCTCGCGCCAGGGAACTCCGGCGGTCCACTCGTCGACGCGGAGGGGCGGCTTGTGGGGATCAACAGCATGGTCGTGAACCGGCTTGGCATCGCGATTCCTGCGACGACGGTCGCCCGGTTTATCGACCGCTTGCGCGCGGCGCGAGCGGCGTGAGGATCAGAGAAGGCACTGGCGCGTGAAAAGGATCGCGATCGTCGCCGAGTCCGAAGAGCTTCGCCGGGAGCTGGTTGAGGCACTCGGCGATGCTTCGACGTTCGAGGTCGTCTCGTCAACCCAGTCCGCGGAAGCGATCGACGAATCCGCTGATGTCGTCGTCACAGCGCGCCCGTCGCGGTTATCGGAGCATACATCGCGCGATACAGTCGAGATGAGTGGTCAGCCGGCGCTCCCAACGCAGCGTGAGCGCGAGATTCTGTCGTTGCTGGCGGACGGGCTTGGCAACAAGCAAATCGCGGCGCGGCTCGGTATTTCGCCGAACACGGTGAAGACACATCTCGAGGTCCTGTTCGACAAGCTCGCGGTGACGTCGAGAGCCGAGGCTGTTGCGATGGGCGTGCGGCGCGGACTGCTGTTGCTTTGACCCGCGAGTTGTTCTGAGCGAAGGCGCGTAATGGACGTGCAATCACGCGCGCTTCCCGCGCGCTCTCCACGGGAATGATGGGTCGCGCGGCCGTCAGTCGAGGTGGATGATGCCCCGCTGCAGCGCGATCGTCACGGCTTCGGTTCGATCCTCGACGCCGAGCTTTTCCATGACATGTCGGAGATGCAACTTCGCCGTCGCCTCGGTCCGCCCGATCGCGAGAGCGATGTCACGGTTCCGCAGTCCGCCGGCCGCGAGTCGCAGCACCTCGAGCTCCCGCGGCGTCAGGTCGACGCGAGGTGTGAACTCAGCGAGTCGTCCCGCAACCTCCGGAGGGATCACGCGCTTGCCGGCGGCTGCGGCACGTATTGCGCCGATGACCTCCGTCCCGAGCATGTCCTTCAGCAGGTAGCCACACGCGCCGGCGTCGAGGGCCCGGTAGATGTCGGCATCGCCCTCATAGCTGGTCAGGGCAAGAATGCGCGCCTGCGGATTCGACGCGACGATCGCGCGCGTCGCGTCCACACCGTTCATGACCGGCATGCGCAGGTCCATCAGCACCACGTCCGGGGCATGCTTGCTGAACAGCTTTACGGCCTCGGCGCCATCGCTCGCCTCGGCGACCACCTCGATATCGCGTTCGTTAGCGATCAATGCCGCGACGCCCGTCCGCACGACCGGGTGATCATCTGCTGTCAGGACACGAATGGCCACCACTCCAAGAGACTCCCGGGATATCTCGACTGCAATACTCCCTCCGGATAGTTCGATACCCTGTTCGCCGACGAACGGTCAGCGGCGGGGCTTGGGCGCAATCGGGACCTTCAGGCTGACGATGGTTCCGCGAGACGGCGTACTGCGAACCGTCAATGCCGCACCGATCCGCTCGCTGCGCTCCCGCATGCCCAGGAGCCCCCACCGGCCCGAATACGTCCGTGGCGCCGGATCGACCTTGAAGCCTTTGCCGTCGTCGGTCACCGTGAGCGTCGCACTGCGAGGCTCATACACGAGCCTCACCGTAACGCGGCGGGCCTCGGCATGCTTCACGGCGTTCAGCACGGCCTCCTGGCCCACGCGGAAAATCGTGTCTTCGGCCTGCGGCGGAAGCGCGCGAGGTTTGCCCACAATGGCGAAATCGGGCGTGACGCTGCCGGTGGCAGCGGTCCGGCGAACAGATTCTTCGAGCGCATCCGGGAGTCCTTTCTGCACGAGCGACGGTGCACGCATGTCCCATACGGCCCGCCGTGCGTCACGGATCGTCGTCTCGGCGAGCTCGACCACTGCCCGTATCGACTCGATCGCGGCGGCCGACGCGCCCTTGAGATGCGGCAGTGTGGCGCGCAGTTGCAATGCAATGCCCGTCACGCCCTGCAGGAGCGAATCGTGAATTTCCCTCGCGAGGCGCGTGCGCTCTTCCAGGGCTGCGCCGAACCGCTCCTCCAGCGCGCGCTCGCGCGCCGCCCGCTTGACACGCGCCAGCCTCGCGGCGGCGCGTTTCCGCTCGGTGATGTCGATGTCCGTGCCGACGACTTCCACGATCTTTCCGTCGGCGTCGAAAATGGGGTGGCAGATCGTATAGATGTGCCGGGTACGTCCGTCGGCGCGGGTGATCCGGAATTCGACATCGACGCCGTGGTCGCGGGACAGCTGCACATACTTGCGCTCGACTCTGGGACGGTCGTCCGGATGGATCAGCGCCAACATGCCGTCGCGAGTGACTCTCGCCGCAGGGTCGAACCCGAAGATCTCATACGCCTGTGGCGAGAGATACGTGTACTCGCGGGTCGCGGGGTCGTATGCGAAGCTCCCGCTGTGATTCAGCCGCTGGCCTTCCTCGAGATAGGCCTGCACACGCGCCAGCTCGCGCGTTCGCTCGGCAACGTGACGCTCGAGCTCTTCATTGCGCTGCTGAATTTGCTGCTTGGCGTTCTTCAGGGACGCGGTCTCGATCAACTCGACGGCGCCGTTGCGCCGCGCGATCGCGAAATGATGCGCCCGAACCGAGTCGAGAAGGTCGGCGGCAGTGCGGTTTGCGAGGGGATATGTGCACATCACCACAATCCGCCGGCTCGGCAGAAAACGATGCAACGACGCTTCATACTCGGAGATGCCGGCCCAGTCATTGGCACCCATCCACCCCAGGTCGCCACTGGCGCGCAACCCGGCGTACCCCTCGCGGCTGGCGCGCGCGTTCATCTCGGACCATTTCGCGAACAGCTCGTCGACCTCGACGCGACCGTCGGACGTATACCACTCCTTTGCGCTGCCGAACTCGATATCGCGTTTGGCCAGGTGAGCGGCGAAGTGGGGCACGGCGGTTCGAAGCGCCGACTCAGCTTTGCCCAACAGGGACGGCTCGGATGAAAGCCAGATGCACAGTTCGCCCGCCTCGAGGCCTGCCTTGAAGAACGGCACAACGACATCGAGCAGATCGGACGGCGTCTCGTAGTACAGCGAGAAATGCGTGGACCACGGCATGCGGCCCAGCACGCCTATCCCGGTTTCCGTCTGGTCTGTAAGCCTCAGCGCAGCGGGCACGAGACGCTCTACCCGTTCGGGGGACATGAATACTAGTCAATCAGACAGCACCAGGGCGCTCCCCGTCATGTCAGAATGCACGCATGGAAGGCATTCGCATTCTCATTGTAGATGATTCTGCCGACGACGTGGAGCTCGTGCTCCGCGAGTTGCGGCGCGCGGGGTTGGCGTTTACGGAGCGATGCGTCGGTACGGAGCCCGCGTTGCGTGCCGCGCTGCGCGACATCGTGCCGGATATCGTCCTGTGTGATCACTCACTCCCGGGCTTCATGGGACGTGACGCGCTTCGGATCATCGAGGCGGAGCGGCCCGGTACGCCGGTCATCATCGTGACGGGTTCCATCGATGAAGAAACGGCCGCGGACTATATCAAGGCCGGTGCCATCGATTACGTCGTCAAGCATCGCCTCGTTCGGCTCGGTTCTGCAATCAGGCGCGCGCTCAACCTGCACCGCGCCGTCATCGCGGCGACGGACGCCCAGGCTGCGCTCGCGCGAAGCGAACGCCGGTTTCGGACGCTGATCGAATACTCGACCGATGTCATCACGCTGCTCGACCAGTCGGCACGGATCATCTACAGCACACAGGCACTCAAGGCGACGCTCGGCTACGGCCCGGGAGAGCTGACGGGACAGCTGGTGTTTTCGCTTGTTCATCCCGACGATCGCGGCGCAGCCGAATCGCTGTTTGCTGCCGCGGTGAGTCGCCTGCAGAGTGTCGTGCGCCGCTCCTTGCGCGTACAGCACCGCGGCGGCCGCTGGCGAGAGCTCGAGGTGACGGCGGCGAATCACCTGGACGACGCGGTCGTTGAAGCCGTGGTCGTGAACTATCGGGACATTACCGAGCGCGTGGCCGCCGAGTCCGCGCTGCGCAAACTGGAGGAACAGCGGCGCCACGCGTTCAAGATGGAAGCGATCGGACGAGTAGCGAGCGGCGTCGCGCATGATTTCAACAATCTTTTGACGGTCATCTCGAGCTGCACCGAGCTCGCGCTCAGCGCGTTGCCCCCGGATCACGGCGTGCGACCAGAACTGACGGAGGTCATGGGCACCGTGTCTCGCGCCAGCGGTCTGACGCGCCAGCTCCTCGCTTTCAGTCGCGAACAGCCAGCCGCATTCAAGCGCGTCGACCTGAATGCCCTCATCGCGAACATGAGCGGACTGCTGCGCCGGCTGCTGGGGTTGCGTGTGTCGTTGCGCGTGATCGCAGCGCCGAATCTCGAGCCGATTCTGGCCGATCCCGGGCAGATCGAACAGGTCGTGATGAATCTCGTGGTGAATGCCCGTGATGCCATGCCCGCTGGCGGTCGGGTCACGATCGAGACGCGCCTGGCCACCGAGTTCACTGGCAGCGAAGCGCAGATCCCCGGGCCGTGTTCCTTTCCCTGTGCGCTTCTCGTTGTCAGCGACATCGGGACCGGCATGACGAAAGAGACACGCGCCCGTTTGTTTGAGCCGTTCTTCACCACAAAGCGCAAGGGCGAAGGAACGGGATTGGGATTGTCGACGGTCTATGGAATCGTCCAGCAAACCGGCGGGTGCATTGACGTGAAAAGCACGCTTGGCGCCGGCACCACATTCAGTGTGTACCTGCCGTTCGCTTCGGCCGATGCGCCGTCAGCCGCTCCCCACGCTTAGAATCGACTCGGATGCCCGGGCACGACACGTTGAGCGACAATAGCGCTGTGCGGAAAACGCTCTTAGTTTGACGCCCAGGCGCGCAGGGCGCCTCCCGTCCGCGGAGAGGACTGAGTCCACCTGAGTCGTTCGCGCTGTTCGGCGGCCATACCGAACCTCCTTTGCCCGACGTCAGCGGACCACGGGCTCCTTCAAGGAGGCTCGTCATGCCCGTCCGTCGCCTGCCCGTTCGCCCTGACCTCGATCAGCTCCAGCGTCAGGCCAAGGAACTGCTCCGCGCCATTCACGCCGGCGACGGAGACGCGCTCGCCGAATTGCGCGAGCGACACCCCGACTCCGTCGATCCCGCAGCCGCAAAGCTCGCCGACGCGCAACTCGTGCTTGCGCGCAGCTATGAAGCGCCGAGCTGGATGCGCCTCACCCAATCGGTGAAGCTCGCGGACGCCATCTGGCGGGACGACATCGAGACCGTTCGTACGCTCGTGACGGCAAACCCAGCGCTCATCCGCGAAGCCGTCCTCATTCGGATGGACAGCAACTGGGGCCCGCCCATGACCTACGCTGCGAACCTCGGCCGCGACGCGATCATTCGCATGCTGCGCGACATGGGAGCGACGGATGTCCGGCAGGCCGCGGGACGCGCGGCGCTCCAAGGGCACGTTGCGACACTACACATGCTCTACGATATGGCCGGGCGCCCCTCGCTGGCGCATGTATCGCTCGCTGGCCCGGCCTACACGCTCAGCGTCGAAGGCACCGCCGCCATGCTCGCGCTCGGCGCTCGGATCGTCCGGGACAACGGCGTCGACCACGGGGCGATGGAGCACCTGCTCGGCACCGACAGCCGAAACCCCGCGGCGAAACATCGTATTCTCGAGATGTATGCCGAACACGGCCTCGAAATGCCCGATACACCGGTGATGGCGCTGCATCGCGGGCGTATCGATTTACTCGAAGCACATCTCACTCGTGATCCGGAGTTGCTCACGCGCACATTCGCCATTGCCGATGTGTATCCCATGGCGCCTGCGTGCTCGCAAGAGCAGTACACCGCACAAGGGACGCCGGTGCACGGCACGACACTGCTCCATCTGGCGGCGTACTTCGACGAGCTCGCGATTGCGGAGTGGCTGCTGGAGCGCGGCATGAATCCGGACGCGCGCGCGGCGACGGATCACGACGGCTTCGGCGGCTACACGGCGCTCTACTCGACGGTTGTGTCGCAGCACAATTTCTGGGTCAACTATGGCAGCGGCCGCCCCGACGATGCGTCGTTCACGAAGCTCCTCCTCGACCGCGGCGCCGACCCGAACGTGCGCGCGTCGCTCAAAGCCGGGCTCGAAGAAGGACACGGCGGCGGGCCGGTACGCGAGTTTCGCG
>DASRAP010000067.1:0-3443 GCA_035638155.1 Gemmatimonadaceae bacterium | reverse complement strand
TGAATGAAGCACCGTTCGAGCTCCGTCGTAGAGGAAGCGTGACTGACGGAGGTGATACGGCGGGTGCGGGCCCGAATTGCTCAGCCTAGCGTTCGCGCAGCTTCCCCTCTCCGCCAAGCTGGTCGCGGAGCTGGGCCAGTCCCCGGTACACCTTGTTATAGACGGCTTTCGCGCCGCGCAGCCCCATCATGACGGCGATGTCGGCCGCCGGCACTTCGTTCACCACATACAGCCGAATGGCGAGCTGAACATCCGCCGGCAGGACGCGCATCGCATGCTCGACCTCGGAGGTGTCCCCAGAGGGATCGTGCGGCTCGACGGCGGCCACGTCATCCGTGAGCGGTTCCTCGGCGATAGCGGACACGCGAGGCCCGTCTTCGAGCACGGCGCCGTTCGCTTCGCGGAGCGCACTGGCGAGCTCGGATGGCGACGCGCTTTCGCCGCGGGTGCGCGCGAGCTCCTGAGCTTCGCGATGCGAGTACCCATGGATGAATACATATTCATAGATGCGGCGCCCAAGCGGAGACAACGATGCTGGAGCCTCCGGCCGCGAACGTCCGTGTTTCGCGCGCAACCAATCAACGACGAGATTGCGTTCGACGGCCACGATCCATGTGGCGAACGACGCGCCGCGCGTCTCATCAAACTTCGCGAGGCGCGCGCAGCCACCGGCACGGAGGTGCTCGCACACGTACGCGAACGCGTCCATCACGTCGTCGGCATCCGTCACATAGCGACGGATGACCGCGATGGTCAGTCGGCGGTACCGGTCGATGAAGAGCGTCCACGCTCCCTCGACGTCTCCGCCGCGAAGGGCGGTGATGCAGGCTTCGGTTTCGCGCATGGCGAGTCGGCGCAACCGAATCCTCGCCAACGCCGGCCCCGCCCGCAATGCGGGACCGTCAGTCCGTCACCGCACGTAAACGACCGCCGCGCCCCCTTGCGGCGGAGTGAGCGTGCGTGAGCCCCCGCCTGTTGTCGTTCCGCCGGAGACGGTCTGCCCGGTCTCCGGGAAGAACCATTCGACGCTGAGCGAGCCCATGGTCGCCGACAGATTCAGTGTGATCGCTCCGCCCGCAGGCGCGTACGCGAGATACTCGGCGCCAATCGACGCGGGATTCGCGAGGCAGTAGCCGGTGGAGCTGAGATCAGCACGCGGCGTCATCGCAAGCAGGTTCACGCGCTTCGCGTAACTGAGCGTCTGCCCCATGGCGGTCCGCGCCGACACCCATTTCGGGTCGCTCGGGTTTGTCGTCCCGGCCTCTCCATAGGATCCGTCGAACACATCCATGAAGAGCGGATTCGCGCCGCGGAGAAAGCTCTTCCACACCCAGACGCCGTCTCCGCACACACCGCAGATGTGATCCGTATCGAGCAGCACGACCTTTGCGCCGGTCTGCGCGGGGGTGTCGTTCACGCCGGTTGAACCCGCCGGCGAAACGAAATCGGCGGCACTCGCGAACAGGTCCGCGTCACTGCCGTTCGGATACAGCGCGGAAATGCCGATCGGATGTTGCTTGCTCTTGCCCGCTTCGTACTGGCGCACGACCTGGATCACGTGCTCCTGCCAGGCGAGCGCGGCCGTGCTCCCGTGGCTCTCGTTCGCGACTTCGTATAGCACGTTGTCGAGATCGTTCACCGCGTCCACCACCTTGTGAACGTACGCATCCTGCAGGCTGGTGATCGCCGGGAACTGGAGCGTCTGCGTCTCTTCGCCGCTTCCATCATTGCCGGGATCGCCGTTGATGCCGTTCACGTTGTTCGCGGCGTTGAACGGATTCGCCGGCCATGGATTGCCGCTTCCCCTGTCTTCGATCGAGAATCCCTGAAAGAGCATGACAGACACGTAAATGCCCCTGGCGCCCGCGTCGATGACGCGCTGGCGCAAGCGGCTGAAGTACGCATCATTGAATTGCGTCAGATCGAACTTCGGCTGCCCATCATTCGCGACGCCGGGGCCCGTGCGCGCCCATGGCATGGGCGTGTACACCGATCCCGCGTCGGGCCACACGGTGTTCTCCCACGTCCAGAGCTGGGTGAAGTTGTGGTGGTTCGTGGTCAGAAAATCGAGGAAGCCCTGCCAGTTGAACGGTGCGAACGGCACAAAATTCGTCGCGTCCTGCAGATCGTTCCACGTGTGCGAGCCACTGAGATACACGGCGCTTCCCGAGTTATCCGTGAAGTAGCGCGAATTGGCCGCGCTCGGGCGAAGGGGCCCGCCGGGAGTCCCGACATTCACCGATACGGATGCCACGCCGTTGCCCGCAGTCGCCCTGATGGTGGTCACGCCGGTTGCCAGCGCGCTCACCAGTCCCGCACTGCTTACGCTTGCACTCGCCGCGTTCGTCGACGTCCACGCCACGGTCTCGCACGCCGAGACATCCGTGTTGGTATCGTCGAACGGAATCGCGGTGAACTGGCGTGTGTTCCCGACCAGGATCGACTGCGATCCTCCCGGACCGAGCGCGACGGTCGTCGGAATCGCGTCGAGCCGCGTGTTGATGCGCGCGGAGGCGGAGAGTCCGACGGTGAAACGCGCGAGTTGCTGCGCGTCGATGATGTTGACGGCGGCATCGCTGTTTGCATCGCCCCGAGCAGCAACGGCCCCGGGGTACACGACGCTGAGGCCGACGCTGTACCGGGCGATCTGTTGTGCGTCGATGATGTCGACGTGCGTGTCCGCATTGACATCGCCCCAGAGCGGCGGAACGCACGACTGCCCGGCCACGGTGACCAACGGGCAGGAAACGAGCACGAGGGCGAACGGCAACCGCAACATTGGAGCGTTATAGCCAACTTCGCTCCGAATTGTTCAGGGTCGGGTAGTTGCCCGACGCTTCCCGCGTGCCCGGTACCGCCGAACGGCTTCCCACACGTTGGCCACGAGCACGCCGGCAAGCAGAAAGTAGACCGCGCCGACGAGCTCGAACGCGGCGAAGCTCACGGTACCGGTTATGACGCCGAATACGACCTGATCCCGCTGCTTTGGCGGAGACGTCGGCGGGTCGGTGACCATGAAGAGCGCCAGAAACAGCGCCGCGTGGAGGTCCGGCGCTCGGTAGAGCTCCGCGACGCGAGCGGGGTCACCCGCAAATGCGAGTACAGTCGCAAGAAGGAAGTACGCGCCAAGAAATGAAAGCACTGCGGGGATCTTGTTCACGCGCTGAGCAATGAAGCCGCCAGTGGCGAGCAACACGATGATGGCCACAGCGGGAAGCTCCGGGAGCGCTCCCCACCAGTTCTGCGCGGTGTCGAATGCGTAGTACGAAACAACGAGCGCCAGCGCCGCGGGATTGAACACGTTCGCCGCCCCGGTCCGGACCACGTATTTGCTGACGATCGCCACGGCGGATGTCACGGCCGCCACGTGCCAGGGTTCGCGCGGGCTCAGGATCATGGCCACAAAGAGTCCGCTGAGCAGCGCACCGCTCGGAAACTCCCAA
>DASRAP010000066.1:0-3301 GCA_035638155.1 Gemmatimonadaceae bacterium | reverse complement strand
CGAGGAAGGTGTCGGACTTGAAGTAGTCGTAGAGCTCGGCGTACAAGTCCTTGTGCACGTCGGAGAGGGGATAGCTCTCCACCGCGGCGCGCGTGCCGCCGCTGAACTCCTGATACGCGATGTTGCGTCCGGTGACCGAGCGCACGGCCGCGCAGATTGCCGCCGCCGTGACCCCTCCTGGCTGGTGAATATCGAACCCACGATTGGCCGGACCCGACAGGAAGAGGGCGGCCGCCGCTCTGGCGACGTCGTCGACATCGGTGGCGGCCCATGTCATGCTGGCGGGCCACGGCATGCTGAACATCCCCTGGTCGAGCCACGGTTTCGCCGCGAACAGATTCTGCAGGTACCACGCCGGCCGGAGAATGGAGTAGGGCACTCCCGAGTCGCGCAGCGTGGTTTCGAGCGGTGTCTTGTTGTCGAGGATGCGCGCGCCGGTGTTGCCACGATTGGCGCGCAACGCCGTGTGCATGACGATGTGCTTCACGCCGGCGCGCGCGGCCGCGCTGATCACGTTGCGCACGACCGTTTGTTCGTCTCCCAACGGATTGGCGCCGCCCTCGGGCGTCGTCAGGTAGATGGCATCGACAACCGCAATCGCCGCCGCGGCAGCCGTCTCGTCGCGCAGGTCGACGGCGTGCATGCGAACCCGTGCCGTGTGCGCCGGATTCCGCGCCAGGCCAATGACCTCGTGCCCCGCAGCGGCGAGTGCATTCGCCACGCGCGAGCCGATGGTTCCCGTCACGCCGACGACGGCGATCGTGAGTGGGCGGCTGGCAGTGACGCCTTCCAAACTGGAGCTGATCGGTCGCGACATGGTATCCTCCGGTGTATGGCGAAACAACTATTGTTGCAACAACTATAGGAGCAACAAAAACGACGGTGCGTCAGGGAAAGCTTCCCATCCCGTCCAGCGCGGCCGACAGCAGGCGCGAGAGCTGCTGCAGCTGCGTTTGGCTCAAATGGCCGAGCAACGCGCGCGGCATGCGGCGGGCGTGCGGGTCGAGCTCGTCGAGGAGGTCGCGCCCCTTCGCGGTGATTTCGACCTTGACCACCCGACGATCCGTGTGGCTTCGCGTGCGCCTGACCAGTCCGCGCTTCGCGAGGCGATCCACGAGACGGGTGACGTCGGGATCACGTGCGATGGTACGTTCGCCAATCTCACCACACGTCAGGGCCTCGGGGCTGCCGCGAAGGATGCGCAGGACATTGTACTGGCCTGTGCTCAGATCCTTTGTGGTCTTGAGGAACTGGGCCCACGGCGCGGTGACCCGGGCGGCCGCCATGCGGATGCCAAGCAGCGCCTCTTGCTCGGCGGAGCTGAAGGGTTGGTTCTGTCTGAGCTGCGCGGCGAGTGTCTTGCTCACGCACCAGAAATATATGTTGCAACGACTATTGTCAAGAGGAGTGTTCTGGAGACCCGCTGACGGCAGGGCCGATGGATCGAGACTCCTGTTATTGTCGAGCCCAGCTCTCGACGTCGGCCAGCTCCGCGCCCGCCACATCACCCGGCAACAAATCGAGATTCGCCCGCGGATTCTGCGTGAGCCGTAGAGGCCACTGCGTCCCGAACACAAATCGCTGCGCGCCGATCGTGCGAAACAGTTTCGCAAGATGGTCCTCGGGCGGGCCCCAGATCCAAGAAATATCCCAGAGCACGCGCCGCTGTTCGTCGGACGTCAGTCCCCAGTGAACTTCCTCGATCATGTCCTTTCCAGCCGCCGTCACGATGATGCGGACGCGCGGGGAACAACGCGCCAGCGCACGCACGTGCGCCGCCGTGAGATCGCCCGCAGTGTCCATTGGATGACGCTGGCGCAGATCCTCGAAGCGCACCGTCAGCACGAGCGGTAGCCGGGCTTCGGCGCACGCGAGGCCGAATTCAGAAAGGCGTGAGTCGTGCGGGCCGAGCTGCCAGTGCATGGGATACGCGCGCACCGCTACCGCTCCCGCCGCCTGCGCCTCGCCGAGCACGCGCTCCCACGCGGGCCAATCGGGACGGATTGCCGGCACGGGCTTCAGCCGATCCGCAAACTTCACCCGCGCACTGTAGAGCTGGGCGTTCCCCGGCGTCGGATCACGATAGAACGCACTCGGCAAGTGCCCAACCCACGCCTCGCTGATTTCCTCGCGATCCATCACGCGCACCAGCGTTTCCGCATCCGGATGCGGCAGAAAACGAAACGGGTACGGCCCGATCAGCGTGTTTACGTCGATCATTGAACGGGCAGTCTCCCTTCACCGAACACGCGCACCGCGTTCTTCCATTTGATGCACTCGACGTCGTCCGGCGACAGGAGCCCGGTTACGTCCAGCGCGCGGAGCTTGGCGAGACCCGTCTCCATCGTAAGATCCGTGCCCCACAGCAGGCGGCGCGGGCCGAGGGCGCCAATCGCGCTGTCGAGCATCCCACGGTCCACACCGCTGCCGGAAAGATCGGGAAAAATGTTCGGTACGTCGCGCACCGCCTGGAAGGTGTGTGCGTAATCGCCGCCGCCACCGATGTGCGCAAGAATGAAGTTCACGCTCGGATGACGCTCCGCGAGCCGCGCGAGATCGGCGCCGTCGGAAATCTCCTGCGACGGCCACTCGCGCGTGCGGTGCTGCCAGATGTGATGCAACATCGCGAGGCGCCGCTTCGCGGCCAGCTCACAGATGGGGTCGAGCAACGGATCGTCCGCGCGGCGGCTCGCGAGGAGTTTGATGCCGATCGCGCCGCGCTCGACGCACCGCGCAATCTCATCCAGTGCGTGCGACGTGTGATTGGGATTCACGGTCACCATCATGCGCACCCGGTCACCCTCGCGCGCGCAGATGTCGAGCATGGCGTCGTTGCCGATGGTGCAATCGGCCGGAGAAGGGAAATACGTTGGTGAGGTGAAACCGTACGTGCCGAGCACGGACGCCACGTGGCACGTGACGCCGATCGTTTCACCCGCACGGAATCGCGCGGCGTTCACGGCCTCCCAGTCACTCCGGCCACACGCGCCGTGGAGAAAGTGCGCGTGTGCATCGATGAGCGGAGGGCTCACTGCGCGGCTCGGACGAGTTCCACGAACGCGTTGCTGGCCGCGGACTCGATCTCCATCAGGGCCTGCTCATCGTGCGCGAGCGCGGAAAAGTTGTACGCGCCGCGCTTGAACAGCACGCCGTGCCTGACGGCCGCGCGCAGAAAGTGCGCTTCAGCGGTCGTCGACTCGAAACGGAGCAGCCACATGGGGTCGAGGCCGTCCACGCTGACCCCCTGCACGCCGCTCGACACGATCGCGGCGCTCACCACCTTTTTCATTTCCTTGCCGGT
>DASRAP010000065.1:0-13477 GCA_035638155.1 Gemmatimonadaceae bacterium | reverse complement strand
GATCTCGCCGACGGTCACGGGCGTCGTGAACATCTCGCCCGTGCGTCCATCGCGCAGCCGGATCTTGCCCGCGGTCGACAAGCCGCCGAGCGACAGCAGCTCGGTGACCGCGGAGTCGACGTCGGCTTCCGACTTGGGGCCGAGCATCGTTGCGAGCGCTTTGTGGCCGCTCGCCGTGAGCATGCCGGCGGCATCGACCGCCAGCTTCTTTTCGAGCTCCTTCGCGGCTTTCTTCGACTCGGAGCGCACGTGCTCCGGCAGCGTGTCGTCCGCCGCAAGCGCCTCCTGCTGCCTGGCCTGCCGCTCGAGCTCGACGCGCTCCCGATCCGACAGCTCCTTCGCCGACGCGGCGAGGAAGTCGCGCACCTTGTTGAACAGCTCGCGCGTTTCCGCCGACACGGTGCGGCCGTTGAGGGCCGAGAACACCGCATCGTCGAGCAGCACGACCTTGTCGAGCTCGTCCGCCTTGGGACGAATGTCCGTCAGCAGCCGTTCGACGTCGGGCATCGAGATTTCCGGCGCGCCGTGGCCGAGGCCCAGCGCTTTCCGCACCCACTGGAGTCCGGCCAGCTTGAGCAGGAATCCGATCTCGCGCTCGTTGGTCCCCTGGAACACGGGCGTCTTGGCGTAGAAGCCAAGCTGCTTCGCGGTCCAGCCGAGGTGCGTCTCGAGAATCTGTCCGACGTTCATACGCGACGGCACGCCGAGCGGATTGAGCACGATGTCCACCGGCTTTCCGTCCGGCAGGATCGGCATGTCTTCCTCAGGCACGATACGCGCGACGATACCCTTGTTGCCGTGGCGGCCGGCCATCTTGTCGCCGACGGAGACTTTGCGCTTCTCGGCCAAATACACCTTCACGAGCTGGATCACGCCGGGCGGGAGCTCGTCGGGCTGGAGAATCTGGTCGATTCTCTGCTCCGCCTTCTCCTCGACCCGCGCCTTGATCTCGTCTGCCGCGTCGATGATCTCGCGCGCGCGCTCGTTGGCTCTCTTGTTCTCGACGCGGAACGTCTTGAGATCGAAGTGCGCGAACGAGACGTCCGCGAGCGTTTCCTTCGTGAGCACCGTGCCCGCGGGAATCGCCTCTTCGATCGTGCCCGACCGCATCGCGATCGCAACGGTCTGGCCTTCGAGAATCTCGGCCAGCTCGGCGTCGCGCACTTCATTGATACGGATCTTTTCCTCGCCCTCGAGCCGGCGGACTTCGCCGATGCGCTCGCCGCGGTCCTTTTCGACCACCTGGTCTTCGATGCGCGAGAAGATCTTCACGTCGATCACGACGCCTTCCATTCCGGGCGGCACCTTGAGCGACGAATCCTTCACGTCCTTGGCCTTCTCACCGAAGATGGCGGTGAGGAGTTTTTCTTCCGGCGAGAGCTCCGTTTCGCCCTTCGGCGTGATCTTGCCGACGAGGATGTCGCCCGGCCGCACGTGCGCGCCAATGCGCACGATGCCCCGCTCGTCGAGATCGACGAGTGATTCTTCGGCGACGTTCGGGATTTCCCGCGTGATTTCTTCGCGGCCGCGCTTCGTGTCGCGGACGTGCAGCTCGAGCTCCTGGATGTGGACCGACGAGTACACGTCGTCCTTCACCAGACGCTCGCTGAGCACGATGGCGTCTTCGAAGTTGTGCCCGTACCACGGCATGAACGCCACGGTGACGTTCGCGCCGAGCGCGAGCTGGCCGTATTCCGTCGCGGCACCGTCAGCGAGCACGTCACCGGCCTTCACCTTCTGGCCGAGCCTGACGATGGGCCGCTGATTGATGGCCGTATCCTGGTTCGTTCTCCAGTACTTCTTGATGCGGTAGCGGTCCTGCTGCGTGAGCCGCGAGAGCGGTTCGTCGCCCTTCGCGCCTTCATCGCGAATCGCGCCGGCGTCGACGATGATCTCGTCGGCCGTCACGCGCGTCACGACACCGGCGCGCCGCGAAATCACCACGGCACCGGAGTCACGCGCCACGACTTCTTCGAGCCCCGTGCCCACCACCGGCGTGCGCGGGTTGAGGAGCGGCACGGCCTGGCGCTGCATGTTGGAACCCATGAGCGCGCGGTTCGCGTCGTCGTGTTCGAGGAACGGAATGAGTGCCGCGGCGATCGAGACGAGCTGCTCGGGCGCGACGTCCATATAGTCGATGCGGTCCGGCGCGACGAGCGGGAAGTCGCCCTTGTCGCGGCAGAGCACCAGATCGTCGACGAACGTGCCGTCGGGATTGAGCTTGGCGTTGGCCTGCGCGATGGTGGCGTTCTCTTCCTTGTTCGCGTCGAGCCACTCGAGCTCGCTCGTGACCTTGCTGCCGCGCACCACGCGGTACGGCGTCTCGACGAACCCGAGGTCGTTCACCCGCGCATAGCACGCGAGCGACGTGATGAGACCGATGTTCGGACCTTCAGGCGTTTCGATCGGGCACATGCGCCCGTACTGCGAGTAGTGCACGTCGCGCACTTCGAAGCCGGCGCGCTCTCTCGTGAGGCCGCCGGGACCGAGCGCCGAGAGACGGCGTTTGTGCGTCAGCTCGGCGAGCGGGTTGGTCTGGTCCATGAACTGCGAAAGCTGCGACGACCCGAAGAACGCCTGGATCACCGCGCTCACCGTACGCGCGTTCACGAGGTCGTCGAGCGAGATCTTGTCGACGTCCTGCGTGATGCTCATGCGCTCCTTCACCAGGCGCGCCATGCGCGAGAGACCGACCGAGAATTGATTCGCGATCAGCTCGCCCACCGAGCGAATGCGCCGGTTGCCGAGATGGTCGATGTCGTCCGTGTACCCGCGGCCTTCGTGGAGCTCGACGAGGTACTTCACGATCGCCGTGAAGTCGTTCGTCGTGAGGACCGTGACGTCGGCCGGCGTGGTGAGCCCGAGGCGCTGGTTGATCTTGTAGCGTCCCACGCGACCCAGGTCGTACCGCTTGGGCGAGAAGAACAGCCGCTCGATGGCCTGCTTTGCCGTCTCCTTGTTCGGCGCGTCGCCCGGACGGAGGAGCGAGTAGATCTGCTCGAGTGCCTTGCCTTCACCGGTTTCGGCGTCGGTCTTCCAGCCCTTCTTGTTCCGCTCCTTCTCGTCGATGTGCGCGGGATCCGTGGGATCCTTGAGCAGCGTATTGCGAATGAGCTGGCTCTCGACGCGCCCCGACGCGACGAACACGTACACCTTCTGCACTTCCGCCTTGCGGAGCTTCTTGATGAGCGTGTCCGACAGCGCCTGACCCTGTTCGGCAATCACTTCGCCGGTTTCGGGTTCGACCACGTCGACCGCGAGCACGCGGCGCGTGGCGCGCTCACCGCGCTCGATCGCATCCTGCTCGTCGCGGAGGTCGATCGCCATGTACGACGCGAACACCTTCACCGTGGTGATGTTCTGCCGGCGGAGCCGGTTGAACACTTCCTCGGTGAGCTCGTCGCCTTCGCGCACGAGCAGCGCGGATTCCGCGCGCTCACGCTCGGCGCGCGCCTTCTTGGTCTTGGCCTTGGGTGCGTCCTCGGCCGTGGCTTCGCCCGGGAGCTCGACGTTCTCGGCGATGATCGCGCCGAGGAGCTCGCGGACTTCGGCGCGGCCTTCGCGCTTCTTGACCAGGTCCAGGTCGCGCACCGCGAAGAAGAGTCGGAGAATCGACGAATTGCTCCCGTAGCCGAAGGCGCGGAGGAGCGCCGTGGCCGGGAACTTCTTCTTCTTGTCGATGTGGACGTAGATCACGTCGTGGATGTCGACCGTGAACTCCACCCACGAGCCGCGGAACGGGATGATGCGCGCCGAGATGAGGCGCTGTCCGTTCGGGTGCGTGGATTCCTCGAACACGACGCCAGGGGAGCGGTGGAGCTGGCTCACGATGACGCGTTCGGCGCCGTTGATGACGAAGGTGCCGAGCGGGGTGAGGATGGGGAGCTCGCCGAGATAGACTTCCTTCTCGATGATGTTGCGCGGCCGCTTGGTGCCGTTCACATCCTCATTGATGATGAGGCGGAGCGTGGCCTTGAGCGGCGCGCTGTACGTCATGTCGCGCTCGATGCACTCCTCGACGGAGTACTTCGGCTCGCCAAGCGTATACCGGACGAACTCCAGCGAGAAGTTCTCGTGGACGTCTGTAATGGGAAACAGGTCCTTGAAGACCCGCTCGAGCCCGACATCTTCGCGGTCGTGCGCGGCTGCGTCGAGCTGCAGCAACGCATCGAAGGCACGCGTCTGGATGTCGAGGAGATGCGGCATCGGCATCCCCGCCTCGAGCTTCCCGAACGAAATCTGCGTGATCATTTCGATGAGCCCTTTTGTGTGAGGGCGATAGTGACGGAGACACCGAACCTCCCCGGCTCAGCGAGCGCGGGGAGAAGGGCGGACCGTCGGAAGGAAAAAGAGTTGTTGAGCAGCAATGCGAGACGGTGAGTCAGGGTTACGGGCCACGGGCCACGGGCAACGGGATGTCATCACCCGTCGCCCGTTGCCCGTTGCCCGTTATTTGACCTCGACCGTCGCGCCTTCCGCTTCGAGCTTGGCCTTCATCGTCGCTGCCTCATCCTTCGAGACACCGGCTTTGAGGGACTTCGGCGCGCCGTCGACGAGATCCTTGGCTTCCTTGAGGCCAAGACCCGTCAGCTCACGCACGACCTTGATGACCTGGATCTTCTTGCCGCCGACGTCCTTGAGCAGGACTTCGAACTCGGTCTGCTCTTCGGCCGCCGCCGGTGCGCCACCTGCCGCGGCACCCGCGCCACCGCCCGCCGCGACGGCGGAGATGGTGACGTTGAACTTCGTCTTGAAAGCTTCGATCAGCTCGGACAGCTCGATGACCGACATGTTGCCGATCGCTTCGAGAATTTCGTCCTTGCCAAGTGTTGCGTTCGCCATTGTGTAGTTCTCCGGATAATCCCCCAGGTGTTCCTGGGGCGTGTGGGTCAGGCAGACGCCTGGGGAATTGGTTGAGCTTCAGAACCGCCTTCTGAACCGCCTTCGTTACCACCTTCGAGTTGCGCCTTTCTTGCTTCGAGCGCGAGCGCGAACATCATCGGCACGCTGTTGAGGGCGCTGACGAACTGTCCGAGCGCTTCGGTGCGCGTCGGGAGCAGGGAGAGCCGCTTGATGAGCGCGGCATCGACTGCCGCTCCTTCATAGAGGCCGCCCTTCACCGCCGGCTTCTGCTCGTTTTCCTTCGCGAAGTCGGTGAGCACCTTCGCCGCGACAATCGCATCCGTCGCAACGACGACACCCGTCGGTCCCTTGAGCCTCGCACCGGCGAGTCCGCTTTCATTCACCGCGCGGAGCGCCAGCGTGTTCTTGATCACGACGTACTCGACGCCTGCCTTGCGGAAACGGCGGCGGAGATCCGTCATGCGCTTCACGTTGAGTCCCGTGAAGTCGGTGTAATAGAGCGCGGTCGCGCCCTTGATCTTGTCCTTGAGCTCGGCGACGAGCTGTTCCTTTTCAGGTCGTTTCATGGCTCGTTACCGGTAGTGAGCGGTGTCGACGCGAACGCCGGGGCCCATCGTGCTCGACACGCCGATGGTCTTGACGTACACGCCCTTGGCCGCGCTCGGCTTGATGCGAACGATCTGATCCATGAACGCCGAGAAATTCTCCACGAGCGCGTCGACGGTGAACGAGACCTTGCCGATGGCGGCGTGCACGATGCCCGCCTTGTCGACACGGAATTCGATCTTGCCGCCCTTCGATTCCTTCACGGCCTGGCCGACGTTGAACGTGACCGTGCCCGCCTTGGGATTGGGCATGAGGCCGCGCGGACCGAGTACACGTCCGAGCGGACCGATCTGACCCATCTTGTCCGGCGTGGCGATCATGACGTCGAATTCGGTCCAGCCGTCCTTGATCTTTGCGAGGTATTCGCTGCCCACGAAATCAGCGCCGGCGGCTTCGGCCTCCTTCGCCTTGTCGCCGTCAGCGATCACGAGCACGCGGAGCGTCGTACCCGTACCAGCCGGGAGGACCACGGTGCCGCGCACGAGCTGATCGGAGTGCTTGGGATCGACGCCGAGGCGCACCGCGACGTCGACGGTTTCGTCGAACTTCGCGAACGCGTTGCCTTTCACCAGCTCGAGCGCCTGCTTGGGCTGGTACGCCGTGGCGCGATCGACCTTCGTGGCGGCCGCGCGGAATTTCTTTCCGTGTGTCCGCATCAGTCGCGCACCTCGATGCCCATCGAGCGCGCCGCGCCGGCGACCATCGCCATCGCGGACTCGAGCGAATCGCAATTGAGATCGGGCATCTTGATCTCGGCGATCTTGCGCACCTGTGCCTTCGTGACAGAACCGACCTTCATTCTGTTGGGCTGTCCGGACCCCTTCTCGATTCCCGCTTCTTTCTTCAGGAGCACCGCAGCCGGCGGCGTCTTGAGAATGAAGGTGAACGACTTGTCGGCGTAGATCGTGATCTCGACCGGGAGGATCGTATCCTGGCCCTGCGTCCGAGCGTTGAACTCTTTGCAGAAGCCCATGATGTTGATCCCCTTCGGACCGAGCGCGGTGCCGACGGGAGGGGCCGGATTCGCCTTGCCTGCAGGAATCTGCAGTTTGACGAAATCGACGGCCTTCTTTGCCATACACTCCTCACTTCAGTTGTGATGCCGGCGATGTCTCGCCGGCGATCTCCCACTGTGCATGCTTAGAGTCGGAGTGGTGGCCGACTGTCAGGGGATAGGGGTTAGGGGTTGGGGATTAGGGGTTAGGGGTTAGCCTAACCCCCGACCCCTAACCCCTATCCCCTATTTCAGTATCCCTTCAATTGCAGGTAGTCCAATTCCACGCTCGTCGGACGGCCGAAGAGCGAAACACTGACTCGCACCTTGCCCTTGTCCGCCATCACTTCTTCCACCGTTCCATTGAAGTCCGTGAACGGACCGTCGGTGATTGCCACCGCCTGACCGACGAGGAACGGAATCTCCTCTTTCGGTGCAGCGGGTGCGGCTTCGTCGACGACGCCGAGCAACCGGTTCACTTCATCCGGACGCAGCGGCTGTGGCGCACGGTCCTTGCCCACGAACTTGATCACGCCCTGAATCGAATTCACGACGTGCAAGGATTCCTGATTCACGAGCATCTCGACGAGCACATAGCCGGGATACGTCTTGCGCTCGACGGTGACCTTCTTGCCGTTCTTGATTTCCACCACTTCCTGCGTGGGAACGAGCACCTGGCGCACAGCACGGTCCGCAGCGGGCGCCGTGTCGGCGTCGATGCGGCGCTGCAAGAGCGAACGCACCTTGTTCTCGTGTCCCGCGGTGGTCTGCACCGCGTACCAGCGATGGACTTCCACGGAAAGCACCTTAGCGGAAAAGACTGGGAATCCAGACGACGACCACGTTCTGCAGAATCACGTCCATGATGCCAATGACAGCGCCGATCGCGAGCGAGAGCACGATCACGCCGATGGCGAGCTGGCGAACCTGTGCCTTGTCAGGCCACGTAACGCGGCGCATCTCGGCGATGACTTCCGAGACATAGTTGCGCGCGCGTCCAACGGGCCCTACGGGTGCAACCGCGTCAGCCACTTACTTGGTCTCCTTGTGGACCTGATGCTTGTTGCAGCGCGGACAATACTTCTTCCACTCGGCGCGCTCGGGATGCGTGCGCCGGTTCTTGGTGGTGAAGTAGTTGCGGTTCTTGCACTCGCCACAGGCGAGAATGATTTTTTCTCGAGGCATAGCTCAGTCGGACTCGGTTGAATCGGTCAATCGCCAAACGGTCAATCGGTACTTGGGTACTCGGGCATTCACGCAGAGCTCGCGACCGGGATCGAACCGGTGACCTCACCCTTACCAAGGGTGTGCTCTACCAACTGAGCTACACGAGCGGCACCTGTTTTCTCGTTCTCTCATTCTCTCGTTCTCTCGTTCTCTTTTTTTCTCTCTCGTTCTCTGTTGTAGAGCGGGAGACGGGGCTCGAACCCGCGACATCAAGCTTGGAAGGCTTGCGCTCTACCAGCTGAGCTACTCCCGCGACGTTCCCTGTCTTCCGGCGTGTACGTGTTGCTGTGCAGTGCTCCTTTTTTTCTTAGCGTTCATCCCCTGCCACAAACAGGCTGATGGTGGGGGAAGGATTCGAACCTTCGAAGGCATACGCCGGCAGATTTACAGTCTGCTCCCGTTGGCCACTTGGGTACCCCACCGAATCCACCGAGCGAGACGACAAAGAGACGGCATGCGCATTCGACTGTCGCCGACGCAAAGAGCTGACGGCGAGACTCGAACTCGCAACCGCCTGATTACAAATCAGGTGCTCTGCCAATTGAGCTACGTCAGCAGCCGAGCAGATTTTCGCGAGACATGAAGAATACCCGGGCGTTGTCGGGGAAGCAAGTCAAGTGCGTGCGGCTAAAGGGGATAGCGGAAGGGGGCCACGGGCGAACGGGCGAACGGGCAACGGGCAACGGGGCTTACGCTTTGCGCTTTACGCTTCGCGCTTCGGGCTTCCGCTTCGCGTTCGCCCTTTCGCCCGTCGCCCTTTCGCCCGTGATCCGTTCGCCCGTTCGCCCGTTCGCCCGTTGCCCGTTGCCCTTTGCCTTTAAAGCACCTTCCACCGCGTTCCGCCCGGTGTGTCCTCAATCGCTATCCCCTTTTCAGTCAACGTCTTGCGGATAGCGTCGCTGCGCGCGAAGTCGCGCGCTTGACGGGCGGCGTTTCGCTCCGCGATCAGCGCCTCGACCTCGGCGGCCAGGTCGGCGGTGGCCTCGCCGGTCTCGGGGACCAGGTCGACCACCCCATTCATTACCTCGAAGGCCCGGCGGGCCCGGGCCAGGGCATGGCCGTCCCGGCCGTTCCGGTCGAGCTCGGCGTTGGCCTTCTTCACGAAGGTGAACAGGGCCGCGAGCGCCTCGGGGGCGTTGAGGTCGTCGAACAGGGCGTCCGAAAACGCCTTTTCGGCTTCTTCGGCAATCGTCAGCAGTTCCGGGGTCCCCCCAGCCGCCCTCGAAAGCCGGCCGGCGAACTCGCCGATCCGCCGCGTGGCCTCCGCGGATGCCTCGAGCGCGTCGAGCGAAAGATTCAGCTGCTTCCGGTAGTGCGTCGTGAAGAAGAAATGGCGTACCGCCGCGGCAGAGACTTTCTGTTCTCGCAGATCCGCCACCGTCGCGACGTTACCGACGCGCTTCGCCATCTTCGCGCCGTCGGTGAGCAGGAATTCACCGTGCGCCCAGCAGCGCGCGAACGGTTTTCCAGTCGCGGCTTCGCTCTGCGCGATCTCGTCCTCGTGATGCGGGAACACGAGATCCACCGCGCCCGCGTGGAGGTCAATCGTTTCGCCGAGTATCGACATCGCCATCGCGGAGCACTCGAGGTGCCAGCCAGGCCGGCCGCGGCCGAAGGGCGCATCCCATGCCGACTTCGCGGCTTCGTCATCGGGGGTGGCCGCTTTCCAGAGCGCAAAGTCCTGGGCGTTTTCCTTGGCGTAGTCGTCCTGCGCCACGCGCGCTCCGGTTTTCAGCTCGCGCGTGTCGAGGCGCGAGAGTCGTCCGTATGAAGGAAACTTGTCAATCGCGAAGTAGACGGAGCCGTCGTCGGCTTTGTACGCAACACCGTTCGAGAGCAGGCGCTCGACCAGCGCGATCATCTGTGGAATGAACGCCGTCGCACGCGGATAGTGCTCCGCGTTCTCGATACGCAGGTACCTGCGGTCGTCGTGAAAGATTTTTTCGATCGGGTCGGTGACTTCGCCGATCGTTTTACCCTGCTCCTTCGCGCGCTTGATGATCTTGTCGTCGACGTCGGTGAGGTTCATGACCTGTTCGACGTTCCAGCCTGCGAGCTTGATCGCGCGGCGGAGCAAATCCTCGAACACGAACGTGCGAAAGTTTCCGACGTGCGCCGGGTTGTAGATGGTCGGGCCGCACGTGTACATGCGCACCGTCGATCCGTCCGACGGCGCGAACGGTTCGACCGCGCGCGTGAGCGTGTTGTAGAGGCGAAAGTCGGGCACGGGGGGAAAAATAGTGGGCGGGGAGACGGAGACGGGCAACGGGCAACGGGCTACGGGCTTCGGGCTACGGGCTGGGGGCTACGGGGTGCCGGTTGAGTCAGCTGCTGCGCTTTCGGTTTTGGCGATCGTGGTCGGCGGGGTCGTCGGTTCAACTGTCCGCTCGAGCTTGAGTCTCGCGCGCAGTCTCCCGTCGGCGAGCGTGTGTACTGTGGCGGGAGTCGAGCCGGCGTTGCGCGCGGCCCAGAGCACCGCAATGCCCGAGGCAGCAATGCGCCGCAGCGTTTCGCCGAACGCGTCCGCTGCCAGCGGCGTCACGGACTGCAGCACGTCGTCGACGAGCATCAGTTTCGGCGCGGCCACGAGCGCGAGTGCCACGAGCAACCGCGCCTGCTCGAGCCGTGGCAGGAGCGCCACGCGCGACGTGGCGTACATCTCGAGTCCGGAGAGCTCGATCGCTCGATCTTCCGCGCGCAGCGTTACCGGGCCGTGCAGCGCGCGGACGGTCGCGGCATAGGCGAGCGATTCGCGCACAGTGAGGAATCCATACCGCGGGGCACGAGGGCCCACGTACGAAATCACGGCGGTTGGCCGCTCGGGCGGGTCCGCGAGCGCGGGCCATGTGACCTCGCCGAGGTCGGGACGCAGCATGCCCGCGGCACAGAGGAGGAGTGTCGTCTTGCCGGCGCCGCGTGTGGCTTCGACTGCGATGAGCTCGCCTGGGTTCAGGCTGAGTGAAACGTCGCGGAGCGCCGTGACATTCGCTGCGCAGCCCGCGATGCCGGCGCGGTAGGTCTTCGCTACCCTGACGAGAGAGAGTGCTGCCAACGGCATGGGAATCGGGATTGGAGGTGAAAGGAAGTCGCGCGCAACTATGCGCGTTTCCAATCCCGGGTGCGGCACCGAAACGCCGCGAACCTAAGCGTTCTGTTTCGACTTTTTCCGGAACGCGAGAATTGCGTCCACGAGCGGCGCAGGATCGTAGCGCACCGCGTCCGTGCACGGCAGGCCGGTGTCCGACGCCGTCTGCGCGATGGCCGCGCGCGCGTCGGCGTCGTTCATGTCGTAGGTGTTGAGCGCAATCCCGATCACGGGCGCGGGCCGGAGCGGCCGCGCAATGGCTTCATGCATGGCCACGAGCTCGGGAAGCGGCGGAATCTTCACCCATTCATTGTGCGTGATCGCGGTGCGCGACGGCTGCGCGCAGAGGAGGAACGCGTCGGGCAGAGAGCCGTGAATGAGCCCGTACGTGACGCCCGAGTATCCGGGATGCACGATCGATCCCTGGCCTTCGACGAGCACGATATCGGCGTCTTTCGCGGCGCGAAGCACGAGATCTTCCGCGGCGCCCGCCACGAAATCGGCGACGACTGCATCGACCGACGTGCCCCACCCTTCCACGAGAATGCCCGTCTGCCCCGTCGCAACGAACGCGACTTTTGCGCCGCGCGCGCGAATCGCGTCACGCAACTGGAGCTGCGTGGTCATCTTGCCGATGTTGCAGTCGGTGCCCACCGTGAGCACGACCGTCGCGTCGACCTCGCGCACGCGGCCGCTCGCGATCGGCAGGTCGGCCGGGGGCTTTCGCAGATCGTGAATGGTCGCGCCCGATTCCTTCGCAATTCGCGCGAACTCGGCGTCGTCACTCACGAAGAAATGCAGGCCGCTCCACACATCCATCTTGTGCCGGAGCGACGCGGCGACGATCACGCGCCACTCCTGCGGCAGCTGCCCGCCCTGCGGTGCGATGCCGATCAGGAGCGCCGTCGCTCCGTGCGCGCGCGCCTCGTCCAGCGTGCGCACCACTGGAATGCCGTTGCCGTAGCCGAGTACGTCCTGCGCAGTCCGCCCGGCCTGCGTCGTGTCGATGATCGCGGCGACGCGGTCGGGCGAATAGCGAATGCAGGCGTTGGCAGTCTTCGAGGTCAGCGGCCCGAACTTGCCTTCACAAAGAATGGCGAAGCGCATTTACGGAAAATACGCGAGTGCCCGATTACCGGGCACTCATTTTTCCTCCTCGATTTCCGCGGAGACGACTTCGTCGTTCTTGCCCGAGCCGATCTGCTTCTGCTGCGATGCGGAGGGCGCGCTGATGAGGCCCATTTTCTGCTTGAGCGCGAGCAGCGCGGCATCCGCCGAGAGTCCGCCGGCCTGCCGTTCGAGCTGCTTGAAGTCCTGCTTCAGCCGGTCGCCGGAGAACTCTTCGTTGATCTCCACGGTGGCCGCGAGCGTGCGCTCGTTGTGATCGATGCGTTCCTCCATCCGCGCGAACGCTTCGAACGCGGACTTCTCGTCCATCGACCCCATGGTCTGCGCAATGCGCTTCTGGGCTTCGGCGCGGCGCTGGCGCGCGAGCAGGAGATTCTTCTTGCGCTTGGCCTCTTCGATCTTGTCGTTGAGGTCTCGGAGCGAGTTCTTGAGCTTCTCGGTCTCCGCCTTGTGCATCTGCCACGTCTGGTCGAGCTGCTGCCCGTGCGCCGTGTGTTCCTGCTGGCGGACGAGCGCCTGCTTTGCGAGATCGTCGCGCCCTTCCTGCACGGCGAGCATCGCGCGCTTTTCCCAGTCGGCGGCCTGCTTGATCTCGGCGTCGGCCTGATCGCGGAGGCGTTTTTCATCGGCGATCGCGGCCGCAACCTGCTGCTTCGCCTTCGTCAGCTGGTCGCGCATGTCCGTCACGATCTGATTCAGCATCCGCTCCGGATCTTCGGCCCGGCTGATCAGATCGTTGATGTTCGATTTGATGAGTGTCGCGAGTCGGTCAAAGATGCCCATGGTCAGCGGGCCTCCTGGTATGACGAGAGCACGCGCAGATGTTCGGGCAGCGCGAGCGTCATGCTCTCGTAGGCGGCGCGGAATTCGTCGTAGTCGAGATGCGAAAGCTCGAGTGCGTCAGTCAGCACCACGGCTTCGTCCTGGATGCCGTACGAACCGTGCACGAGATCGTTGGCGTTCCATTCGAGCAGCTGCCGGTAGAGGCGCGACACCTCGGCCGCGTCCTTGGGCAGGTCCATGACTTTCACGCGCAGCAACAGGACGGGAGGCGCCTGATTGACGACGATGTCGAGATCCAAGGACCCGGTGGGGCGAATCACCCACAGCCCGGGCTCGACGTCGCGCCACGTGGCGCCCTCGGCGGCGAGCTTGTTGAGGAATTGCTCGATGTCTTCGCGGCTTACCACGTGCACGTACTCCGCTGATGGGAATGAGGGCCCTACGGGCGGGGAGTGTCGTGGTTTCGAAACTAGCCTACGCACCGGGGGACCGGAACACTGCCACTACTGGGATCACCACGACTACGGGATACCACTGCGACTACGGGAGCACTGCCACCACGGGACCGCCGTCCGTAGCGAGGTGGTCCCGTAGTTCGGTGCTCCCGTAGTTCGGTACTCCCGTAGTTCGGTACTCCCGTAGTTCGGTGGTCCCGTAGTTCGGTGATCAGGCCTTTGTCGGATGCTGCTTGATGATCCCGTCCGCCAGCGCGTCGGCCATCTTCAGCGCCTGATCGTAGATCTTGTCGAACGTCGGCGCGTCGTCGTCCCACTTCTTGCCGATGCGGTTCT
>DASRAP010000064.1:0-4984 GCA_035638155.1 Gemmatimonadaceae bacterium | reverse complement strand
AAGTACCTGGCGCCCAAGAAGAACAAGGCCATGAACTAAACGGTGCATCCAATGCCACGCATCCCGAACCGCAGTGCCCTGGTGCTCGCCGCCGCATTGATTGCAGCGTGCTCGAACAGCGCCGTCGATGTGAAGGATCCCGATCCTCCCGCCAACGTCGCGGGCACGTTCAAGGGGCCGTTCACCAGTCAGCGCGCGGCGGGGACAACGTACGCGGCGACTGCGGTGATCGATCAGAACGGCCGCACGCTCACCGGCACATTCACTGCGACGGACAACAGCGGGGTCGCGCAGATCGAGGGCACGGTCGACAAGCAGCGCATCAACGCCACATTCCGAACCAGCGGCACTTGTCCCGCAACGATCACCGCCGTCATCGACGCCGTCACGAACGACACCGTGCTCGTCGGCACATACACGGCGCAGGATTGCATTGGGTCGTACACGGGCGGGTTCTCACTTACAAAACAGGGCTAGAGGGCTGGAGGGCTGGAGGGAACTGGATGCGCAGAGCGGTTCTGCTTGCAATGCTCACGCTGACGACGCGTGTGAGCGCACAGTCCATCAAGCCATCGCAGCTTGGCGCGGTGTCGCAGTTCGTCGGCGACACGCGCATCGACGTTGCCTACCGGCGCCCGGTGGCGCGCGGCAGAGAATTGTTTGGCTCACTCGTGCCGTGGGGCCGCGTGTGGTCACCGAGCTCGGACACGGCCGCCACGTTCACATCGACAGGGCCGCTCAGCGTCAACGGCGAGCATCTCGCTGCCGGGACATACAGCCTCTGGGCCATCCCCGACCAGGAAACGTGGACGATCATCTTCTCGAAGATCCATCCCGCGTTTCACATGCGGTATCCGTCAGGGAGCGACGCACTCCGCGTGACGGTGAAACCACGCACGGGGGAGCCCATGGAAACGCTCGCGTTCTACTTCCCAATGGTGAATGCGGACTCCGCCGAACTGGTGATGCATTGGGGCAGAACGGTCGTCCCTGTGCTGATAAAGCTTGGGCGGTGAACGAGTGAACGAGTGAACGGGTGAACGGGGGTTCAATGCGAGCTGGTCTCTTGCTTCTTGCTGCGGGGCTTCGGGCGCCATTATCGGCGCAGGAGCCGGTCGATCTTCAGATGATCGCGCGCATGCGCGCCGAGGCGCTCGCGCATTCGCGGGCAGTGGAGTACTTCAATCACCTCACGAACGTCATCGGACCGCGCCTCACGGGGTCGCCAGCGCACCGCGATGCCGCCGAATACGTGCGCGCGCAACTCGCGGGCGTTGGCGCGCAGAACGCGCACCTCGAAGCATTTCCGTTCGGCCGCGGGTGGTCGCTCGAGAAGCTGACAGCGGAGATGATCGCGCCGCGGTATTTCCCCCTCGAAGCGTATCCGGAAGCGTGGACGCCCGGCACCAAAGGCGTGGTCACCGGCGCGCCCATCTACCTCGGCGACAAGACCGCGGCTGAAATCGAGGCGATGGGAGAAAAGCTGCGCGGCGCGATCATCCTGCCGGCGCGCCCGCAGACCACGTTCATCGTGCGCGACCGCGTGCAACCGGCGACGAGCGACACGAATGTGCGGAGCGGCGCGCCGCCCATGATCAACGCGCCCGCCGCGACGCCGATCCGCACCATGCAGCCGATCCTGCAGAAGTATGGTGCGGCGGCCGTGCTCCGCCCCAGTCAGGGACAGCACGGCACCATGTTCGTGCTCGGCAGCCAGCGCACGACCAATGACGCCACGCCGTCGCTCATTGTCGAGGCAGAGCACTACAACATGCTCGTGCGCGCCGTGCAGGCCGGTACGCCCGTCCAGCTCAGGCTGGAGCTCGCGGTCCGTTACTACACGAGCGACACAAACACGTACAACGTCGTCGCCGAAATACCCGGCGAAGACCCCGTGCTCAGGAACGAGGTGGTGCTGCTCGGCGGCCACCTCGATTCGTGGCATTCCGCCACGGGCGCCACGGACAACGCCGACGCCGTCGCGTCGCTCATTGAAGCCATGCGCATCCTCAAGGCTGTGGGCGCGCATCCGAAGCGCACGATCCGGCTCGCCATCTGGAGCGGCGAAGAGGAAGGTCTCCTGGGTTCCGTCGCATACGTCAACGCGCACTATGCCGGCGATTCGAATTCCGCCGCGCGCGACAAGCTCGCCGTGTACCTCAACGACGATCCCGGTACCGGGCCCACGTACGGCTTCTACATGGAGAACAACGCGCCGGCCAAGGCCATCTTCGACGCGTGGCTCGCCCCGCTCCAGGACCTCGGCATGAAGAAGAACGTGATCGGCGGAATCACGAACACCGATCACCTGAGCTTCACGAAAATCGGCCTGCCCGGATTCACGGCAATCAAGGACTACGTGGATTACGACATGCGCACGCATCACACGAACGTGGATTTCTACGAGCGCGTGAACGAACCGGATCTCACGCAGTCGGCCATTGTGATGGCCGTCTTCGCGTACCACGCGGCCATGCGGGGTGAACGGATCCCGAGGTAGACCTAAGTCCGTAAAACAGTGCCGGGCCCTTACTCGGTCCGCAAAGCCGAAACAGGATTGATGCGTGTCGCCCGCATCGCCGGCACAAGCGTCGCGACCAGCGCAACGCCTGACAGCACGATCGTCACGAGCACGAACGTCACCGGATCACGCGCACCGACCGTTTCGTACAGCTGGCCCTTGAGCAGCGTGGTGAGATAGAACCCGGCAAGCACGCCGAGCAGCACGCCGAGCATCACGAGCTCCATGCCCTGGCGGAGCACGAAGCGCAGCACGCGACTGCGCTCGGCGCCGAGCGCCAGACGGATGCCCAGCTCGTGCGCCCGCTGCTCGACCGCGTACGACATCACACCGTAGATACCGATCGACGCAAGCAGCAGCGCCAGACCGGCGAAGAGTCCGATCAGTACCATGGACAATTTCCGCTGCCCTACCGAGCCTGCGAGCATCTGGTCCATGGACTGGATGCGCGCCAGCGGCTGGTCCTTGTCGATCGATTGCACGGCGCTGCGAATCGCCTGTGTCATGGACAGCGGCTCGACTGCCGTGCGCACACCCACGGTCACCTGCCGCGGCGCGTTCGGAATCTGCTGGTACGGGAGATACAGCTGAATACGCGCCTTTGCGTCGAGCGCCTCATGCTTGCTGTGTCCGACAACCCCGACGACCTCGATCCATTTGATGTTGGTGTCGCTGAGGTTGTTGAACGTGAGCCGCTTTCCGATGGGATCATCGTTCGGCCAGAATCGCTTGACGAATTCGTCGTCCACGACTGCCACGGAGCGCGAGCCCGGTACATCCGTCGCGTCGAACGTTCGGCCCTTGAGCACGCGCATGCCCATCATTTCGAAGAATCCGGTGCTGATGATCCGGATGTCCCCCCACGGTCCCGGTTGTTTCGGCGGCGGCTGATAACCCTCGACGCTGAAGCTTCCCGTGCTCCAGTTGCCACTGAACGGCATGGTGGTCGTTGTGCCGACCGCCTTCACGCCGGGCACGGCCGCGATCCTCGGCAGTGTTTCGTCGAAGTACGCGCGAAGCGCGGTGTCACTCCGGTATTTGCTGACGGGAAGCGCGAGGTTGAACGTCAGCAGGTGATCGCTCCGGAACCCCGGATCGATACCGGTAATGCGCGTGAAGCTCTTGAGAAGGAGCCCTGCTCCCACGAGCAGGGTGAGCGCGAGCGCCATCTGCGCCACCACGAGTCCGCGACGCACGTGCTGCCCACGGCGGCCGGACGATGTTCCCCGCCCTTCCTTGAGCGTCTCCTGCAGGTTGGCGCGCGACGTCTGCAGCGCGGGGACGAGACCGAACGCCAGGCCGGTCACGATCGCGATGATCAGCGTGAACATCAGCACCGGGAAATCGAGCCCGATCGCCTCCGAGCGTGGCAAGCTGTTCGGACTGATCGCCACGATCGCCTTGAGCCCGCCGTACGCGAGCGCGAGCCCGAGCACCGCCCCGACCATCGCGAGGATCACGCTCTCGGTCAGAAGCTGCCGGATCAGCTGGCCCCGCTGCGCACCGAGTGCCGTGCGAATCACGACCTCTCGCTGCCGCGACGCCGCGCGCACGAGCATCAGGTTCGCGACGTTCGCGCACGCGATCAATAGCACAAATCCGACGGCGCCAAGCAGCACGAGCAGCGGCGTTCTGATGTTGCCGCGCAGTTGCTCGTTGATGGAGCGCATCTTCAGCGTCCACGTGCCGCCGAGATTGTTCGGATAGTCTTTCTTGAGCTGCGCCGCGTGGGCCGCGATCTCCCTCGCGGCTGCCGCTTCGGTCATCCCGGGCTTGAGTCGCGCGGTGAAGTTGAGATACTCGTTGGTCCAGGCGTTGGTCGCGAAACGTGCGGCCGGCAGCGCGAGTGGCTTCCAGATCTCGGCCGTCCGGTTCCAGAACGCATGGAATCCGCTGGGCATGACGCCAACGATCTCGTACGCTTCCCCATTGAGCGTCATCGTCTTTCCGCGCACGACGCTCGAGTCGCCGGCGAACAGCCGCTCCCAGAGGCCGTAGCTCAGCACAACGACCTTGTCCTTGCCGGGCTCATCCTCGTCGCGGCGAAGCGGACGTCCCAGGATCGGATTCACGCCGAACGTCGTGAACCAGTCCCCGGAAACGGTCGAGCCGGTCAGCCGCTCCGGCTCACCAAGGCCGGTCAGCGTCGGCTGCCAACCCGTCTCGACGGCCGCCGACGAAAAGACCGAAACGTTGTCGCGGTAATCGCGGAATCCTGCCCCGGAAACGGGAGCCTCGAGATCATTCAGCGACGGATAGAAATGGAACACCGCCACCAGCCGGTCCGGCTCCTTGTACGGGAGCGGATTCAGCAGGACCGCGTTGACGACGCTGAAGATCGCCGTATTGGCGCCGATGCCCAGCGCGAGAGTGAGCACAACGATCGTCGCAAAGCCCGGACTCCTTCGAAGGCGCCGGAGGGCGTAGCGGATGTCCTGGAGGAGGCGGTCCAAGGGCTCTGGA
>DASRAP010000063.1:0-7196 GCA_035638155.1 Gemmatimonadaceae bacterium | reverse complement strand
CGCGAGCGCAAGCGTGGTCTGCCCGAGTGACACGGTCGCCGTCACCACCGAGCCGGCGACAGTGACGGATGTCGTGGCCTGCACCGACGGCGCCGACACCGACGTCGCCGTGAGTGTCGCAACGCCGCCCGCGATTCCCGTCACGTATCCGCTGCTCGTGACCGTCGCCACGTTCTGATCGCTGGATTGCCAGGTGACGGCCGTGCATCCGGAGACGTCGGTGGACGATTGCTGGGGATTGGCGTTCAGCTGCACCGATCCGCCCACCGCCACGGTCTGCGCTGCTGACGGCGCGATCACCATCGACGTCGGCACGGGATCCACGATGAACGACGTATTCGTGCGCGCCGCGGCAGACAGTCCCACGCTGAATCGGGCAATCTGCTGCGCATCGATGATGTTCACGGTGCCGTCCGCGTTCACATCGCCGCGGTCGGTGAGCGCGGTTTGATTGAGAACGCTGAGACTGACGGTGAAACGCGCGATTTGCTGCGCGTCGATGATGTTGACTGTCGCGTCATTGTTCGCGTCGCCGTACAGAACGGCGTCGGCGACACAGACGTCGAGCGAACGTACGCGGAGCGCGGCGAGAATGCTCTGCGTCGCGGCATTTGCGGCGCTCGAGGGCGCGGGAATGACGCGCGTTCCTCCGGCCGTGCCCGCGGTAAAGAACAGATTCGCCAGCGTTCCAGTCGACGGGAACTGACTGGCGCTGCTCGCGGAGAATGAAACGGACCCACTGGCCGCGTTCGTCGTATTCGGCGTGAACGTCCAGCCAAGTCCCGACGCGACGCGCACCGAATCAAATGTCAGCCGAAGGGCGTTCCACGTGAAGGAAGACTGAAGCGCCGCAATGTTCACCGCGCCGGCACTGGTCAGGTCGATCACGATTGGGACGGTGATCTTGGCGCCTGGAGCGATCGTGGCGGTTGCCGAGCTTCCGGCGTTTACCCCAACGGACTGGGCCTGAAGCGCTGCGGCGAGACCGCACAGTGCAAGAAGGGGAACGTACCGCATCGCCACAGAGTAATTGGCGGGGCCCTACATGACGAGTGACTGACTTCACATCCACGGTGCCTCCACCGTTACCGGAAGGGTAATTTTCCTGTCAGGACATTGCCTGATTTCGCGGGCCCACCCGGCCGCATGAGCCGTAGCGGAGGCGTGATGCACGGAGTTCCCCGACAGCGACGCCTTGGTTTTTCCGCGACGGTTGCCGTAATCCTGGGCGTCGTGCTGCTCACATTGGGATACCTGGCTGGTCACGGCGGCTGGATCTACAAGTCCCGCACGTGGTTGGCGAGTACCGTGCGGCGAGCCCCAAAGAAGGCGCAGCGCGTCGCGGTTCGGCGCTCCGAGCTCGTGACGGCGTATCACGTGCTCGACATCGCGCGCGTGCCGCTCAGCCGAGCGTTCCAGCTGGAAGAAGTCGGCGGCCACATCGTTTTCGCGACGCGGTATGGTCAGCTCGGGGCGCTCATCGGCAATCGCGCGATCAGTCTCCCGGTCGACATTCCAATCGGGCTTGAAGCGCTGCGCGCCGACAAGGTGGAGGACAATCCTGCGTTCGACGTGACGGAAATCCACGTCACGGACCTGCTGTCGATTCACACCGGCGGCGACCAGTACGTGCTGTACGCCGCGGGCCTCCTGTACGACAAGGCGTGCTTCTATATCCAGATCGTCCGCATCGGGATGCGCGCGGACCAGGACACGGTCGCCCTGACGGGCAAAGCATGGGAACCGGTCTTTCGCACGCGCGACTGCCGGCGGCTCGAGGGCGGCGTGCTCGTGCGTGGCTCGCAATCGGGTGGACGCATGGTGCAGCTCGATCCGCACACGATTCTGCTGTCCGTGGGCGCCATTGGAAACGAAGAACGCGTCGCGACGCTGGATCCGAAGAGCGACTTCGGCACCGTGATCACGGTTCCGCTCGACGGACGCGCACCGCAGACGTTCGCGCGCGGCTTCCGAAACCCGCAGGGACTCCTCGTGACTCGCTCAGGCCAGATCTGGGAAACCGAGCATGGCCCGGAAGGCGGAGACGAGCTCAACCTCCTCGTGAGTGGTCGCGACTACGGATGGCCGTTCGTGACGTACGGAATGCAGTACGGTGGCCGCCCCACGCCGTGGCCGTTCAATCCAAAAGTTGCAAGCCATGAGGGGTATGAGGCCCCAAAGTTCGCGTGGATTCCGTCCATCGGCGTATCGAACCTCGTGCAGCCAAACCCGGAGGAGTTTCCTCACTGGGCGAACCACCTGGCGATTGCATCGCTTCGCGCCATGACGCTGCACCTCGTGCGCATCGAGGGCGATCGCGCTGTGCTCGTGGAGCCGTTGCCGTTCCACGCGCGCATCCGCGATGTCATCAATCTTGCGGACGGACGCCTGGCATTGGCCACCGATCTCGGTGACGTCTACCTGCTCGGCAACGCGGACAACCAGCATACCGGCCGGTGGCGGCCGGATTCGGTCGACGTGAGCGCGCTCGCGCCGCTCGTGCCGGAAGCGGGGCTCGATGCGTCTCCGCTGCGCGAAGCCGCGACGCAATTCGTCGAGAAATGCGGCGGCTGCCACCCGGTGTTCGGCAAGGCGGGAGCCGCGCCTGCCCTGGGTGGCGTCATCGGCCGGCGAGTGGGCAGCGACACGTCGTACCGGTATTCGCGCGCGCTCACCGGGCGAACCGAGACGTGGACGGTTGCGCGCTTGCGGCAGTGGATCAATTCCCCGCGCTCAGTTTTTCCGGGCACGGCCATGCCGGATCCGTACATCGATTTCGACGTGGACGGCGTGATCCGATACCTGCAGCAGCAGAAGCCCACCACGCCGGCGAAATAGCGCTGGCCGCTGCTGTTCTTCTGTAAATTAGAGTCTGCGTCAGGGCCTTTAGCTCAGCGGTTAGAGCGGCGGACTCATAATCCGACAGACATAGGTTCGAATCCTATAGGGCCCACTCGGTATCTCCGCCGTCACCCGCCCAGGAACAGCTGGTGCACCGCTTGGTACGCCGGTTTCGCCCGGTACGCGCTGTCGAACATCAATGCTTCGCCGAAACCCGGATAGGCGTAAGTAATCCACGAATCCGGCTCGCCAACGCCCCACGTCACGATGGCGTTGCACGCCGCGGTCTCGATGCACGCGCCGACCACCGTCCGATAATCCTGCACCTGTTGCTCCACATCAGCCTGGCTGGGCGGCAGCGGCACGCGCACGTCGAGCTCGGTGATCTGGATCTTGAGCCCCAGTGCGGCGAACCGGGCGAAGTTCGCCGCGATCTGGCTCTTCGGCGGCACCAGGCCGGCGACGAAGTGCGCCTGAAACCCGATCCCATTCAGCGGAACACCTTTGTCCAGGAGTCGCTTCGCGAGCGCATACATGGAATCCGACTTCTGGCCGAATCCCTCGATCGCCGATTCATTGATGAAGAGCGGCACGTTGCCGTCGGCGGCGTGCGCGGCGCGTAACGCACGCTCGATGTAGTCCGGTCCCACGAGGTCGCGCCAGAATCCCGAACACAAACTGCCGTCGAAACAGAGCGGCTCATTCACGACATCCCACGCCGCGAGCTTGCCACGGTAGTGCGCGACGACCGTCTTGACGTGATCCTCGAGAAGCGTTTGCCCCTCGGCCGCGCTCCACGTTCCCGACGTCAGCCAGTCCGCCAGCTGCAGGTGCCAGACCAGCGTGTGCCCGCGCACCGCCATGCCGTGGGCCTTCGCGAAATCGACCAGCAGGTCCCCCGCCGTGAACGAATACGTGTTGCGCGCCGGATGCACGAACTCGTGCTTCATCGCGTCTTCCGGCGTGAGCATGCTGAACTCGCGTACCAGCACATTCCGGAACTTCGTGAACGCATCGCCAAACTCCTCAGGGACCGGCACCGCCGCCCCGAGCCGGATGCCGCGCTCCGCAGCGACCGTCTTGAGCGGGATCAGCGATTGATCAGTGCTCGGCGCAGGCAGCAACGGCGGCACTTCGGGCGGCCCGGAATTCGTGCCGGTGACGCGGTCGGAGGAACAGGCGAAGACGGAGACTGAGACGGAGACGGAGAGCGAGACGGAGAGAACGAGAAAACGAGAAGAGGAGTGAGCGAGACGTTCGAATCCGTACCTTCCGCGCAAACGAATCATCAGTCCCCTCCCTCCCGTTCTCCCGTTCTCCCGTTCTCCCGTTCTCGGTCGTTCTCCGTCGTCTTCCGTAGTTACTGCTTACACTCCCCGTGCGGATCCGGCTTCGGCTTGTCCACGAGCGGACGGTTAGGCCGCGCTGCGATGTCGGACGCGACCGCGCCGACGAATTGCACGACCTTCGCGTAGTGCGTGTAGTCGATGTACTCCGGCTCGTCGGTCACCATGTGGTAATCCACGTGCGAACCCGTCGAGAAGAACACCGTCGGAATCGCCCACCGCGCGAAATTCCAGTGATCGGAGCGGCAGTAGTACTGCTGCGGATGGCCCGGCGCGTCGAACTGGTAGTCAAATCGGAAGTTGAATCCGGGCTTCTTGTTCACTTCCTCGATCCAGTCGCCGTATTCCGTCGACAGACGACGTGAGCCGAGAATCTGGAGATAATCGGGCCCGCCGTTCTCGAGATCATCGGCGTCGCCGCGGCCAATCATGTCGATGTTGATGTCGGCGATGATCGAGTCGCGCGGGACTGTCGGGTGCTCGGTGAACCACTCCGACCCGAAGAGTCCTTTCTCTTCCGCGACGTTCCACACAAAGAGCATCGACCGCTTCGGTTTCTGCGGCAACGTCTGGAAGTACTCGGCCAGCTCGAGCAGGCCCATGGAACCCGAGCCATCGTCGTCCGCGCCGTTGGAAATCGAATCCGGACGTGGCGGACGCAGCTTGCGGACCGAGTCGAGCGCTGCCATGAACTTCGCGCGCTCCGGCGGCGTGAGCGGCCGCTCACCCGATTCCGCGCCCATGGGCCGCGTGATCACGTCGAGCAGTCGCAGCGAATCGTGATCGAATTTCTCCGATGAAAGACCGACGTGATCCGAGTGTGCGGAGATCGCGATCATCTGACCCTTGAGGCGCGGATCGCTGCCCTCGACCATCGCCACCACATTTCGCGACGGCGCCGGCGGCGGGTCGTTCTTGAATCCGAACGTGAACGTCCCCGCTTTCCCCGCCCTGCCGACACGCAACGAGTCAGCGGGAGCACCAAAGAGCTGCGACACCGTTGCCTGCGAGATGATCGCAATTGGCGGCTTGTCGGACTGCGACTCCGGCTTCTGGAGCTCCATCTGTTCATCCTGCAGCACCGCGATGAGCGGCGGAGGCGTGAGCTCGAGCGACGACACGAGCACGCCCGCCGCGTCCTTGTACGACGCAAGCTGCTGGTCCAATGCCCAGATCTGGTAACCCGGCATCCCGTTCTGACCGACGGGCGGTGTGAATACGATGATCTTGCCCTTCGCCGAATCGGGGCGAATGGCGTCGTTCGCGCCGAGTCGCCCGCCGAAAACGAATGGCGCGGACTGCACGTTTGCGTGCACGGGGAAATCGAGTCCGAGCACACCGGGCACAGGCTGGAAATCACGGCCGGCAACGAGCGGGCGACCGTCGGACTTGAGCGTCGCGCTCACCATGTCGAGCTTCGAGTTCACGAGCGGAACAACCTGATAGTACGTGCCGTTCTCGCCCATGGGCTTGAGACCCAGGCGCGTGAGCTCGCGGACGATGTACTCCGTTCCCCGCACATGCCCCGGCGTGCCCGCTTCGCGGCCCTGCATTGAATCGTCAGCGAAGACGTACAGGCGCGACATCAGGTCCTGTGGGGTGATCGCGGGCGACGTGGGGAGCGGCGTGAACTTCCGCGGCAGCTCGGGCTTGGCCTGCGGAACCGGCGGGGTGGCGATCCCACCGGACGCCTGCGCCGCGACAGTGGTCACACACGCGGCCAGGCACACCGACGCGCCGACTACACGCGCCGCGTATCGATTGGAGAACATCGGATCCTTGGAGATAATGAGAGGCCGCCCGAAGGCGGCCACGGGGGACGCCCGCGGGCGTCCGACACGTGAATTCTACACCTGTCAACTGCTGATGTGCGAAGGGGAATGTCTACCGCTGCCCGTGCGTGACCAATAGTTTTTCCCCGGTTGCCGGGCGCGTAGCTCAGCTGGTTAGAGCACTGCTTTCACACAGCAGGGGTCAGGGGTTCGAGTCCCTTCGCGCCCACTTCAGTCTGCCTTGACGGCCTTGCGCAGGCGGCCGAGCACTTCGGCCTCAGCACGGATCTGGAGCACGATCTGTCCGTCGTTGGTGCGCCGGTTCAGGACCTCCGCCTCGCGGTACACCTGCGCGAGGAGCTTCCCGTCGCTGATCGGAATTGCGAGCTCCGTCACCGGGCGCGTTGAGAGCGCCGCGGCGAGGAGCGATGACTTGAGTGGCGCGAGCCCGTCCTTCGTCCGCGCGCTCACGAACACCGAATTCGGCAGGAGATTCTGCACGCGCTCCGTCAGCGCCGCGGCGAGATCCTCCGGCAGCGCGTCCATCTTGTTGAACGCATGAACGACGGGGCGGTCGTGCACGCCAAGCTCGGCGAGGACATCATCGACCACGACGCGCTGCTCTTCCCAGGTCGCGCTGCTCGCGTCAATGACGTGAATGAGCACGTCGGCCTCGCGCGCTTCGTCGAGCGTTGCGCGAAACGACGCGACCAGATGGTGCGGCAATTTGCGAATGAAACCGACCGTGTCGGTGACGAGCGCCGTGTGGCGGTCATCGAGGTCGATCTCCCTCGTGAGTGGGTCGAGCGTGGCGAACAGCCGATCCTCCACGAAGATCTCGTTGTCGCCCGCGAGCGCGCGCAGAATCGAAGACTTTCCCGCGTTCGTGTAGCCGACGAGCGACGCGCGGAAGGCGTCGCGACGTGACTGCCGCTGCACCTCGCGCGACTGCGCGACATCGCGCAACCGGTCCTTGAGCAGCTTGATGCGAAGATTGACGAGACGGCGGTCGGTCTCGAGCTGCGTTTCGCCGGGCCATCGCACACCGATGCCCCCGCGAAACTTCTCGAGGTGCGTCCAGAGTCGCGTCAGCCGCGGCAGCGAGTACTCCAGCTGCGCCAGCTCGACCTGCAACTTCGCCTCGGCGCTTCGCGCGCGAGTTGCAAAGATGTCCAGAATGAGCTCGGCGCGATCCACGACGCGCTTGCCGAGCACGCCTTCGAGGTTCTTTCCCTGC
>DASRAP010000062.1:0-2502 GCA_035638155.1 Gemmatimonadaceae bacterium | reverse complement strand
TGACCCCGCTCGGACTCGCCCCGAAGGGCACCGTACACGCCAACCTCGTCGCGCCCGAGCTGATCCAGGAGGCTATTCGTCGCGGCGAAGGCGAGCTCGCGGACATGGGGCCGTTCGTCGGCATCACGAAACCCCACACGGGACGCTCGCCGAACGACAAGTTCGTCGTGAAGGAGCCTTCATCCGAGAAGGACGTGGATTGGGGAAAGGTGAATCAGCCCATGACGGAGGAGCACTTCAACGCTCTGCTCGCCGACATGAAGGCGTACCTCAACGGGCTCGACGATTTGTTCGTGCAGGATCTGTTCTGCGGCGCGCATGAATCGCACCGGCTGTCGGTGCGCTACGTGACACCGAACGCGTGGCACGCCGCGTTCGTCCGCAACATGTTCATTCGTCCGGATGCCGCCGCGCTAGCCACGTTTGCGCCGAATTTCACGGTGCTGCACGCGCCGGAAATGCAGGCCGATCCCGCGAAGCACGGGACGAGAACCGGCACGTTCATCGTGCTGCATCTCGCCAGGCGCATGATCATGATCGGCGGTACGCGCTACGCGGGCGAGCTCAAGAAGTCGATGTTCACGGTGATGAACTACCTCATGCCGAAAACCGGCGTGCTCTCGATGCACTGCTCGGCGAACGTCGGCGACAAGGGAGACTCGGCGCTGTTCTTCGGCCTCTCCGGCACCGGAAAGACGACGCTGTCCGCCGATCCGCATCGCGGGCTTATCGGCGACGACGAGCACGGCTGGTCAAACGACGGCGTGTTCAACTACGAGGGCGGCTGCTATGCGAAGGTGATCAACCTGTCGCGCGAGGGCGAACCGGACATCTACCAGACCACGCAGATGTTCGGAACGATCCTGGAGAACGTGGTGCTCGACGAGAACAAGCGCGTGAAGTTCGAGGATCAGTCGATCACGGAGAACACGCGCGCGTCGTATCCGCTGCCGTACATCAAGAACCACGTCCCGTCCGGACGCGCCGGCCATCCGGCGAACGTCGTCTTTCTGACGGCCGACGCGTTCGGTGTGCTGCCGCCGATCGCGCGGCTCACGCCGGAACAGGCCATGTACTGGTTCCTGTCCGGCTACACCGCCAAGGTCGCAGGCACCGAGCGTGGAGTCACGGAGCCGCAGGCGACGTTCAGCGCGTGCTTCGGCGCGGTGTTTCTCGTGTGGCCCGCCACCAAGTACGCGCAGATGCTTGGCGAGAAGCTCAAGCAGCACAAGAGCCGCGTGTGGCTCCTCAACACCGGCTGGAGCGGCGGTGCGTACGGCGTGGGCCAGCGCATGAAGCTCTCGTACACGCGCGCGATGGCCAACGCCGCGCTCGCGGGTGCCCTCGACAACGTGAAGACGGTGACGCATCCGGTGTTCGGCCTCGAAATGCCGACGGAAGTTCCGGGCGTGCCGAACGACGTGCTGGATCCGCGAAAGACCTGGAAAGACGGCGCCGCGTACGACGCGCAGGCGAAGAAGCTCGCGGGGATGTTTGCGGAGAACATCAAGAAGTTCAGTGGCCTCGATCCCTCGGTGCTGGCGGCAGGCCCTAAGGTGCTCGAGGGCTAGAGGGCTAGAGGGCTGGAGGGCTAGTGGGAAGTGCAACTGCGTTCCCTTTAGCCCACTAGCCCTCTAGCCCTCTAGCCCTGCTTAGCCGCATGACCACCATCCGCGACACTCTTTGGAACAGCATCCGGCTCGAGCCCTTCGCGCTGGCGCTGCTGGATACGGGGCCATTTCAGCGTCTGCGGTACGTGCGGCAGCTTGGGCTCGCGCATCTCGTCTACCCCGGCGCGTCGCATTCGCGGTTCGAGCATGCGCTCGGCGCGTACCACCTCGCGCGGGTGGCGATCGGAGCACTCGGCGAGCGCGGCGAGCTGGCGAACATTCCGCCGCTGGAAGCGAATCTCGTGCGCGCGGCGGCGCTGCTGCACGACATCGGCCACTATCCGTTCTCGCATGCACTCGAGGAGAGCGGCGTTCCGCATCATGAGGACGTCGCGCGGCCGCTGATTCTCGACGGTGATGTGGGTGCAATTCTGCGGCGCGAATTCGGTGCCGACGCGCCCGCGCGCATTCTCGCGATGATTCGTGGCGAGAGTACGAGTCCCCTCGCGGGCCTCATCAGCGGCTCCGTCGACCTCGACAAGATCGAGTATCTGAAGCGCGACGCGCGCATGTGCGGCGTGCCGTATGGCGAGATCGACGTCGACCGGCTCATTCACGCGCTGCTGCTCGTAGACGATCCCGCGCGCGGACGGCTGGCAATCGGCGTATCGGAAAAAGGACTCTCGGCGCTCGAGTCGCTGCTCTTCGCGAAGTACCAGATGTACCGCAACGTGTACTGGCATCACGCCGTGCGCAGTGCCACGGCGATGTACAAGCGCCTCGTGGACAACGCGCTGCGCGCCGGGTCACTCGGCGCAGAGACACTCGCCAGGTTTACCGACGAAGGCCTCCTGCACGAGCTTGACGCGCGCGCGCCATCGCCGCTGCTGGC
>DASRAP010000061.1:0-11569 GCA_035638155.1 Gemmatimonadaceae bacterium | reverse complement strand
CGCCGTTCACATTCACGCGCGCCCACTCCCAGCCCAATCCGTCGCCGTCGGCGAGCGCCTGGCTGGCGAATGCTTCATTGGCTTCAATGAGATCGTAGTCGCCAATTTTGGCGCCGGTCTTTTTCATGAGATTGTTCACGGCAACAATCGGCGCGAAAAACAGATCCTGCGGATCGCCGCCGCCCGACGCGTACGCCGTGATGCGGGCGAGCGGTGTGAGGCCGTTTTTCTTCGCGTACTCTTCCGACGTCACGACGAGCGCCGAGCCGCCGTCATTGAGGCCGGGCGCGTTGCCGGCCGTCACCGTGAGCTGGTCCGCGGTCATGTCCTTCGGCGCATCCTTCGCGAACGCCGGCTTGAGCTTGGCGAGGACGTCGAGGGACGTATCCGCGCGTGGCGATTCGTCCGCCTTTACGACAACGGGATCTTTCTTTGACGGAATTGTGACCGGCACGATCTCCGCGTCGAACTTTCCGCTCTTCGCCGCCGCAACGGCTTTCTGCTGGGACGCGAGCGCAAATTCATCCTGCCGCTCGCGCGTGATCTTCGCCTTGCGCGCCGTGTGCTCGGCATGGCCACCCATGTGGCGCTGATAGAACGAACACCAGAGCCCGTCACGGATGAGGCCGTCGACGAGCGTCTGATCACCGAATTTCACGCCACCGCGGAGTCCGTACGCGTAATACGGCGCGTTGGACATGGATTCCTGCCCGCCCGCGACGATCACATCTGCGTCGCCTGCACGAATGGCCTGCGCCGCCAGCATCACTGCCTGGAGCCCCGAGCCGCACACCTTGTTCACCGCGAATGCAGGGACGGTGTTCGGCACGCCGGCCTTGATCGCGGCCTGGCGCGCGGGCGCCTGTCCTGTGCCCCCCTGCACCACGTGACCCATGATCACTTCATCGATGTGGGCGGAGTTGAGCCCCGCGCGCTCGATGGCCGCCTTGATCGCGGCCGCCCCGAGCTCCGGCGCGCTCAGTGAGGCGAGCCCGCCAAGAAATTTGCCGATCGGCGTGCGAACGGCCGAAACAATCACTGGAACAGACATACGGAGATGGACGATTAGAGTTTGCGCGTCCGCGATTCTTCCACGACGCGCGTGAGGAAATCGTCCTGACTGACGACCTCCTGCTTGTTGCCGGCGCCGCGTGAACGCAGCGCGACGGTCCCTTGCTCGAGCTCGCGTTTTCCAATCACGGCCATGTACGGCACCTTCATCATCTCGGCCTCACGGATGTGCGCGTTGAGCGTCCCGGAACGCTTCTCGAAATGCACGCGAACGCCTGCATCGGAAAGTCGCGTCGCGAATGCACGCGCGCCGTCGGCGAACTCCGGACTGACGGTGATCACGCGCACCTGCTCCGGCGCGAGCCAGACCGGGAACGCGCCCGCATAGTGCTCAATCAGAATCGCGATGAAACGCTCGAGTGAGCCGCTCACCGCCCGGTGCATGATCACGGGGCGGTGCTGCGTGTTGTCCTCGCCCGTGTAGGTGAGGTCGAACCGCTCGGGATTCTCGTAGTCGAGCTGAATGGTGCCGAGTTGCCAGGGCCGGCCGATCGAGTCGAGCACGTCGAAGTCGATCTTGGGTCCGTAGAACGCGCCGTCACCCGGCTTGAGCTCGTACGCGTGGCCCGTCGCCTCGAGCGCAGCCTTGAGGCTCGCTTCCGCGCGATCCCAGGTCGCGTCGGCGCCGATGCGCACCGCGGGGCGCGTCGCAAACTTGATGCGCGCCGTGAGGCCGAACGCCTCGTAGTAGCTCAGGATGAAGCGCAGGAGAAACGCGACCTCGTCCTTGATCTGGTCTTCGCGCAGAAACACGTGACAGTCGTCCTGCTGGAACTGCCGGACGCGCGTGAGGCCGGCGAGCGCGCCGGTGACCTCGTTCCGGTGCAGCACATCGAACGTCACGTACCGCAGCGGAAGATCCCGGTACGAATGTTTCTTCGACTGGTACAGCAGGTAGTGCGAGGGGCAATTCATGGGCTTGAGCGAGAAGTCGTGCTCGCCGGACTCGTTGTCGAGCACGAGGAACATGTTCTCGCGGTACTTGCCCCAATGTCCCGAAATCTCCCACAGCGCCTTGTTGTACAGCAGCGGCGTTTTCACCTCGTGGAAATCGTGCCGCTGGCGCTCGCGAATGAAATCGTTGATCGCGTTGTAGATCGTCGTGCCGCGTTCCGTCCAGAACACCGCGCCGGGCGAGAACGGATGCAGCATGAACAGATCGAGCTGCTTGCCAAGCACGCGATGGTCGCGCCGCTTGGCCTCCTCGATCTGGTGCAGATACGCGTTGAGATCCTGCTCCGACCAGAACGCGGTGCCGTAAATGCGTTGCAGCATCTGGCGCTTTTCGTCGCCACGCCAGTACGCACCGGCCGTCTTGAGCAACCTGAAATGCTGAAGCCAGCCCGTGTCCGGCACGTGCGGCCCGCGGCACAGATCGATGAACGGTCCGTCCGTGTACGTCGAGATGACCTCATCGGCGCCGAGGTCGTCGATGCGCTCGAGTTTGAGCGGGTCGTCCGCGAAGCGTTTTTTCGACTCGTCACGCGAAACTTCTTCGCGGACGAACGGATACTTCTCCGCGACGACACGCTTCATCTCGCCCTCGAACTCGGCGAGGTCTTCCGGCGTGAACGGCTTCGCGACTTCGAAGTCGTAGTAGAAACCCTCCTCGATCGCGGGGCCGAAGCCGATCTTCGCGTCCGGACGCAGCTTGCGCACCGCTGTCGCGAGAATGTGCGCCGCCGAATGCCGGAGCACAGCCAGCGCGCGCGGATCCTTTTTCGTGAGGACCATGAGCGCACCACCCTGCCGGAGCGGCGTCATCATGTCCTGCACGACGCCATCGACGGCCACGCCGACGGCGTCGCGCGCCAGGCGCGGACCGATCGACTCTACCAGTGCGCGCGGAAGGGACCCTTCCTCCGCCTCGCGGGTGGCACCATCCGGCAATGTAAAAACGAGCACGCGTGAAAAGACGAAAAGAGGACGAGAAGCCGGGAGCGGTGTATCTTTCCTGACCGCTCGCGTTACGTAGGTGAAAGCTAGTGGAAGTTAGTGGAAGCTAGTCCGCGTTCAGCGATCCTCGCTACGGTTTTCCCATGCCGCGAAGCACGCACGAATCCTCTTCCTCACCACTCAGCACCACGCTCTGGGTTGCGGCCGGCGCCGCGGCCGGCGTGGTGGTCGGAATCATGCTCGCCGACCGCTTCCGCGGTCGCAAAAAACTGGTGCAGCGTTTTGGCGGCCTGCTCCGCGCGGCCGAGGCCTGGCTCGCCGAAAGCGACGAACCCGAAGACGAGAACCTGGACGACGATCAGGACGAGGATCAGGACGAGCACGACAACGCCGGCGACTATTACGACGAGGCGGACGACGGATACGAGGACGACGAAGAGGAATCCGCCGGCGAAGACAGCGACGAGGAGCTCGACCAGGACGACGACGGCGAGCCCATCGACGAACGCGTCCTCGCCGCGTTCGAGCAGGACCCGATCCTGTCGCAGCGCGCCATCGAGATCGACGAACCCGAACCGGCCACGATCGTCCTTGCCGGCCGCGTTCCAAGCGAATACGACGCCGAGCACGCCGTGACCATCGCGCGCGGCGTGCCGGGAGTCGAGCACGTCGAGAACCGGTTGCGCGTGCGACGCGCACGCCCCCACGCTGCACCGGGCGCTCCGACAGGCGCTTAGAATTCCCGCATGACCGCACCAAAAGACACGACGTCGCTCGCGGAACGGTACGATCCGGGAGCGACCGAAGCCGCGTTGTACGAGGCCTGGGAAAAAGCCGGCGTCCACCGCGCCGACGCCACACGCAGCCTGCGCGTTGGGGGCCCGAAGCGGCCGTTCGTGATGGTCATTCCGCCCCCGAACGTGACCGCCGTGCTCCACATGGGTCACGGCCTCAACGACTCGGTACAGGACGTGATCATGCGCTGGCGGCGCATGGCCGGCGACGAAGCACTCTGGGTCCCGGGCACCGATCACGCGGGCATCGCCACGCAGAACGTCGTCGAGAAACTCCTCGCCGCCGAGGGCAAGACGCGCTTCGACGTTGGCCGGGACGCGTTCGTGGAGCGGACGAAGCAATTCGTGGCCGAAACCGGCGGTGCCATCCTGCGACAGCTCCGCGCACTGGGATGCTCGTGCGACTGGACGCGCACGGCGTACACGTTCTCGCCGGAGCTCTCACGCGCCGTACGCGAGGCGTTCGTCACGTTGTACGAGAAGGGTCTCGTGTACCGCGGCCATCGCGTGATTCACTGGTGTCCGCGATGTCTCACGTCCCTGTCCGACGAAGAAGCCGAGTTTCATGACGAATCCGGCATGCTCTATCACGTGCGGTATCCCGTGGTCGGCAGCGCCGATGAGTCAATCGTGATCGCGACGACGCGGCCCGAAACGATGCTCGCCGACGTGGCCGTCGCCGTGCACCCGGAGGACGAGCGCTACACGCACCTCGTCGGCAAGCGCGTGATGCTGCCGATCGTGAACATCGAGATTCCCGTCATCGCGGACACCTACGTCGATCGCGAATTCGGGACCGGCGCGCTCAAGATCACGCCCGCGCACGACGCGAACGATTTCGACGTCGGCCAGCGTCACGGTCTTGCGTCGCCCGTTGTGATCGATGCCGAGGGGCGCATGAATCCGGGTCCTGAGGCGGGCACCCGCATTCCCGCCGACATCGTCGGACTCGATCGCTTCGACGCGCGGAAGCGCATTGCCAAGATGCTCGCCGACTCCGGCGCGCTCGTCGACAAGGAATCGCGTGCGCATCGCGTGCGCCGCTGCTACCGCTGCAATACCATCGTGGAGCCGCGCCTCTCCGATCAGTGGTTCGTGAAGATGAAACCACTGGCCGAGCCGGCGCTCGCGGCCGTGCGTTCGGGGAGCGTGCGCGTGCTCCCGGAACGCTGGGAAGCGGTCTACATCAATTGGCTCGAGGGCATTCGCGACTGGAACATCTCGCGCCAGATCTGGTGGGGACATCGCGTGCCGGTGTGGTACGCCGCCGACGGCACAGTGCATGTGCGCCGCGACGATCCCACGCTTGAGGAGGTACAGCGCCTCGGGCTCCGTCAGGACACCGACGTCTTCGACACGTGGTTCTCGTCCGCGCTCTGGCCGCTCTCCACGCTCGGCTGGCCGGACACGTCCGCGCAGGACTTCCGTGCGTTCTATCCGACTGACGTGCTCGTCACCGCCCCGGAGATCCTGTTCTTCTGGGTCGCGCGCATGATGTTCTTCGGCTACGCGTTCGCGGAGCAGGAGCCGTTCCACACCGTGTATCTGCACGGCACGGTGCGCGACACCCAGCATCGCAAGATGTCGAAGTCGCTCGGCAACGGCATCGATCCACTCGACGTGATCAAGCTCTACGGCGCCGATGCGCTGCGGTGGACGGTGATCGCGGGACTCGGCATGGGAACGGATGTCATTCTCGATCCGGCTGATCTCGAGAAGTCGTTCGCGCCCGGGCGCAATTTCGTCACGAAGCTCTGGAACATCGGACGCTTTCTTCTCCAGAACATCGGCGACACCACCCCGCCGGCGCTCTCGAGCATCGATACCTCGCAGCTCGCGTCCGCTGACGCCTGGATTCTGTCGCGGCTCGATGCGGCGATCGCCGAGTGTGACGCGGCACTTGGGCCCTCGCGGCCCGAGTCGGGCGCGTGGCCCGCGGGTGAACGGTTCCGCGGCATGCGCCTGGACGAATACGCCGAAGCGGCGCGGCGCTTTGCGTGGAACGAGCTCGCGGACTGGTACGTCGAAGCGGTCAAACCGCGCCTGCTCAGTCCCGGCAACGACGGCAACGTCGCGCGCGCCGTCCTGCTGCACGTGTACGATCACGCGCTGCGTCTGCTGCACCCGATTGTTCCGTTCATCACCGAGTCGCTGTGGCAGAAGCTTCCCGGACGCCCGGCCGGCGCGTTTCTCGCACGCGCCGCGTGGCCAACGGTGCGCGGCGGCTGGAGCACCAACGCGCGCGAGTTCGAGCGCGTGCAGGAGCTCGTGGCAGGCATCCGGCAGATTCGCGGCGATTACAACGTGGCGCCGAGCGTGCCGACGCCGGCCGTGCTCGTGGGCGCAGATGATCTCGCGGGCGCGCTCGAAGCGAATCGCGCGTTCGTCGAACGCATGTCGCGCTCGCCCGTCGCGGTGGCGCCATCGGCGCCCGCGGGACCTGCCGCGCACGTGGTATTGCGCGGAGGCGGCGAGCTCGTGCTCCCGCTCGCGGGCATCGTGGACGTCGCGAAGGAACAGGCGCGCGTGTCGGAGGAGCTGAGCTCACTCGAAAAGCAGCTCAAGTCGCTCGAAGGCCGCCTCGCCAACACCGGATTCGTCGCCAAGGCACCGCCCGCGATCGTGGAGGCCGAGCGACGGAAGGCGGACGAATGGCGCGCGCGTCGCGAGCAACTCGCGGCCAAGCACCGCGCGCTCGGCGGAACATGAAATCGCGGCGGCGAACCGCTCTCGTACTCGCGTTCGCCGTCGCGTGCGCGTCTCCGGCTGAGCCTCCGGGCGGACCGCCAGATCTCGATCCCCCCAAGCTCGTTCACGTCGCGCCTGATTCGGGACGCGTGCAGGTGAAGACGCGCCAAGTCGAGCTGCAGTTCGACGAAGTCATCGCAGAGTCTCCGCGGGGTGCGCAGAACCTCGCCGGTATCGTGCTCATTTCTCCGGTCGAAGGCGATCCCGTCGTCGAATGGCACCGCTCGCGGATCACGATTCGCCCGCGCAAAGGTTGGCGCGCGGGTACGACGTACGTCGTCACGGTGCTCCCGGGAATCGCGGACCTCAAGGGAAACGCGCGCGACACGGCGACGACGATCGTGTTCTCGACCGGAGACAGCATTCCGCGGACGCGCGTGAGCGGCGTCGCGTTTGACTGGACCAAGGCCGCGCCCGCGGCGCGCGCCCTCGTGACGGCAAATCCCGCAGGTGACAGCACCCTTACCTACGTCACCGAAACCGATTCCACAGGGCACTTCGTCATTCCGTTTCTTCCGCGCGGATCGTACATCGTACGCGCAGGCATCGACGCGAACCGCAACAGGAAGATCGACACGCGCGAACACTTCGACACCGCCGCGGTCACGCTCACCGACTCAGCCTCGCTCGAGCTCTACGCATTTCCGCATGACAGCCTGGGTCCGAGACTGCGGTCGGTTCAGGTCGCCGATTCAGGATCGACGCTGCACCTCACGTTTGACAGGCCCGTGTCACCTGACTCGGGGTATCTCCCCTCGGTGGAAATCCGCGCCGCGACCGCGGACAGCGCGGTCCTCGCGACCGGACCGATAACGACGTGGGCGGCGTTCCTGGCGTCCCGCGACGCTGCCGCGAAGGCGGCCCGTGCGGCGGAGATCGCCGCGGACACCAGCACGGCGCGACGGGAAGCGCGCGAGAAGCAGAGACGGGATTCGATCGAGCGTGCCGCGACGATTCAGGACTCCATCGCGCGCGACCCGAAAAAGCGGGTGCCTCCGCCGGTCTCCAAACGGCCGGCCCTCGTCACGGAATTCGCCATCGTCCTCCCGAAGCCCCTGGAGCCGGGAATCCGGTATGTCGCGGTAGCGAAGGCGCGCGGAATCATCGCTGGCGAACAGACGTCCCAGACATCATTCTCCAGACCGAAACCTACGGCACCGGCGACGCCGCCGGGCGCGCGAAAGGACACCCTCGGCGTCGCTCGTTTCCGCCCCGTGTACCTGCCGCAACGACATTGACCGACGCCCGCCGCTCACTTCCCGCCGTTCACACGCTGCTGGCCGACCCGGCGCTCGCGCCGCTGCTCGCGCGCGCGCCGCGACCGCGAGTGACGAACGCCGTGCGCGACGCCATTGAGCGCGTGCGGTCGGGCGGAATCGAGGCTCCGGAGAGCGCGGGCGGGTGGGCCGCGCTCGCTGAATCCGCGCTCGACGGAGCGGAAGACGCGCTGTTGCGCCGTGTGATCAACGCGACCGGGATCGTGTTGCACACGAATCTCGGACGCGCGCCGCTCGCGTCACCGGCGATCGACGCAATGGTCGCGATCGCGGGCGGCCACGCGAATCTCGAGTTCGACCTCGCGACGGGAATGCGCGGATCGCGGCTCACGCATACGCGCGCGCTGCTCATGGAGCTCACGGGCGCCGAAGACGCGCTCGTGGTGAACAATTGCGCGGCGGCCTTGGTGCTCGCGCTCCGCGCGCTCGCGGACGGACGCGACGTGCTGGTGTCGCGCGGCGAGCTGATCGAGATCGGCGGATCGTTTCGCGTGCCCGACATCATGACACAGGCCGGCGTACGCCTCGTGGAAATCGGCACGACGAACCGCACGCATCTCGACGATTATCGTCGCGCCCTCGGCGCGCCAACGGGCGCGATCGTGAAGGTCCATCGATCCAACTTCACGATGGACGGCTTCGTTGCCGAAGTCGGACTGCGCGACCTGGCGACGGTCGCGAACGAAGCCGGCGTTCCGCTGATTCACGACTTCGGCTCGGGGCTGTTGCTGGATCTCGCGGCGTGGGGACTCGCCGGCGAGCCCACCGCGCGCGACGCGCTGGCGAGCGGCGCGCGCGTGGTCGTGATGAGTGGCGACAAGCTCCTCGGCGGGCCGCAGGCGGGAATCGTGCTTGGCGATGCGCGATCGCTCGCGGCGATGCGTGCGCATCCGCTCGCGCGCGCCCTTCGCGTGGACAAGCTGACGCTCGCCGCGCTGCAGGCCACGCTGCTCGCCTATCGCGAGCCCGCAAAGGCCGTGCGCGAAATCCCGACACTGGCCATGATCACGGCGACGCCCGAGGCCGTGCGCGCCCGTGCGGAAGCGCTTGGCGCCGAGCTCGCTGCGCTCGAGATCCCGAACGACATCGTCCCCGCGCACAGCGCCGTCGGCGGCGGCGCGTATCCCACGGCCCGCCTCGATTCGTTCGCCATTCGTCTGTACGGCGATGCGGCGCGATGGGAGCGCGCTCTGCGCAGCGCGCCGGTCCCGGTGATCGGCCGCGTCCAGTCCGACGCCATGCGTCTCGACATCCGTACTGTACTCCCCGCGGACCAGCGCGTGCTGATTGATATGATCGCGCGGAGCACATCGTGATGGCGAAGCGCGCTCCACGCTACACGATGCCGCGGCGTGCCGTCTTCCTCGACCGCGACGGCACGCTGATTCACGACACCCACTACATCGACAAGCCCGAGCGTGTCACGCTCATCCCCGGCGCGTCGACGGCGGTGCGGTATCTGAACAATGCCCTCGTTCCCGTGATCGTCGCCACGAACCAGGCGGGAATCGCGCGAGGACTCTTCACAGAGGAGGACTACGAGCGCGTGCGCGAACGGCTCGACGATCTCCTCGGCGAGCGCGACGCGTTCATCGACGCGACGTATCACTGCCCGCATCATCCCGAATTCACGGGGCCGTGCGACTGCCGGAAACCGAAAACGGGCATGTACGAGCAGGCCATTCGCGAAATGAATCTCCTGCCGCCGCAGTGCACCTACATTGGTGACCGGCTGCACGACATCGTCGCAGCAAAAACACTCGGCGGCCGGGGGATCCTGGTGCCGACGGCGGAAACTCCCGCGGAAGAAATCGAACAGGCGAAGCGCGAATTCGAACTCGCGCCCAATCTCGCGGCGGCCGTCGCCGCGATCATCGGGACACCGATCACCGGTGCGATTGACTGACGTGACGGCGCGCATCGCCGTCCTCGCCTCCGGCGGCGGAACAAATCTCCAGGCCATTCTCGATCACTTCGCGGCGCTCGGTCCGGGCGCTCCGGGACGCGTCGTGGTCGTGGCGAGCGATCGCGCGCAGGCCGGCGCCCTGGACCGTGCGCGTCGCGCCGGACTCGCCGCAGTGCACCTGGCGCCGAACACACGTGACCAGGATCTCGAGCGCCTGCTCGAGCAGTACCGGATCGATCTCATTGCGCTCGCCGGATATCTCCGCCTGGTGCCGCCAAGCGTGACGCGCGCGTACGCGGAGCGGATCGTGAACGTCCACCCGGCGCTGCTGCCGGCGTTCGGTGGCCAGGGCATGTACGGCCGGCACGTACACGAGGCTGTGCTGTCATCGGGCGCGAAGGAAAGCGGTGCGACGGTGCACATCGTGAACGAGGTGTTCGACAGCGGCAGGATTCTCGCGCAGGAGCGCGTGCCCGTCATGCCGCAGGACACGCCAGACACACTGGCAGCGCGAGTGTTGGCTGTCGAGCACCGGCTGTATCCACGGGTGATAGAGGAGCTGTGCCGGAGAGTGGGGACGAAGTAGACGCCGCAGTTCGGTCCTGCTCCTAGATTCCTCATTCCTCTTCTCTCTTTCTCGATCCTTTCAAGACTTTTCCCTTTCCCCTTTTCCCTTTCCTCTTGCTCGCTCTGCTGTCAGTGTCCGACAAGACCGGCCTGACCGACTTCGCCAGGCAGCTCACGGACCTCGGCTGGTCGCTCGTGTCGACGGGCGGCACGGCACGCGCCCTCCGCGAGGCCGGGCTCACCGTACGCGACATCTCGGATCTCACGGGTTTTCCCGAAATGCTCGACGGCCGGGTCAAGACGTTGCATCCGGTCGTGCACGGCGGACTTCTCGCGCGGCGCGATCTTCCTGAGCACATGCAGGCGCTCGCGGCGCACAACATCGCGCCCATCGGGATGGTCGTGGTGAACCTGTACCCGTTCCGCGAGACCGCCGCGAAGCGCGGCATCAAGCCACACGACGTCATCGAACAGATCGACATTGGCGGGCCGTCCATGCTGCGCTCGGCGGCGAAGAACGCCGAATCGGTTTTCGCGGTCGTTGATCCGCACGATTACGAGGCCGTCGTCGGCGCGCTGCGTGGCGACGGCGACGCCGCGGCGCTCCGCCGCACGCTCGCGAAGAAAGTCTTCGAGCACACTGCAGCGTATGACGCTGCCATCGCGACCTGGTTCGCGCAGCAGGACGGAGACCGTTTCCCCGATCGCATGACGCTCGCGTTCGAGCGCGCGCAGGGCCTGCGCTACGGCGAGAATCCGGGCCAGCAGGCGGCGTTCTATGTCGAGAAGCGTGGCGCGGGCATCGGCGCACTCGAGCAGCTCGGCGGCAAAGAGCTCTCGTTCAACAATATTTTCGACCTCGAAGGTGCACTGCTCGCGACGGATCCGTTTGCGGGCGAGCCTGCGTGCGCGATCATCAAGCACACCACTCCGTGCGGGCTCGGCGTCGGAGCATCAGCCGCCGAAGCGTACAAGAAGGCGCTCGCCTGTGATCCGGTGAGCGCGTTCGGTTCCGTCATCGCGTTCACGGTTCCCGTCGACGAGGTCGCCGCCGCGGCCGTCGCCAATCTTTTCGTCGAATGCGTCGTCGCGCCGGACTTTTCGGCGAAGGCGCTCGAAACGCTCACGGCGAAGAAGAATCTTCGGGTCCTGCGCGGGAAGGCGCCGGCGGACGCCGGCTCCCTCGATTTCAAGCGGGTGCGCGGAGGGCTCCTCGTGCAGGACCGGCCGCCGGCATCGTTGCACGACGCCGACTGGAAGGTGGTCACGAAGCGCGTTCCGACCGACGCCGAGCGGAGTGATCTGTTGTT
>DASRAP010000060.1:0-4977 GCA_035638155.1 Gemmatimonadaceae bacterium | reverse complement strand
GTCCAGCGTGAAGTCGAGCGTGAGCGTGGTTTCGCGCGTCGTTCGCTCGACGCGCGCCACGCGCGGGGTCAGGACAGGCATGCGCGCACCTCCATGGTGGTCCCCAGCACCCGCGCCGCGCCGGCGTGCGTGAGCGACGCGCCAATGTCGTCCGGGGGATCGCCGGGGGGGACCACGCCGATCGGCAGGGCGTTCGCTGCGCGAGCGGCCACGATGTCGTCGCGCGTGTCACCAATCATCCACGCGCGCTTCACGCCGAGCTCCGTGCACGCGCGTGTGATCGGCGCGGGGTTCGGTTTGAGCGGCGCGTCCTCGCGGACAACGACCACCGCAAAGAATTCCGTGAGCCCGAAACGATCGAGAAAGAACCGGGCATCCGCGCGCGGCCGGCCGGTAACGATTCCGAGAGGACAACGGGACGCAAACGAGGCAAGCCACTCGCGCGACACCAGAGGGCGTTCGCTGGCGTTCAGCCCTTCGCTCCCCGCGTCGCCCTGATAAATGCGCTCGAACGTGTTCGTAACGTCTTCCAGTGAGGCGTTGATCCCGGCCGCATGCACGAGATCGGCCGTCACGCGCCAGTCGTCGTTCGCGTGGCCGCGCGCCTTGCGTTCGCGAATGTCGCCGGCTGAGACCGTGGCGCCAAAAGCCGCCGCCGTGCGCTGGATCGTCTCGCGATACGAGTTGGATACGTCGGCGATGACACCATCGAGATCGAACAGGACAACCTCGGGGTCGACGCCGCAGCGGAGCGCGTGCTCTACCCGCACGAGCGCTCGCGCGTCGACAGGCACGGTGATCCGCGTACGCGCGCAGTCACCGCCGGTAAAGAATCGTGTCGCAATGCCGAATCCGGCGAGGACGTCGCGAATCCAGCGCGCACGATCCCCGGCGACGGTGACGAAATTTGCCTGAGTGTCGAGCGGCTCGACGCCGAGCTCAGTCAGCAGTGCGCAGAGGCGGGCGCGGTTCGCACGCGTTCGCGAGACGGTTTCATCGCGAACGGCTGCCGATCGCACGACCGTTCGTTCCGCGACCGCGAGCGACGCGGATGCCACCGGAAACGGGCTCCCCACGTCGCGCAACCACCGCAGCACCGCGGGGTCCGACATCGCGTATCCAACGCGCAGTCCCGGCAGGCCCCACGCCTTCGAAAGCGTGCGGACGACAATCGCACGCGGGAGTCCGAGGAGCGCGCGCGTCAGGTCCTCGGCTGCGAAGTCGGCGTAGGCGAGATCGAGCAGCACCAGCGCCTGCGGAACAGCATCGTGAACCCGCGCGATGTCAGCGAGTGACGCGGCGCTGCCCGTGGGATTGTTGGGTGTGACGATCCCAATGAGCGTCGTGTTCGCATCGGCCCGCGAAATGATTTCGCCCACGGGAAGGGCGCCCGACGGCCACGGCGCAAACCGAGTGTCGGCGCCGGTCAGCGCGACGTACCGCGGAATCATCTCGAACGTCGGGTTGGTGAGGATCGCGTTCCGTCCGGGGCAGAGCATGGCGCGACAGGCCCGCTCGAGCGCGTCGTCGGCGCCTGCGGTCACCAGCACGTGGCTCGCCGCGATGCCGTGCAGTCCGGCGAGCGCGCGGGCGAGCGGGGCAGGATCCGGGTAGCGTGTCACGCCGGCCAGCACGTCCGCGCCGTTTTCCGCGGGCGGCGCGCTGACCTGCGACTCCGTGCCGCCCAGGTCGAGGTCGCACGGCGCGCCGTGGCGATCGCGCGCATACGCGTTGATGGACGCCAGCTGCGGAATTGGTGCGCAGCTGGTCATGGAACGATCTGCGCGAGCGAGCTGATCACGATGTCCGTGCCGCCAAGCGCCTTGATGCAGGGCACCACGCGGGCGACGGAATCGCGCGGGATGGCGACCTTCACGGCAAACCCTGCATTGCCGTGCAGTGAGGCGATCGTGGGTTCGCGCATGCTCGGGAGCGCCGCGCACACGGCTTCGAGCGCGGCGGCGCACACGTTCAGCTCGAGCATGACGCGCCGCCGTGCCTCGAGCACGGAGCGAAGCAGCAGCGTGAGCTGTTCGATGGCCGCACGGCGCACCGGATCATCCATGGCCGCGGGGTTCGCGTAGAGTCGCGTGGACGACGCGAGGAGCGTGTCGACGATGCTGAGGCCATTCGCCGCAAGCGTCGCGCCGGTCGCGGTGTTGTCGACGATGAGGTCCGCGTCTTCCGGGGGGAAGACTTCGGTTGCGCCGTAGGAATGCACGAAGCGTGCATCGAGACCGCGTGATGCGATCCACGCGCGCGCGAGACGCGCGTACTCGGATGCGATCACCAGCGGCCGGTTCGGGAGCGCTCCGTTCTTGTCGAGAAGGTCCGTCGGCGCGGCGGCGACGAGACGAACGGGATCGAAGCCGGTATCGACGACCTCGACGACATCGGCGTTGAGCTCGGCCACCCAGTCGGCGCCCGCGAAGCCGGCGTCGCGCGATCCGTTGGCGAGCATCTCGATGATGTTCTGCGGCTTCAACATCTTGGCGCTGAAGTCGCCGCCCGCGACGGTCGGCCGGTAGGCGCGCACGCCGAGGCGGACGGCGAGTCCGGCGTCGGCCATGAGGCGAAGCACTTCGTCCTGCATGCGTCCCTTGGGGAGCGCGATGCGGAGCTCTGAGCTGGAATTCACCGAATCCTCCGCGGCCCGATGGCGGCGAAGGCAGGTGATGAAATGCCAACGCCGGCCACAGGGCCGGCGTTGTGTGCGTTGGTCTAGTCTCTACGCGCCATCACGCCGCCCCGGGAGGGAGGTGGTGATGGCGGTGGCGGAGAGAAGAGGAGAGCATGGGGAGGGAAGGGTAATCGGGGGAAAGGGCAAGTCAAGTCGTTGGCCAGTTTGCCCGCAACGGCGCCAACTACGTCAGGCGATAGCAGTGGTACGTTAGATCGGAGGGACGTTGACAGCAAAACACGTAGTGAACGACGACGTGAGTGCCTAGCCCTTTCGTCTTCGCTCTCGGCGGCGTGCGGCCTCTTCAGCCGCGGCGCGTTGTACTGGCCGCAAGAAAGAAATGAGCATTCTTCTGGTCAGGACCAGCTGCGCGATCAATTTCGCGTGTGTCTCGCTGGTAATCGTACCAACGTCATGCGCAAAGAGCAGGTGATCTTCAAGTTCGTTGAGCGAGCCAAGACTGCGCTCGAGAAAATTGAGAAACTCGAGGCTGGACGATCGCGAGCAGCCTTCGACAATATTCGATGAAACAGATCGGGCCGCGCGTATCGCCTGCGAACGCAATTCCGGAATCGCGCGGCGCGAACGCAGAGGAAATGCGCGCGCGACTTCGACGGCGAGCTTACGGGCGGCCCCCCAGACGCGAAGATTTCGGTAATCTTGCACGGCGCAAGCATATCACGGATCGCGACGCGGACGGTCACCAATTCATTGCACGCATAAGCATTCGTACGCGAGCGCACGGACGCGTTCCGGCACGTTTTGCCAGGGCCGTTCAACGACGTCAGGCGTTAGAAGAACAACGTGAGACGAAGGGACGTGGACAGCAAGGAACGTGCGGAAGACCCACGTGGTTCCTTCAAAACGTCCTTTGCTGTCCACCCCTCACGTGGTTCCTGCTATCCGCTAACGTCGTTCACGAGGCCTGCCTCGGGTCCGGTTTCACAACGAAACTCTCCGACTGTGCAGTCCCGTTCACCGTCAGTCTCGCCGTGAACGTCCCCGGCAGCGTCACCGCCGCCCCTCCTCCTCCTCCTCCGCGTCCCCGTCCCCCGCGTCCTCCGCCGCCGCCCGGCGGACTCCATGCCACGCGGTGCAACCCCGCCGCTCCCGTGAACGGCGCCGGTGGCTCGCGCCACAGCGCGCTCGTATTCGGGATCCCTCCGCCACCACCGCCTCGGCCTCCGCGTCCGCCCCGTCCGCCCGCATCGTCCGCGGCGCTTCCATCGCTCGCGTACGTCTGCAGCACCGTGCCCGCGGCGTCCAGAATCTCGAGCTTCACCGTCGCGCTCGACTTGAGCCAGAAGTCGATCATCGCGCCGTTCGGCGGATTCGGCGTCATCGGCTCGTCCTTCTGCATCGGCGTCCCGTTGTCTCCTCCCTGGATCACGTTGATCGCGTCGGCGGGCTTGAACAGATGCGCGTCCTTCGCCGCGATCTGCGGCGTCAGCTGCCTGAGCACGCTGATGTTGTCGATCACCCAGATCCCGCGCCCGTGCGTCCCCACGATGAGATCGCCGTCGTAGATCTCGAAGTCGCGCACCGACGTCACCGGCAGGTTGTTCTGCAGCGGCTGCCAGTGGTCGCCATCATCGAACGAGACGAACGCCCCGCGCTCCGTGCCCGCAAACAGCAGCCCTTGCCGCATCGGGTCTTCCTTGATCGTGTGCACGTACACGCCGGCCGGCATGCCGTCGGTGATCCGCTGCCACGTCTTGCCCTGGTCACGCGTGCGATAGATGTACGGATCGAAGTCCTGCAGCTGATGCCGGTCGACGCTCGCGTACGCCGTGTTGAAGTCGAAGTGCGACGCTTCCATCATCGTCACCCGGCTCCACGCGGTCATTGCAGGCGGCGTCACGTTCGTCCACGTCTTGCCGTCGTTCAGCGTGAGCTGAATGAATCCGTCGTCGGTGCCGATCCAGACCATCGGGACGAGCAGCGGTGACGGCGCGATGGTGTAGACGACGCCGCGCTTGCCGTTCCGATCCGTCTGATTCTTCGCTTCTTCGTCAAGGTTCGACGGCTCGCCCGGATTCGGCCGTGTGAGATCGCCGCTGATGCGCGTCCACGTGGCGGCGTTGTCCGTCGTCTTGAACACGAACTGATTCGCGTAGTAGAGCCCGCGCGGATCGGCCTTCGAGAAGACGAGCGGCTGGGTCCAGTCGGTGCGCGCGGCCTCCCCCGATGGATTCTGCGGGCTCGTCGTGCCGCCGACGTTTGCGTTGAGCGCCAGGTTGAAGCGCGCGCCGGTTCCGCCATGAATGATGCCGGGATGCAATTGATCGCCGGCCGTG
>DASRAP010000059.1:0-7815 GCA_035638155.1 Gemmatimonadaceae bacterium | reverse complement strand
TTGTGGCTGTCAAAGTCCAGCGGCCACATGTCGATCGCCGCGTAAAAGCCGACCTCTCGGCGGCGAAGACGATTCTTTCTGTTGTCGAACGCTACGTGCACCACCCCGAAGTCGCGCGCATTCGTTCCGTGCTGAGCGAGTTCGAAGTGCGCATTCACGAAGAGCTCGACTTCAATCTCGAAGCGGAGTACGCGGCCGAGATCGGGAAGAACTTCGCGGGGAATCCGCACGTGAAGGTGCCGCGCGTCATCGAGGGCATGTCGCGGCAGCGCGTGCTGGTGCTGGAGTTCGTGGACGGCACGCGCATCGACAAGCTGGACCCGGCGTCGGTCAACGTCGACCGCGTGGTGGCGCGGCTGGTGGAGCTGTACATCCAGATGATGCTCGTCGACGGACTCTTTCACGCCGATCCGCATCCCGGGAATCTCATGGTCGCGCCCGACGGGCGAATCGTGCTGGTGGATTTCGGGATGACGGTGCGCGTGGCGCTCGACACGCGGCGCGCGATCATGCACACGGCGGTGGCGGCAATTCGCCGCGACGCGCACGGCGTCGCGAAGGGCTTTCGCGAGCTTGGCGTGGCGGGCCCCGAGATGACCGACGAGCAACTGGTGTGGCTCGCGGAGCTGCTCATCAAGAACGCGTACTCGCGGACCACGGCGCGCGAGCGGATCGAAGGACTGCTGGCGGACCGCGTGATGAAGACGCTGTTCGATTTTCCGGTGATTCTGCCGCAGCACCTGGTGTACTTCGGCCGCGCGGCGGCGCTGCTCGAGGGAATCGGGACGCGCTACGACCGCTACTTCCAGGTGATTCCGATTGCGAGTCCGGTGATTCTCAGAATGCGCACGGACATTCTGCGTTCACTCGGCGAGAGCGTGGAGCCGCAGCTCGAGGATGTCGCAATGATTGCGGGCCACGCGTTGGGACGCGCGGCCCGGTGGGTAGTGGACAGTGTTAGAGAAGGGACGAAGAGACTCGGCTAGGCGCCGCATTTCCTGTGGGGCCGGCATTGCAGCTCGTCTGACCTCCTAACGACGCGATCGCCTACTGCCTTTTCACCGTGTTCCGTGCGGGCTTCGGACGCGGAGCGAACAGATCTGACATCGCGCTACCGCCGATCCTGATCGATGCCGCCCCATTTCCCCCACCCGCCATCGTGACCGTCAGGGTGTACGCGCCGGTAACCGAGCCAAAGGCTGAGCTCGGGAATATCGCGAGCGGGTTGCCAGCGGGTGACGTACAGGGCGAAAAAGTCTGTTGATCACTATTCACGACCGTTTGCGTCGCGTAGATCCCTGCACCAGTGAAGGCATCGTCAAACTCGAGGAAAACCGGGTAGCTCGCCTGCATCGATATCGTGCATGACCGAGTATCGGAAAACACAAATTCGTCATAGTAGTACGGGCCACCCGGGCTGGTATCTGTGCAATCCGACGACGCGAGCGACAGTGAGAGCGTCATGGTCACGCCAACAAGCCCTCGCAAAAGACACCCGGTTGCGGGATTCGCCTGCACGCTGGCAAGGGTAAACGCTCCGGGTGCGCCCGTCATTGACGCCACCTTCATCAAATAGGCACCCCCGGGCATGAAGTACTCGCGAGTGTTGACCGTCGGCGTCGCGCTTGGCGCTGGGATGATGACCGCGATCCCGCCAGTCGTCGTTGTCTGAATACCGATGCCCGGAGAGAAGCCGGCCTGCCCAGTGACTGTAAACGAATACGCCAGTGGAGGACCGGCGGGGATCGTGAACGGAATGAAGGCCGCTGGCAGACTGGCTCCCGTGCAGCCCGTAAACTGGTCAACGGTTCCGTTATACGGCGTTCCGATCGTGAGCGCCGCGCTATTCGCACAAGGCACGAGCACGGTCGCCCCGTAGGTCAGCGCGGTTCCGTTGACAGTGGCCACGATATTCCCGGTGCCCGGAGTCGCTGGCGCGATGAGTGTAGTTGTGAACACTCCCGACGCCGACGTCGTGCCTGTGGGCGTCCCGAACGTCAATCCTGGCACGGTCGTCGTTAGCGAAACCGTCCCGCCAGCGATCACATTGGACAGTGCATCCTTGACCGTGAGCGTCAGCGTTGGCGACGTTCCGGTGATCAGAGTCGCCGAGAGTGCCGCCGTGGATTGCGTGCTTGAGGCCGGTCCTGCAGCCACCGCAAATGCGTTGCTCTGCGCGGTAAATCCTGCGCCAGTCGCAGTAAACTGCGCGTTCGCGACCAGATTGTTGATCGTGAGATTGCTGAACGTCGCAAGGCCGGCGACTGCATTTGTCGTCAGCAAGCCGTTCACTGTCGCCCCTGTCACCGTCAACACGATCGGGTTTGTGGCGGTCGTTACGCGCTGGTTCTGGGCACTCACGATTTCCACAGAAACGCTGAACGCCACGCCAGCCTGCACGTTCGCCGGCTGCGTCACGAATCGGATCGCCGATGCGCCCGGCTGCACGGTGACGGGCGCGCTGATCGTGACCGAAATCCCCGCCACGTTCGCGCTCAGCGTTGCCGTGCCCACGGCGGTCGCCGTGATGTTCGTCTGAAAATTGCCGTTCGCGTCCGTCGTCCCGCTGCTCGGATTGAACGTGAGCCCCGCCAGGTTCGACGTGAGCGTGATCTGCTTGTTCGCGATCGCGTTGTTGAACGCGTCGCGGAAACTGAACGTCGCGGATGTGGCGACGTTCGGGGTCAGTGTCTGCGACGCGAGCGTCACCGTCGTCTGGTCCGCGCTCGCGGGGCCCGGATCGACCGTGAACGAGCCGCTCGTGTTCGTATACGAACCCGAGGTCGCCGTGAGCTGATAGTTGGACCCGGTCTTCGTGAGCGTGAGGCCGGAGAACGTCGCCACGCCGGCCACGGCGGCCACGGTCGTGGTCCCGGTGAGCGTCGCGCTCCCCGTGACGCCGAGGGTCACCATGTCGGTCGCCGAGGTCACCCGCTTCCCCGCATCTGTCACGAGCTCGACGGAGATCGAGAACTGCGTGCCGGCGGCCGTGTTGACGGGCTGCGCCACGAACCGCAGGCCCCCCACCACGAGCTCGGTTGGGCCGTCGCTGCCGCACGAGGTCAGGCTGACGGCGGCGGCAAGCACAAGCATTCCGCGGACGGTGGAGCGGAAGAATCGCATCGGGTCACGCACCGCCGGACGGCGGTCTCCTGTCGGGGGTCTGGGGCTCGGAAGCTCGGAAACTGCCGTCACGCGGCGGGCCACCCAAGCGGGGCTGCTCCAGCATAGTGCGGCTCGCCACGGGGACCGTCAAGCGAAATACCCGCCTGAGAACGGGGAGTCACAACACGGGCGAAAGGGCGAACGGGCGAACGGGCCAAGGGGGTGCGTTTGACAACGGCGAAGCGATGGGACAGCATGTTGACACTCCAACCTTCCTTGCCCCACATGCGACACGCTCTCGCCGCCCTTTTTCTCGCCGCCTCGCTTGCGCTCGCCGCGCAGGCCAAGCCGCTGCCGCCCGTCGACGAACAGATCGCCGCCGCTGTCCTTCCGCTCCCAAAGGAGATGCAGGCCGACGCGACCGTGATGGGTTACAAGACCGACGGCAAGCTCGAAATCATCCGCCAGGGCAAGAACGGCATGCGATGCCTCGCGCTCTACGTGACGCGCCCCGATTTCCACGTGGCGTGTTATCACGAATCGCTCGAGCCGTTCATGGCGCGCGGGCGCGAGCTCCGGACGCAGGGCGTCAAGGACGTCGATTCCGCGCGCTTCGCCGAGATCAAGAGCGGGAAGCTCAAGATGCCGGCGCACGGCGCGCTGTACTCGCTGACCGGAAAGAAGGAAGGCTGGGACGCCGCGACGCGCAAAGTGACGGGCGCGACGCCGCTTGGCGTCATCTACATGCCCGGCGCGACGATGGCGACGACGGGCATCTCTGAGAAGCCAGGTCCCGCCGGAACGCCGTGGCTCATGTTCGCGGGAACGGCGAAGGCGCATATCATGCTCGTGGGATCGATGCAATAGGGGCAGAGAGACTGCGGAGAACGAGAGAACGGGAGAACGGGAGAAAAAACGTGGACAGCGGGGAACCTTGTGAGCTCAAAACGTTTCTCGCTGTCCACGCAGTTTTTTCCCCGACCCGTAACCCCTAACGCAGTTCAGAGATGGCCGATTCGACCGCCTCCACGTGACCGGCGACTTTTTTCACTTCGAACACGTTCCTGATCACGCCTTTCGCGTCGATAACAAAAGTCGTGCGCACGACGCCGAGGAATTCGCGGCCCATGAATTTCTTGGGGCGCCAGACGCGGTAGGCCTTGGCGATGCTTTTGTCGACGTCGGCGAGAAGCGTGAACGGCAGGTCGTAGTTCTTCTTGAACTTCGCGTGTGACTTGACCGTGTCCGGCGAGACGCCGAGGATCACGGCCTTGCCTTTCGTGAATCGCGGGAACGCATCGCGGAAATCGCACGCTTCTCGCGTGCACCCCGGCGTATCGTCCTTGGGATAGAAGTACAGCACGACGGGTTTCCCGCGGAAATCGCTGAGCGAAACGGTTTTCCCTTCGTCCGTCTCGACGGTGAAATCCGGCGCCGCCGCTCCGACTTTTGGCGCGCTCATCCGCGCCGTCCCCTCCGGCCCTCCAGCCCACTAGCTCTCCGGCCCTTCATTATCGTTGCCATGATCGCCTTCTGCACGTGCAGGCGATTCTCGGCTTGATCCCACACGCGCGACTGCCGGCCATCGATCACCGACGCCGTGACTTCTTCGCCGCGGTGCGCGGGGAGACAGTGGAGGAAAATCGCGCCCTTGTCGGCGCGCTTCATGACCTGCGCGTCGACGCGGAACGGCGCAAACGCTCGCTCGCGCGCCGCCTGCTCTTCCTCCTGTCCCATCGACGCCCACACGTCGGTGTTCACCACGTTCGCGCGGGCCGCGGCCGCGCGCGGATCGTTCGTGATTTCGATCGTCGTTTTCTTCCGCGCACGGCGCACGAGCGACATGTCGGGCTCATATCCCTTGGGGCACGCGATGGCGAGCGTGAAACCGAAACGCTCCGCGCCTTCGATCCACGAGTTGCACATGTTGTTGCCGTCGCCGATCCACGCGATGCGCATGCCCTTCACGCTGCCCAGATGCTGGCGGATGGTGAGGAGATCGGCGAGCACCTGGCACGGATGCAGCCAGTCGGTGAGCCCGTTGATGACCGGCACCGTCGCGTACCGCGCGAGCTCGTCGACGTCGCGCTGCGCGTACATGCGCACGAGAATCCCGTCCACGTAACGCGAGAGCACGCGCGCCGTGTCCGCTATCGGCTCCCCGCGCCCGAGCTGCACGTCGCGCGACGAGAGAAAGAGCGGATGCCCGCCGAGCTGCAGCGTGCCCACTTCGAAGGAGACGCGCGTGCGCGTGCTCGCCTTCGTGAACACCATCGCGAGCGTTTTCCCCTCGAGCGGCCGCTCGCGATACTCGCCGCGCCGCATCCGCTCCGCCAGCACGAGCAGCGCGTCCAGCTCCTTCGTCGACCAGTCGGCGAAGGAGAGGAAGTGGCGAGGCTTCAAGACCGGCGGCATTGGAAGGGACGCAATTTAGGGCTGGAGGGCTGGAGGGCTAGTGGGCTGGAGGGAAACGCAGTTGCAGTTCCCACTAGCCCACTAGCCCTCTAGCCCTCTCGTGCCCTAGAGAATGTATTTCCGCAAATCCTCATCCTCCGCAATCGCCTTCAGCCTGTCTCGCACCTGGCGCGCGTCGAACACGATCGGCGCCGTTCCTCTGTCGGGGAGATCGTACATGACTTCCTCCAGGAGCGTCGTCATGACGGTGTGCAGGCGGCGCGCGCCGATGTTTTCCATTTTGTCGTTCACGAGCGCCGCGATGCGCGCGATTTCGCGCACGCCGTCCGCGGTGATCTCGAGCGACGCGTTCTCCGCGGCGATGAGCGCCGCGTACTGCTTGGTGAGCGCGTTTTCCGGCTCCGTCATGATGCGCACGAAGTCGTCTTCCGAAAGACGCGTGAGCTCCACGCGAATCGGGAAACGGCCCTGCAGCTCAGGAATGAGGTCGCTCGGCTTCGACACGTGAAACGCGCCGGCGGCAATGAACAGCACGCCGTCGGTCTTCACCATGCCGTACTTGGTCTGCACGTTCGAGCCTTCGACGATCGGGAGGAGGTCGCGCTGCACGCCTTCGCGTGAGACGTCGGGGCCGCCGTGGTCGCCCTTGCCGCCTGCGATCTTATCGATCTCGTCGATGAACACGATGCCGAGTTTTTCGGTGCGCTCGAGCGCGTCGGTGATGATGTCGTCGTCGGCGATGAGCTTGTCGAATTCCTGGTCGAGCAGAATGCGCCGCGCCTCGGTGACCGAGACGGTGCGCTTCTTCTTTTTCTTCGGCAGAATGTCCTTCAGCATGTCACCGATGTCGCCCGCGGCGTCGGGCGCACCCTGTGGCACCATCATGCCGAACATCGGCGTGTCGACGGTGACCTCGACTTCGACTTCGCGCTGCTCGAGCTGGCCGTCGCGCAAAAGCTGCTTGAGCTTGTCGCGCGTGCGCTGATGGCGCTCTTTCGCGAGGTCGGGCGCTTCCGGAGTGGTCTCGCCACTCGGCGCCACCACGAACACGGACTGGTTCTCTGCCTTGGGCGCCGGCGCTTCCGGCGGCGGCGGCAGCAGCAGATCGAGCAGCCGCTCATCCACGCGATCGTGCGCGAGATCCTCGACTTCGTGCTCGCGTTCGGTGCGCACCATGTCCATGGCGCTTTCGACGAGATCCCGAATCATGGACTCGACGTCGCGCCCCACGTAGCCGACTTCGGTGAACTTTGACGCTTCGACTTTCACGAACGGCGCCGCGGCAAGCTTCGCGAGCCGGCGCGCGATTTCCGTTTTGCCGACGCCCGTCGGGCCGATCAGGATGATGTTGTTCGGACTGATCTCGTGCTTGATCGGCTCGGGCGCGCGCTGGCGGCGCCAGCGGTTGCGAAGCGCGATCGCGACGGACTTCTTGGCCTCGCTCTGGCCGACGATGTAGCGATCGAGCTCGGCCACGATCTGGCGCGGCGTAAGATCCGCGAGCTTGGCGAGCGTTTGTTCGGTGCGTGTAGAGGGCATTACTGCGGTTCGACGACCGTGATGTTTTCGTTGGAGTAAATGCAGATGTCGCCCGCAATGCCGAGCGCTTTGCGAACGATGTCGGCGGCGGGGAGCGCGGTGTGCCCGATGAGCGCGCGCGCCGCGGCGAGCGCGTACGGGCCACCGCTGCCGATGGCGAGAATGCCATCGTCGGGCTCGATCAGCTCTCCCGACCCGGACAGAATGAAACCATGGTGCACGTCCGCGACGGCAAGCAGCGCATCCAGGCGGCGGAGCACGCGGTCGCTCCGCCAATCCTTGGCGAGCTCGACGGCCGCGCGCGGCAGGTTGCCGGGGTGACGCTCGAGCTTTTCCTCGAACCGCTCGAAGAGCGTGAACGCGTCGGCCGCGGCGCCGGCAAACCCGGCCACGACCTTCCCGCCCTTCAAGGCGCGGACCTTGAGCGCGTTGGCCTTCATGACCGTGTCGCCGACCGTGACCTGCCCATCGCCGCCCATGGCCACCCTGCCATCCCGGCGCACGGCGAGGATGGTCGTCGCGCGAATGCGCGACGAAGGGCCGGCGGGCTGGCGGGCCGGCGGGCCGGAGGGGGTTCTTGCTGGCATGGGAGAAATGTACCCCGCGGCTGTTCCCTCCAGCCCACTAGCCCTCTAGCCCACTAGCCCTCTCCGTAGCTCCTTACTAGCGCCGTCAACACCGCGTCCATGGTCTTGTTAAAGCCCGTCACCATGGCCACGACGCGGAACGGGGGCGGGCCGATCCAGCCGCGCTCGG
>DASRAP010000058.1:0-15864 GCA_035638155.1 Gemmatimonadaceae bacterium | reverse complement strand
GATGTCGACTCGAACGTGCTGACCAAGTCCGCCGCGGCCGTTGCCAAAGCCAACCCGCAGGGCAAGGCGCCGAAGCAGGTCGGGGGTTTCCGGCGCATCCTGGATGACCCCGCCGTCGATGCCATCGTGATCGCCACGCCCGATCACTGGCACACGCCCATGACGATGCTCGCGGTGAACGCGAACAAGCACGTGTACCTGGAGAAACCCTCAGGGCACGACGCGCGTGAAGACGAGCTCGTGGTTGAATCGACCGCCAAGCACGGACGCCTCGTGCAACTCGGCGCGCAGCGGCGCTCGGGGCCGAAATTCTTCGAGGCGCTGCAGGCGCTCAAGGACGGGGTGATCGGAACGCCGTATCTCGCGCGCACATGGTATGCGAACACGCGCACCGGCATCGGCATCGGCACGCCGGCTCCCGTGCCGGCGAATCTCGACTACGAGCTCTGGCAGGGGCCGGCGCCGCGTACGCCGTACCGCAGCAACATCATTCACTACAACTGGCACTGGTTCACGAACTGGGGCACGGGCGAGATCTGCAACAACGGCACGCACGAGATCGACGTGGCGCGCTGGATGCTTGGCGTCGATTATCCGACGAGCGTCATGTCGACCGGACATCGCTTCCATTTCAAGGACGACTGGCAGTTCCCCGACACGCAGGAAGCGACGTTCGAATTCGAGGGAGGCAAGATGATCATCTGGCACGGCCAGAGCTGCAACGGCCTGCCGATGTACGGCCGCTCACGGGGAACGGCGGTGCTCGGATCCGGCGGGAGCCTCGTGATCGACCAGGACGGCTATTCGATCTATGACGTCAAGAACAAGCTCGTCAAGGAATCGATTGCGAAGCAGGTCGATGATGCGCTGAACACGAGTGGTGACGACGCGCTCACGACCATGCACATGAACAATTTCCTCGAGTCGATCCGCGGGAACGCGAAACTCAACCTGCCGATTTCCGACGGCGCAAAGACCGGCATGCTGTGCCATCTCGGGACGATCGCGCACCAGACCGGGCGGAAGCTCAAGACCGATCCGAAGAACGGCCACATCATCGGCGATCCCGATGCCGCAAGACTCTGGGGACGCCAATACGAGAACGGGTGGACGCCGGTCATCTGAATCCGGACAGGTTTTTCGACCCCGAACCTGAAACGCGGCGCGCTGCGCGTCTCCTGTACGAGGAGACGCGGGCGCTGCCGATCGTCTCGCCGCACGGTCACGTGGATCCGTCGCTGCTCGCGCGCAACGATCCATTTCCGGAACCCACGGCGCTGATCATTCAGCCGGACCACTACGTGCTGCGCCTGCTTTACGCGCACGGGGTGTCGCTCGAGTCGCTGGGTGTGCCGCGCAAGGACGGCGGCGCTGTCGAATCCGATCCGCGTGCCGTGTGGCGGCTGTTTGCGTCGCGGTACTACCTGTTTCAGGGAACGCCGTCGGCGGCATGGCTCGAGTACGAGCTCTCGGAAGTATTCGGTGTGCACGAGACGCTGCTGGCCGCGACGGCCGACCGCGTGTACGACCAGATCGCCGAGAAACTTCGCTCACCGGAGTTTCGCCCGCGGGCGCTCTTCGAGCGATTCAACATCGAAGTGCTCGCGACGACCGACGGCGCGGCCGACACGCTCGAGCATCACGCCGCGATTGGCGCATCGGGATGGAAGGGAAGAGTCATTCCGACGTTTCGCCCGGATGCATTGCTGCGCATTGCATCGCCGGAGAGTTGGCGCGCGGAGTTCGATGCCTTTGAGCGCGTGCATGGGTCGCAGATCACGACCTTCGCGGGCTTTCTGGATGCCATTCGCGAGCGGCGTGAACGGTTCCGCGCCGCCGGCGCCGTCGCGACCGATCACGGCGTCATCGAGCCCCTCGCCGAACGGGCGTCTGACGCCGCGTTCCTCTTCGGCCGCGCGCTGGCAGGCACGGCTACGCCGGATGACGAGCGGCGCTTTCACGCGCACATGCTCATGAAGATGGCCGACATGTCCGTGCAGGACGGGCTCGTCATGCAGCTCCACGCCGGCGCGCTTCGCGATCATAACCAGACCGTGTTCGAAACGTTCGGGCGCGACCGCGGCGGCGACATTCCGGTCGCGACGGAGTTCACGCGAAACCTGCACGAGCTGCTCAACGCGTACGGCAACGACTCCCGCTTTACGCTGGTCGCTTTCACGCTGGACGAGTCGACGTACAGCCGCGAGCTCGCGCCGCTTGCGGGACACTATCCCGCGCTCAGGCTCGGCGCGCCGTGGTGGTTTCACGACTCGATCGCGGGAATGACGCGGTTCCGGGAACGCACGACGGAGACCGCCGGCATTTACAAGACGGCCGGATTCACCGATGATACCCGTGCGTTCTGCTCGATTCCCGCACGGCACGACCTCTCCCGGCGCATGGATGCCAATTATCTCGGCGGACTCGTCGCGCGGCACATCATTGGCATGGACGACGCGCGGGTGATGGCGCACGCGCTGGCGTACGATCTTGCAAAACAGACTTATCACCTCTGAACACCAAAACGACAACGCGAAGGCCCGAGATGAGATTGCGTGAAATCCTCTGTGGGACCGCGCTGGCGGTCTGCGCAGCAAGCAGCGGCGCCCAGGATACCTCGGCATTCGCTGCCATTCGCGATTCCATCCGCGCCATCATGGCCGCGCAGAATTTGCCGTCGATCGCTGTCGCCGTCGCGAAGGGGGACCGGATCCTGTGGGAGGAAGGATTCGGGTACGCGAACCGTGAGAAACAGATCAAGGCGACGCCCGAAACGATCTACTCGCTCGCATCCATCTCGAAGCCCTTCACGGCCACAGGGATGATGGTGCTCGTCGAGCGCGGCAAGATCGACATCGATCACCCAGCCAATGAATACCTCGGCATGAGCAAGCTGCGCGTCTACGAGGGGGACGCGTCATCGATCACGCTGCGGCGCATTCTGAGTCATTCGGCGGGTTTGCCGCTGCATTACCAGTTCTTCTACGAGGGCGGCCCGAAGCAGATCAGCGACGACGAGGCCATCGCGCACTACGGCTTCTCTGCCTACCCGCCGGGCGACGCGTATTTCTATTCGAACCTCGGCTTCGGGATTATCGGCCACATCAATGAACGCGTCGGCGGCGAGCCCTACGCGCAATACATGCGCGACGAAGTGTTCGAGCCGCTCGGACTGCACAACACGCTCGTGAGCAGCGGTGCCGGCCTCGGTGACCGCGCCGCGGTGCGCTACGACAATGATCTCACGGTGCTCAAGCCATACGTGTTTGATCACATGGGCGCGTCGGCCGTGTGGTCGAGCGCGCATGACCTCGTCCGGTTCGGGATGTTCCACGTCGGCGCGACCGTCCCGGGCCAGCGACAGATCATTTCGAAAGAGACGCGCGCGAAGATGCAGCGCGCGGAATCGCCGCCATCTGGCCCGGGTACGGCGTACGGTCTCGGGTGGGGCACACTCGAGGACGACGGCGGGTATCGCCGGATTTCCCACACAGGGGGCATGCCGGGCGTATCCACGTTTCTGAATCTCTATCCGAGTGAGCAGCTCGTGATCGTGGTGCTGGTGAACCGCGCGAACGCGAGCGGCGCGCCACGCGTGTCGAACATGATCGCCGGCGCGCTTCTGCCGGGATACAACGCGAAGCGGGCGCGGGCGCTGGAAGCGGCACGTGCCCGCGCGGCCACGACAACGCCGCCGGCGCGTGACCCCGCACGCTTCAATGCGATTCTCGGAGTATGGACCGGATCCATCCTCGTCGAGCGTGACACCGTGCGGTTCGTGATCACGGTCAAGCCCGACGCCGACATTCACGTCGGTTTTGGGAACCAGCTGCCCGTGGTGCTGTCGAACGGAGCGGTCGGCGACGGAATGTTTACCGGCAGCTTCCAGGCGCCACTCCGCGCGCCGGACGCGACGCCGGATTCCGCGCGCTCGCGCGTCGTGGCGAGCATGACCCTCCGCGTGCGCGGTGATCAGATGACCGGCTGGGTTTCGTCCATAACACAAGGAGGGCTCGCGTACGGCGCCGTGTCGTACTTTGCGAAGCTCACACGTCAGCAGTCCAACTCGAACACGGGGCGCTGACGTGCGCCACTACGCTGCCATCCTTCTGTTCGCCGCCACTCTCGTGAGCGCACAGGCGCCTAAGCCGCCGTATCTCGATCCCGCGCGGACGGCCGAGGCGCGTGCCAGGGATCTCGTGTCGCGCATGTCGCTCGACCAGAAGGTACGCCAGATGCAGAACGGGGCGCCCGCCATCCCCGAGCTCGGCGTGCCTGCGTACAACTGGTGGAACGAGGCGCTGCACGGCGTCGCCCGCGCCGGCCAGGCGACAGTGTTCCCCCAGGCGATCGGCTTGGCGGCGACGTGGGACACTGACCTCATGCGCCGCGTGGCCGAAGTGATTTCATCCGAGGCACGCGCGAAGTACAACAACGCGATCGCACAAGACAATCACGCGCAGTACTACGGGCTGACGTTCTGGTCACCCAACATCAACATCTTCCGCGACCCACGATGGGGCCGAGGGCAGGAGACCTACGGTGAGGATCCATTTCTCACCGGCCGCATGGCCGTCGAGTTCATCCGCGGGATGCAGGGCGATGATCCGCGGTACTTCAAGGTGATCGCGACAGCCAAACATTTCGCCGTCCACAGCGGCCCGGAACCCACCCGGCACGCGGTGAACATCACGCCATCAGAACGCGATCTGAACGCGACGTACCTGCCGGCGTTTCGGGCGGCGATGATCGAGGGAAAAGCGTACTCCCTGATGTGCGCGTACAACGCCGTGAACGGTGTTCCTGCATGCGCGAACACGGACCTGCTGCAGAAGACGTTGCGCGACGCGTGGGGCTTCAATGGTTATGTCGTGAGCGACTGCGGTGCCGTTGGCGACATGTACAGCACGAACGGGCATCACTACAAGCCGACCGGCGCCGAGGCGACCGCGGCTGCGGTGAAAGCAGGAACGGATCTCACCTGCGGCCGTGAGTACACAGCGCTGATCGACGCCGTCGCGAAGGGACTCATCAGCGAGGCGGACATTGACCGGTCCCTTGAGCGGTTGTTCGTCGCACGGTTCAGGCTCGGCATGTTCGATCCTCCGGAGATGGTGCCGTGGTCGCGCATTCCGTATTCGGACGTCGACGCGCCCGCGCACCGTGCGCGTGCACTCGAGGCGGCGCGCAAGTCCATCGTCCTTCTCTCCAATCCGAAGGGCGTGTTGCCGCTCAGCACGAAGGGAAGGCGGATCGCCGTCATCGGGCCTGCCGCCGACGACCCCACCGCGCTGCTCGGCAACTACAACGGGTTCTCGTCAGTGCATGTCACGCCCCTCGAGGGCATCGCGCGGCGGTTCGGCGGTGCGAACGTGAGGTTCGCGCTGGGCGCCACCTATGTGCCCGGCGTGATTGCGGCGGCGCAGGCTCCCGTGCAGACGACCGCCTTCACGCATGATAGCGGCGCGGCCGGCGTGATCGCCGAGTACTTCGCGAACGGCGAGCTTGCCGGCGCGCCCGTCGTGCGCCGGGTGGAAACGCGACCGGGCCTGCCCCCGATCATCGACTCGTCGATTTTCCGCGCCGGCGTGCCGCTCGTGTCATACTCGGTTCGGTGGAGGGGAGCACTGCGTGCGCCGGTCACAGGCGATTACACGTTTGCTGTGCGCGGCGGTGCGGCGGCAACGCGGTTCTTCCTCGACGGGACGGACGTACTCCCGGCGGCGCAGGGACGCGCGCCCGCCACGTCCGCGCCAATTCATCTCGTTCAGGGCGAGCCGCACGAAGTTCGCGTGGAATACCGGGCGCCGGCAACCGGGCGAAACGGCAACATTCAGCTCATGTGGGTGCCGCCCGCCGACGCACTCCTCGCCGAGGCCGTCGACGCGGTGAAGAACTCCGACGTGACCATAGCGGTGGTGGGGCTCAATCCGAGTCTCGAAGGTGAGGAGATGAACGTGCAGGTCGACGGATTCGCCGGTGGCGACCGCACGACGCTCGATCTTCCAGCGCCGCAGGCCCGGCTTCTCTCCGCGGCCTTTGCAACGAACAAGCCCGTGATCATCGTGCTCGCGAGTGGCAGTGCTGTCGCGATCAACGATGCGGCGCAGCACGCGGCGGCCGTGCTGGCGGCGTGGTACGGCGGTGAAGAGGCCGGAACCGCGATCGCGGAGACGCTGGCGGGCGACAACAACCCCGGCGGCCGGCTTCCGGTGACGTTCTACCGAAGCGAGAAAGATCTGCCGCCGTTCGAAGAGTATTCAATGAATGGGCGCACGTACCGGTACTTCAGTGGCGACGCGCTGTACGGCTTCGGATTCGGGCTCAGCTACTCGAAGTTCAAATATTCCAGGTTGCACGTCGCTCGCGCGGCAAATGGCGACGCGACCGTCACGGTGCGCGTGAAGAATGGTTCGAGGCGTGACGGCGACGAAGTCGTGCAGGTGTACCTGAGCGATCCGGCTCCGGCCGGGGCGGTGCGTGCGCTTGCGGCGTTCACGCGCGTGCATATCGCAGCGGGCCGGCAGGCCGACGTCAAGCTCACGATTCGCAAGGATGGGCTGCCGGCCGGCGATGTACGGATTTCGGTTGGCGGCGGACAGCCGGTCAAGCCGGTGCCGTTCGTGAGCGCATCGCTCAAGCAGTGAGCGAGCGATGAGCAAGCGCGCGCTCTGGACCTGCCCCGAGTGCGGCCAGCGCTTTGTGACGCGCAACATGTCGCACTCGTGCGGCTCGCACACGATTGCCGAGCACTTTACCGGCAAGCCCGCGAGCATTCGCACGGTCTTTGACGCCCTGAAGCGCGCCACGCGAGAGCACGGCGCGTTTCACGTCTATGCGCAGAAAACACGAATCGTCTTTCAGACGCGCGCGCGGTTCGTGTCGGTGGTGCCGCGCAAATCGCACCTGGGCGGTCACGTCTGGCTCAAGCGGAAGCGGCCGCATCCGGCCGTACACCGCATCGAAGGTCTCGCCGGGCGCGATTTCGTGCACAACTTCCGGCTCACGTCGCCATCGGATATCGACGATGCATTCCGCGATCTGCTGGCCGAGGCGTATGCCGTTGGGAGCCAGAGCTACAGGGCTAGAGGGCTAGAGGGCTAGAGGGCTACAGGGCTAGAGAGAATGATCCGACAGTGGCTGGCATACTTTCGCATGCGTGCACAGATACGCCGGATGCAGCGTGAGTTCGAGCGCAAAGTGGCAAACGCCTCCGCCGGTGGCGCTCCCAAACACGTGACGCGCTTCCTCACCGAGGACGAAACGGACGTACTGCGCGAGGACGGGTTCGAACGCGTGCGCGCGGCCGGCCTCGTGCACGTCACGAATCTCTCGGTGTGCGATTGGCTCGTCAAATCGATCACGACGTTCGCAAAGGACGTGTCGTCGTACGTGCCGGGGCATTTCGACGCGTTCGCGAAGGTGTACCATCCCATATCCAATCACGACGTAGAGCCGGTGCGCACGCTCCGCTGGCAGGAGGTCGTGCCGGACCAGGGCGAACGCGCGGTTCAGCGGATGTGGTTTGATCCGTTCAAAGACCTCGTGCCGGACGGATTCGAGCCGCGTCGTGGCACGTTGCCGTTTGAGATCATCGAACCCATGCTCGCGGCTCTCAGGCCGGCGACGACCACGCCGGATGAGTGCTACTTCGGCGTGTGGGAAGGATTCGGCGGGAGCGTCGTGCCCCAATCGCTGCAACCTCGCCTGCAGCTGCCCGCCCGCGGGTATCACGTGTTCCGCGGCACGATCGACGAGATTCGCGTTGATTTCAACTTCTGTTTTCCGGGGCAGACGTCAAACAAGCCGTGGCGCCGCCAATCAGCCAACATCTGGTGGCCCGCCGATCACGCGTGGTGCGTGCTCTCCGAGATCGATCTGCATGGCACGTACGTCGGCGGATCGAAGGCGTGCATCGACGCCTTGCTCGCGAGCTCGGAGCTCGAGGCAACCTACGTCTAGATGAAAGCTTTTACTGAATACCACAGACCACACGGTGTTTCCCGTGTGGTCCGTGGTATTCAGTTGCGGCGCTAGCGTTTCGGCACGAAGGCCTGGGCCAGCAGGTCCTCGTCGAACCCTGATGTCTCGTGTCCCGCGGTTGCATAGCGGTACAGCGACGCGACGTACACGCCTTGCAACGCGGACGTGAATGCCGCGATCGTGACGGCGCCGACGACGCCGGCGACGAGGGCGGGGATGAGCGCGCCGATCGAGACCAGCAGGAACACCACGATCGCGAGCGCGATCCACGCGAACACCGCGATGATGCCGATACCAGCGCCACCGGCGAATGTCTCGCCCCACGTCTGCCTGAAGAGACTTGCCGAGCGCGTGAACGATTCGTCGACCGGATGGTCCTCGAGCACCAGCACCGGCACGATGAAGAACGTCGCGAGCGACCACGCTACGCCCGCGAGACGCGTCACGATCTTGCCGAGGAATCCCACGCGATCCTCGATGAACTTGAGGAGCATGCCAACCGTTGCGGCGAAGAGCGCCCAGCCGAGGATCGCGCCGATTCTGCTCCACGCGGCGCCGAGAGCAGAGCGCAGCGTCGGATCGCCGCCGCGCATGCGCTCCGTGGCGCCGGCCACCACCGCCGACTGAAAGAAGATGCCGATCGTGTAGGTCACGACGTACATCACGAAGATCGGCAGGTACGCTGTGCCGCGGTCCTGTTCGAACGTGTCGGTGCTGAATCCGAACCCCAGGATGACGCCGACGATCGCGAGCGTAATGAAAACGCCTGACAGGAGCGGGAGCACCATCAGCTCCTTGTCCTGCATCAGAATCTGGTACGACCGCTCGATGAGCCGGAAACTTCGGCGGATCCTTTCCATGTGCGCTCCTTACTTTTTCTGAACTTTGTTGGGATATGCCGGCCGCGCCGGCGTCTTCGGGGGATTCTTCCTGAGCTCCGCCATCACGACCTCGATCGCCTTCTCGAGCTGCGGATCGTGTCCGGCAATCACCGCTGCCGGGAGCTGATCCACTTCGATATCCGGCGGCACACCAATGTTTTCGACGGCCCAGCCTTCCTCCGGCGTCCAGATCGCGAAGTTCGGCGCGGTGATAGTGCCGCCATCCATCAGCGTCGGGAATCCGAGAATGCCGACGAGACCGCCCCACGTCCGTTTGCCAATCAGCGGACCCATCTTGAGGTTGTGGAACATCCACGGCAGCATGTCGCCGCCTGAGCCCGCGGTCTCGTCGATCAGCATGGCCTTGGGACCCTGGATCGACGCCGTCGGCGTTTTCATGTCGTCGCCGTACCGCATGGCCCAGTAGCTGATGAGCGGCCGCCGGAGAATATCGATGTAATAGTCGGCATAACTGCCGCCGCCGTTGAATCGCTCATCGACGATGATGCCGTCTTTGTACGCCTGCGGATAGAAATAGCGGCGGAAATATTGGTAGCCCGCGCCGCCGGTGTTCGGCACGTACACGTACGCCACGCGCCCATTGGTGGCGGAATCGACCTTCCGGAGATTGCCTTCGACCCACGCGCGATTGCGAAGCGCGGCCTCGTTCGGGATGGGCACAACCTGCACCGTGCGCGAGCCCGCGCCATCGGCGCTCGACGCGAGTGTGATCGACGTGATCTTGCCCGACGTGTTCTCGAACGCGGCGTACACGTTCGTGGGCGGCTTGAGGTCGACGCCATTCACCGCAATCAGATAATCACCGGCGCGCGCGTTGACGCCGGGCTCCGTGAGCGGCGAGCGCAGGCCCGGTGTCCAGTTGAGCCCGCCGTAGATCTTCGCAATCCGGTAACGCCCATTTTCCACGGCGTAATCCGCGCCGAGGAGTCCGCCCGGCACCGCGCGCGGCGCCGTCAGCCGGTCGCCGCCTCCGCCACGATGATGACCGACGCTGAGCTCGCTCATCATCCACTGAATGACGCGGTTCACGTCGGCCTTGGTCGTCGCGTCCGCGAGGAAGACCGCGTACTTCTTGCGGTTCGCTTCCCAGTCCACGCCGTGCATGTTTGGCGCGTAGAAATAGTCACGGTTGATACGCCACGCCTCGTTGAAAATCTGCGTCCACTCGGCGCGCGGATCGATCTTCACCTCGATGTCGGCCACGCCGAGAAGCCCTTCATTCGCGACGATGCGGTTGATCGGCGAGATGTAGTAGTTGCCGCCGCGCGAGTAGAGCAGCTTCTTCCCGTCGGCAGTGATGCTGTAGCCGCCGACGCCGGCGCTCAGCGTCTCGTCGGTGCGCGTGGTGAGGTTGTAATGATGCAGCGCGCGCTGGTTGTCGGCCGAACGGATGTAATAGAGCTGTCCCGCGTCACCGGTTTGCAGGTTGGACAGGTCCGACGCCGGAATCGGTAGCGAGAGAATGCGCGACTCGATGCCGTCGAAGTCGATGCGCGTGGCGCCGCCGCCCGCGGGCGGGGCGGCCGGTGCGAGACGAACGCCCCCGCCGGCCGAATCCCCACGTGCGGCCGAGTCGCGCACCACGACGATGCGCTCCTCGTCGCTCTCCTTTGCGAGCGGATTCGCGAGATCCTTGCGCAGCACGACCGCGTAGATGTTGCGCGTGCGCTGCGCATCGGAGGACGCGAGCGAGAACCAGTCCTGGAGCGGCCCCGCGTCCGTGGACGCGAACACGTACAGGTAGCGACCACTGCGGTCGAAGGCGGGCTCGGCGACTTCGCTGAGTCCGTCGGTGATGCGCTGCGACTTGTCCGCGGCAACGTCATACACGAACAGGGCGTTCACGAGCGATTGCGTGCCGACAACGTACGCGAGCCACTTCGAGTCAGGCGACCAGGCTTTGTCGATGCCCAGTCCGCCCACGGCGTACACCTTGTTGCCCGCAACGAGTTTCGACGTTCCGGTCGCCACGTCGAGCACGTAGACGCTTTCGGAATTGTCGTCGTACGAGATCTTCTTGCTGTCCGGCGACCAGGCGAGATTGGCGTAAAAGCCGTGGCCCATGAGTTTGATCACGCGTGGCGTGCCGTGGCCGTCCTGCGGTTCGATGACGAGCTGGTATTCGCCGCTCGCGTCGGAGACGTAGGCAATGCTCGCTCCGTCGGGTGACCACGCGGGAGAACGTTCGTTGGCGCCGACCGTGTTGGTGAGGTTGCGATAGTCACCCTTGGATGCCGGGACGGTGACGATTTCTCCGCGGTATTCGAACGCCGCACGCATGCCGGTCGGCGACACGGCAATGTTGCGGACGTAGGCCGGGCTCTTCACAAAGCGCGGCCGCGTTTCACGCAGATCGGCCGCGACGCCGATGGCGAGGTGCCTGGACGTTCCGCCGCTCGCATCCATCAGCCGGAGATAGCCCGCCTGCTCGTATGCGATCTTGCCGGACGCGCCGTCGACAGAGAGACCGAGTACCGGGAAGTCGGTGTGGCTGGTGAGCGCGCGGACTTTCTTCGATGCGACGTCGTACGCGTAGACGTTGAACTCGCCGTCGCGGTCGGAGCGGAAATACACCGTGTTGCCGATCCACTGCGCGTCGACATCGTTGCATCGTCCCGCCGGCTGCGGAATCTTGTCGACGCCGTGCGATGCGACATCGTAGATCCAGACCGTGGACGCGGTGCCGCCGCGATAGTGCTTCCATTCCTCGAAGCGCGGCGACAGCGGATTGTACGCGATGTGCTTGCCATCGGGTGACCAGCTCGCGCGCGAGGCGCTCGGCAGCGGTAGGCGCGTTTCCGGCCCGCCCGTCACAGGAACCGTGTACAGCTGCGTGAGGTTGCCGGTGTACGATTCGCGCCCAGACGTGAAGCCGATACTCTTGCCGTCGGGAGTGAATCCCTGGACGATGTCGGCGCCCGGATGCCACGTGAGCCGCCGGGGTTCGCCGCCCGTGACCGGCACGACGAACACATCGGTATTACCGTCGTAGTTGGCGCTGAACGCAACGAGCTTGCCGTCGGGCGAGAAGACGGGACTCTGTTCGTCGCCGTCGGCCGTTGTGAGGCGACGGACGTCGGAGCCGTCGAGTTTCGCGCTCCACAGATCGCCCGAATACATGAACGCGATGTGTGTCGCGCTCAGGGCAGGCTGTGAGAGGAGGCGGGTATCAGTGACGTTGGGCTGCTGCGCGAACGCCGAAGGGAAAGCGGACGCGAACGCCGGCAGAGCGATGGCGAGAACGACAGGGAATTTGCGCATGTGAAAAACATGCAGCTCGCCATCCGGCACGACAAGTCAATTTCTGGCGGGAAATGGGTTGCTGAATCGGACGTCGGTGAGGAAGGACTTGTCCGTGAGTGACTCGAGAAACGCGACCAGGGCGTCGCGCTCACCCGGCGAGAGGTCGAGTCGTCGCACGCGGCCGTCGGGTGATCGCATGCGTTGATCGAGGTTTGGCGAGTCCTTGACGCCATGGTCGTAGAAGTCCACGACCTCGCGCAGGGCCTTGAAGCGTCCGTCGTGCATGTAGGGCGCGCGCACCGCGACGTTGCGGAGCGACGGCGCCTTGAACCGGCCGCGGCCTGCGCCGCTGTCGGTGACGGTCGCGTCGAGCCCCGTGTTGTGCGGTGCATCGAGAATCTGCGCCGGCGTGCCGTGGCAGCGTGCGCACGCGCCGCGCCCGTTAAATATGCGCTCGCCGAGCTGCTGCTGCGGCGTGAGCAAATTGAAATTCGGCGGAGCCGTCCCAAACGCCTTGTCATACGATGAATGCGACGAGCCCAGGGAGCGCACGAACTGCGCGAGCGCGCGCGAGATGCGGTCGCTGTTAACCTCGGGCGTTCCGAACGCGCGCGTGAACAGAGCAGGGTAGTATGCCGTGCGCTGAAGCTTCGGGACGAGCGAGTCGAGCGACATGCCCATCTCGACGGAGTTCTGAATGGGCTGGACCACTTGGGCTTCCAGCGACGCGGCGCGCTCGTCCCAGAAATAGCGGCCGTCGCGATAAAAACGCGCGTTGCCGAGCGACATGGCGTGCCGCGCCGTCTTCTCGCCGTGAAGGCCCGTGCTGAGCTGCGCCGTGTCGCTGAACCCGAACCTCTGTTGATGACACGACGCGCACGCCACCGAGTTGTTTGCCGAGAGCCGCTTGTCGTAGAAGAGCACGCGGCCCAGCGTCGCGCCGGCGTCCGTGATGGCATTGTCCGTCGGCGTGCGATCCGTGGTAACGACCGGCCCGCCGCGTCCTGGGCCGCCACGACCTCCTCGCCCCGGCGGCGGACCGCCCGGTGGCGGAGGGGGGAAGCCTCCTGCAACGAATGCGCCTCTTCCGGGCGGCGGCCCGCCTCGTCCGCCGCGTCCACCACGTGCACCCGGAGGCCCGTTCAGAAAATGATCCGGGAGTGGCGAGTGTGCATCGCTGTAGGCGTAGAGCGTATCGGGCAGGCTCGGCGCATCGGACGCCGGCGAAGTCACGGTGTTCGCGCCCGCGTCCGGTGAAAGTCCCGTGCGCGCCGCGGCACATGCAAGCGCTGTCGCGACCAGGACCGCGGGTCCGCCGAACTTCAATCCGAGTGCTCGCATTCGTCCGCCGTTGGCGTTTGGCGTCCGACGCTCAGTGCCCAGCCTTCGTTAACGGTCCATGGCGCCTGCTATCGACGAAGCGGGTCGCTTACAACTCCATCGCGCGTGATATGAACGGGCTGGATCATCCCCTTCTGGTCGAAGAAGAGCTGATCGATCGACACCACGCGATGATTGCGGTCCGTCTCGCCGAGTGGGCGCCGGTGGTAGACAATGTACCAGTTCTTCGACGCCGGTGATTGAATGACAGAGTGGTGTCCCGCGCCCGTCGCAACCGTTGAATCCTGCTGCAGGATCTTCCCCACGCGCTCGAACGGCCCGAAGGGGGATGTGCCGACCGCGTAGGCCACCGCGTAATTGGGTCCGGTCCATCCGCCTTCGGACCACATGAAGTAGTACTTGTTGTCCTTGAGCAGCATGAACGCGCCCTCGACGTACCCTTGCGGCGTGATCTCGCGGAAGAGCGTGCCGTCGGGCATCGGCACGATGCTCGTGAAGTCTTTGCTGAGCTTCGCGATGTTGCAGTGGCGCCATCCGCCGTAGACGATGTAGTAGGACCCGTCCTTGTCCTTGAACACCATCTGATCGATGGGCTGCGCGCCGTTGTGGAACTTGTCGATCAGCGGATGACCGAGATAATCGGTGAAGGGTCCTGCGGGCGATTTCGCGCGTGCCACGCCGATGCCACCGCCCCCGGGCTGCGAATCGCTCTGAATGTCGTTCGCGCCGAAGAAGAGGTAGTACCAGCCGTCTTTCTCGACGATCGACGGCGCCCACATCGCGCGGCGCGCCCATTTCACGCTCGCGGTGTCCACGATGCGCTCGTGCTTCGTCCACGTCACGAGATCCTTCGACGAGAATGCGTCGAGGAATACCTGCTGGTTGTATGGCGCGGAGTACGTTGGGAAGATCCAGTATTCGCCGGCGAAGAGGTGCGCCTCGGGGTCGGCGTACCATCCCTGCAGAATTGGATTGCCCGATTTCGGCTGTTGCGCGCTCAACGGCGCGGCCGCGACCACGCCGGCGGCGAGGAAAAAAGCGATTCGTGTGCGCATGAGTAGAAATGAGTGTGTGCTCTTCCCAAAAGTACATACACGCGGTTGCGCTCCACGCACGCAACGTCCACGATTAGGCATGAGGCGCCCCGTTTTCTTCCTGAGTTTCGCGGCGGCGACATCGGCAACAGCGGTGGCGAGGCCGGTGCTCACTCAAGGGCCGCCGCCGGGGACGGTGCCCGGGACCTCGTGGAGCGACACGGCCGTGGCCGAGTCCCTGAAGGTCCTCGATCAGCTCAACAAGACGGCCGAGCGGAACAACAGAAACGCCGCGTTCTGGATGCGGCGCGCGGTGGTCGCATGGGGGCTCGCATACCGCGACCGCGTCGGTCCCGATTACAAGGGCCTCGACTGGACCCGGTTGGGCCGGCTTGCTGATTCCTCGATTCGCATTGCGCTGAGCATCGCGCCGAACGACGCACGCGTGGCATTGACCGCGGCTCAGTTCTATCTGAGCAGCGGACAAACCGCCGTCCGCGCGCAAGCGCCGCGCCATATCGAGCGCGCGCTGAAGATCGCGCGCGCGGGCAAGGATACCGCGGTTCTCCTCGACGCCCTCATCGAGCAGGGACGCACGTTCTGGCGCAGTTACGACACGTTTGCGAACCGGCGTGTCGAGCCCGAGCCGGGGGCGTTCGAACGTACACTCGCGACCGACAGCATCATGTCACCCGCGACTCGTGCTGCGCACAACGGAGGGTCGATGCTGCCGGCGTTTTCGTCATCCGTCGTCGAACGGTTGAACGGCGCGACGATGCCGCTCGGCGGAGATTTCGGAGGCAGCGCGTACACCCAGGCCGAAGCACTCTTTCGGGAGGCGTACAAGGTTGCGCCGGCTGACGCGCGCGCGTTTCACGAGCTGGCGATGCTCCTCACGGAACACAAACGCTGGCAAGAGCTCGCGAACCTCGCACGCGATCGCACGCGGCGCGTGCCGAAAGACGCGAGCGGCTGGCTCGCGCTTGGCCTCGCCATGCAGCGCTTGAAGCGCTTTCCGGTCGCGGCGGCCTCGTTCGACACGGCGCTGACCTTTCTTGACGCACGGGAGCGCGCGCACTTCACGAGCCTTCGCCGCGTGTTGCCGACGCAGGAAGAGGCGGTGTTCGATTCAATGTCGAGCGCGGAGCAGGCGCGGCAGGCGGCCAGGTACTGGCGGTTTGCCGACCCGCTCTGGTCGCGCGGCTCGAGCGACGCCTACGTCGAATTCCTCGCACGGGCGACGTACGCCGACCTGCGCTGGAGTGTCGAGGAGCTCGGCGTGCGCGGGATCGATTCCGACCGCGGACAGATGCACGTTCGCTACGGGCCGCCCGACGTCGAGGCGGTGCTTGGGCCGAATC
>DASRAP010000057.1:0-3984 GCA_035638155.1 Gemmatimonadaceae bacterium | reverse complement strand
CGAGTGCGCGGGGACCGGGGCGCGCAGCGGGACGCAGCCCGTGCCGTGCGGCACCTGTGGCGGCAGCGGCGAGGTGCGGCGTCAGGCGCAATCGCTGTTCGGGCAGTTCCTCACCGTGTCGCCCTGTCCGACGTGCGTCGGTGAAGGCACCGTGGTGCACAGCCCGTGCGACGTGTGCGGGGGCGACGGACGCGTGAAGAGCGAGAAGACGATTCAGATCGACGTCCCGGCCGGCGTCGCCGATCATCACTACCTGACGCTGCGCGGCCAGGGCGTCCCGGGCCCGCGCAACGGGCCGCGCGGCGACCTGATCGCGGTGCTCGACATCAAGGACGACCCGCGCTTCGAGCGTCACGGCGACGACCTGGTCTACGACCTCGGCATCACGTTCGCGCAGGCGGCGCTCGGCGCCGAGGTGAAGGTGCCGACGCCGTTCGGCGAGTCGATGCTGCGGGTCGAGCCCGGCACGCAGACGGGCATGGCGTACCGGATCCGCGCCAAAGGGCTGCCGCGGCTGGGCGAGGGCGGGCACGGCGATCTGCACGTGCGGATCCACGTCTGGACCCCGAACAAGCTCACGCCGGAGCAGCGCAAGCTGCTGGAGAAGCTGAGCGAGATCGAGGATGCGCCGCCCGAGAAGGAGAAGGGGAAGTTCTGGGAGACCATCCGGCGGGCGCTGGGTCAGGCATGAGCGGAGGGGGCGGCTGCATCTTTTGCAAAATCGTGGCGGGCGAGATCCCGGCGACGATCGTGAAGCGCACCGACGGGGCGCTGGCTTTCAAGGATCTGAGTCCCCAGGCGCCGACGCATCTGCTCGTCATTCCCACCACGCATGTCGGGACGCTGAATGACGCCAAAGACGGCAAAATGCTGGGCGATTTGCTGGCGTTTGCCCGCGACGTCGCCAGGGAAGCAGGGATTGCGACCAAGGGCTACCGCGTGGTGCTGAACACAAATCCCGACGGCGGGCAAACCGTTTTTCACCTGCATTTGCACGTGCTGGGCGGTCGGGCGATGCATTGGCCGCCCGGTTGACCCGGCCGGGATCGCTGGCTAAGTTCGTGTGTCTCTAACCACTTAGAATAAAGGGAGTCCAATGCCGGAAGTCATCATTCACGATGACGAAAGCTTCGAGCGGGCGCTCAAGCGGTTCAAGAAGAAATGCGAGAAGGCCGGGATTCTGGCTGATCTGCGTAAGCATCGTCACTACGAAAAGCCCAGTGAGCGTAAGAAGCGCAAGATGAATGCGGCGCGCCGCAAGAATCGCAGGCCGCGCTACGCGTAAATGGTGTCTCCGAGCTTAGCAGACCGGCTGCGCGCCGCGATGAATGAAGCGAGAAAGCAACGCGACCAGGCGCGCACCCTCCTCCTCTCCACCATCATCTCCGACGTCAAAAACCGCGAACTCGAGCTCAACCATCCACCGTCCGATGACGAGACGGTGGAGGTGTTGCGCCGTGGTATCAAGAAGCGCCGCGAGTCGGTTGAGGTGTACGAGAAAGCGGGCCGCGCCGATATGGCCGCGACCGAAGCCGCCGAAATCAAGATTCTCGAAGCATACTTGCCCGCGGCCGTGCCGCCCGAGGAAATTCGCGCGGCCGTGCGCGAGGCCATCGCCGGCGGAGCAACGGACATCGGAAAAGTGATGGGGGCGGTCATGCCGAAGTTCAAAGGCAAAGCGGATGGGAAATTGATCAACCAGATTGTGCGCGAGGAGCTATCAGCCAAGTCTTAGATACACTCGAGTTTCCCAGGGCCCTCGCGCGCGTGGCGCTCCACGCCGCAGGACCGCTGGGTGCCGCACGCGTCTCAGGCCGTCTCCCCGACACTGATCCTGACTCGATCCGCGCCGCGCTTGCCCAGGTGGCGGAGCTCGCCGCGCTCCTGATCACCGACGAGACGATTCGCGCCGAGCCGGTCCCGGATATCGCGGAAACGCTCGAGCTGCTGGCGGTGCAGGGCAGCGCGCTCGAAGCCAAACCGCTCGCGGAGCTGAAAGTCGCGTTGGCTGCAATGCGTGTGACCGCCGCCGATCTCAAACGCCTCGAGACGACGCACGACGCACGACGCACGGGAACTCTCCGCACCGATCCACCGCCCAAAGAGCTGGAGACCAAACTCACACAGTCGATCTCTCCAGATGGTGAAGTGCTGGACGGCGCGTCGAAGGATCTCGCGCGCGCGCGCCAGCGAGTGCGCGAGGCGCGGAAACATGTGATGGACAAGCTGGGCACGATCCTCGGCGGCCTGGATCAGACGGAGCGGGCGCCGGATGCCGCGGTGACGATCCGCAATGGCCGCTACGTGATCCCGGTTCGCACGACGGCGCGCTCCCGCGTGGGCGGCATCGTGCACGACGAATCGGCGACGCGCTCGACGGTGTTCGTCGAGCCGCCCGAGGTCATCGAGCTCGGCAACGAGCTGCGCGCGGCCGAGGCTGCGGAAATGCGCGAGGTGCTGCGCGTGCTGCGCGAGCTGACGGATATGTTGCGGCCACATCGCGAGGCGATCGCGGCGGCGTGGGAGATGTGCATCGCGTTCGACGATCTGTGCGCCCGGGCGCGGTACGCGGTCGAAGTGAATGGATTTGTACCGGAAATCGGCGGCCATCTCAAAGTCCGGGGCGCGCGGCATCCGCTGCTGCTCCCCGATCTCATTTCCACGAATGTGGAAATGACGAAACCGGTGATCCCGTTCGACCTCGAGCTGTTTCCGGACGAATTCACCATCCTCGTGTCGGGTCCGAACACCGGCGGCAAGACCGTGTTGATCAAAGCGGTGGGACTGCTGGCCCTTTTAGCGCAGAGCGGGATCATTCCGCCGCTGGGGCCGCATTCGTCCTTGCCCGTGTTCACGAGCGTTTTTGCCGACATCGGCGACCGCCAGTCGATCGCGGCCAGCCTGTCGACCTTTTCCGCGCACGTGGCGGTGTTGCGCGAGATCCTGGACGGGGCCGGCGCCGGTTCGCTCGTGCTGCTGGACGAAATCGGCAGCGGCACCGATCCGGCCGAGGGCGGCGCGCTGGCTTCGGCGACGCTCCGGACGCTCACGCGCCGCCGCGCGATCACGCTGGCGACGACGCACCTCGGCGCGCTCAAGCAGCTGGCCGCCGAGACGGTGGGGATCGTGAACGCGTCGCTCCAGTTCGACGCCGAGACCCTCACGCCGACGTACCGGCTGCTCAAAGGCGTGCCGGGCCGTTCCTACGGATTGGCGATCGCGAAGCGCCTCGGCATCGCGCCCGAAGTGCTGGCCGAGGCTGAAAAGGCCGTGCCTGACGCCGAGCGTACGCTCGATCGCCTGCTGGCATCGGTGGAAGCGCGCGGCCGCGAAATGGACGCGCGGGCGGCGGAGCTCGAAACCCGGACCGCGCAGCTCGAGCTCGAGCGCCAGAATCTCCAGAACCTCGAGAACCTCCAAATGGAGCTGGAGCTACGCGAAAAGGCGCTGGACAAGGACGCCCGCGATCGCGCGCGTGCCTATCTGCTCGAGGCCCGCAAGACCGTCGAAGCCGCGCTGGCGCAGGCGCGCGCCGCGGTCACCGAGGCCACGGCGAAGGAAGCGCGTCGCATCGTCGAGGAAGCAATCGAAAAAACGGGGGACGAGGGACGGGGGAAGAGGGAAGGGTGGGTGAATCTCGAAGAGCTGAGGCGACGCAAGAACATTCCGTCGAGTCCGCGGGTCAACCTGGAAACCACCGCGACCGCGGCCAGTGAAATCAGTCTTCGCGGTCTAACCGTGGAAGAAGCCGAACCGTTGCTCGCGCGGGCCCTCGACGACGCCGTGCTCGCCGACCTGCCATACCTCCGGATCATTCACGGGAAAGGCACCGGCGTGCTGCGCGACTTCGTGCAGGCGGCTCTGAAGCACGACACGCGCGTCAAACGATTCGGCATCATGCCCACGAACCCCGGCGTGACGGTGGCGGAATTCAGATGATCCCCGACGAAATCATCGAGCAAGTCCGCGAAGCGGCGGATCTCG
>DASRAP010000056.1:0-20732 GCA_035638155.1 Gemmatimonadaceae bacterium | reverse complement strand
TCGTGAACGTGAGCGAGGCGCGAAGCGACTGGGCGCCCGACCCGGCGCATCCGGACCCCAAGTTCAGTCCGCCGCGACGCGTGCCGCACGGCATCACGCTGCTCGGCAAGTTGTTCGACGAGGGCACTGTCGCGCGCGCGGGCCTTGCGATGGAGCGCGAATTCGCCGTTGCCGCCGAACGTCCCGCTGGCTTCTGATCCGCCGGCATGAACAAGGGCCGGCTCGAAGCATTCAGCGACGGCGTGCTCGCGGTCGTGATCACGATCATGGTGCTCGAGATGCACGCGCCGCATGAAGCGTCGTGGGGCGCGATTCGGCCGCTCATTCCGGTGATTCTCAGTTACGTCCTGAGCTACGTGTTCATCGGCATCTACTGGAGCAATCACCACCACCTGCTGCAGGCCATTCGTCACGTGAGCGGCGGCGTGCTGTGGGCGAACCTGCATCTCCTCTTCTGGCTTTCACTCATTCCGTTCGTCACGAGCTGGATGGGTGAGACCCACTTCGGGAGCATTGCCGTGGCCGCGTATGGCACCGTTCTGCTCGCGGCGGCGTGCGCGTATTACATCCTCGTTCGCTCGCTCATCGCCGTGCACGGCAGCGATTCAACTCTCAAACGCGCGATCGGCGATGACCGGAAAGGCATCGTATCGATCGTGCTCTACGTGATCGCGATCGTCTTCGCGCTCTGGATTCCTGCGGTGGCGGAAGCGGTATTCGTGCTGGTCGCCATCATGTGGCTCGTGCCGGACCGGCGCATCGAACGCGTCATCAGCACCGTTCCATAACTGCAACGAAGCGGCCGCGTCCGTTGGATGCCGGCAATCCGCGTGTCAGGTTTCGCGAAATCGGAGCGCGATGATGTTCCGGTCGCTCGCGCGCGTGACGCTTACTTCGCCGCCGTGCACACGGGCAATCCATTGCACGATGAGGAGGCCGAGTCCTTCCGCCGTCGCGCTTGCCGGATCGGGGAACGCGCCGATCGGCTCGCCGCTGCTTTCCACGGTGAGCTCGATGGCCCCCGGTGTCGCGCGCGAGGAGACGGTGATCGGCGACGATCCATTGCCGTGCCGGCATCCGTTCTCGATGAGCTCCAGCACTGCCTCGCGGAGGAGCGCGGTGTTGCCGCGCATCGAGACGGGATCAGCGGCACCGATCGCGAGCGTTCGTCCGAGGGCGGACGCGCGTGCGCGCATCAGATCCGTGCATTCCAGCACCAACGCATCCAGCTCGACATCGTCATCGAGCGGGACGCCGGACTGCGCCTCCGCAAGGAGGAACAACTCGTCCACGCGCCGTCGCATGTGTTCGGCCGCTGTGCGGATGCGCCGCAGCGCGCCTCCGGACTCTTCGGGCGCCGCGTTCGGGCTCGCCTCGATGGTCGCTTCGCCAAGAATGATCGTGAGCGGCGTCCGGATCTGATGCGCCGCTTCGCGGACGAAGCGCCGGTTTCGCTCCTGCGATTCCTCCAACCGGCTCAGGAGAGCATTGAACTCGGTCGTGAGCGCACCGATTTCGTCGTCGAGCTCCGCAACAGGAAGGCGGGCCGCGAGGTCGGTTGGGGCGATGCTGCGGACAGCCGCACGCAAGTCCTGCATCGGCCGGAGCGCGCGGCCGGCGAACAGGTAGCCCGCGCCAAGACTGAACAGCGCGATCAATGGCACGGCGAGCGCCAGCGATCCTCCCAGACGCTCGACGTCGGCCTCGAGTCCCTCGACGCTGGCATACGCCAGAATGACGAGACGCTGATCGGGTTTCGGGTGATCCTGCGTGACCGGCAACACGACCACGCGATAATCATCCTCGCCCTGATAGACAGTGTATGTCTCTGCGCCACGCGAGCGCCGGAATCCCGCCATGACGGAGTCGATGATGTGTGCGCGGTCGGCGGCGGCGAGCAGAGTCCCCCGTTCGTCGACGATCGCGAACGATTCGTGCTCCGCCGGCCAGCCGTGAACCGCATTGCTCGCGATGCGAGCCATCGACGAATCGGGCGTGCGATTGAGCTCACGCACGAGCGTGCGGGCTCCACCCCGCGCAACCACCTCGAGCTGGGCGCGCACACGACCGCTCGCGTCGCGCCAGAGCAGCCCGAGTGCGACGAGCGCCAGCGCGATGAGCCCTGCAAAGAACGCGAGCGCGAATCCGCCCGCGAGGCGTAGCCGGAGCCGGCTAAGCCGCACCGTCTTCAGCGGCGCGGTCGTCGGTCAGGATGTACCCGGCTCCGCGCACCGTTCGCAGCAACGACGGCATGCCCGCGCGGTCAACTTTCCGCCGGAGCCGCCCAACGAGGACGTCCACGGCGTTTGCGACGGGATCAAAGTTGTCGTCCCACACGTGCGCGAGTATTTGCGCGCGCGTGACCACTCGTCCCGCGTTGCGCAGCAGATACTCGAGGAGGGCGTACTCGCGAGCCGTGAGCGGGATCTCGATGCCACCGCGACGCGCGCGCCGCGTGGAGGGATCGAGCTCGAGGTCCGCCAGCCGGAGCACCGGGCTGAGCGCATCGGCCGGTCGCCTCGCGAGCGCGCGCAGCCGCGCCAGCAACTCATTCACCGCGAACGGCTTCGGCAGGTAATCGTCCGCGCCGGCATCGAGCCCGCGCACACGATCCGTGACCGCGCTCCGCGCCGTCAGCAGCAGGATCGGAATACGATCCCCGCGCGCCCGGAGGCGCTGGCACAGCTCGAAACCATCGAAATCCGGAAGGCCAACATCGACGATCGCGAGATCGTGCTCGTGCGCGGACAGCGCGTCGAGCGCTTTCTGACCGGCGGCAACCCCGTCAGCCGCCCACGATGCCTGTTGCAGGACCCGCAGCAAAAGGTCCCGCACTTCGGGTTCGTCTTCAACTACCAGAATGCGCATGTCTTTTCGTTCCGTTCTTGTCTCAGTGAATCAACACCAGGGGTGACCGTTCGCCAGTCAGTAGTGCCGGCGACCGGTCTGCGGCGCAGCTCAGGCCGACGCCGGGAGACGATACTGCCTCCCGCGTATTGCGACCAGCAGTACGGGGACGGCAAACAGCGTGATCGGCGTCGACAGCGACAGCCCGCCCAGCACGGCCAGTGCGAGCGGTTTCTGCAGTTCGCTGCCCGCACCGATGCCGAGTGCCAGTGGCAGCAGCCCGAACAACGTGCAGAGCGTTGTCATGAGTATCGGCCGCAAACGCACGCGCGCCGCATCGCAGATGCCGGTTTCGAGGTCCACTCCCCCGGTTTGCATTCGGTGGCGGGTGAAATCCAGCAGGATGATGCCGTTCTTGACGATCAGGCCGACGAGCAGGATGAGCCCCATGAAGCTCGAGACGTTGAGCGGCGTCCCCGTAATGATGAGGAGTGCCATGGCACCCACGAACGAAAGCGGCGCCGCGAGGAGCACGACCAGCGGCTCCACGAAGGACCGGAACTGAATGACCATGACGGCCATCACGCTCACCACGGCCAGCGCGAGCACCAGGAGCAATGCACGAAACGCCTTCTGTTGACTGGCGTAGCGCCCTCCCAGCTCGACGCGGATGCCTTCCGGCGCCGGCTTGGCCGCCAGAATCCCCTTCACGTCGGCCATCACGGCGCTCAGGGACCGCCCCTGCACGCCCGCCGTGAGCGCAATCATCTGTTGCTGATTCTCGCGCAAATGCTCGCTCAGCACGTCCTCCGGAGTGAAGTCGGCGAGTGCGGAGAGGGGCGCGGCGTGGCCGGTTTTCGCCGAAAACACGGGCAGCGTGCCCAGCACCGCCGGACTGTAACGCACCGAGTCGGGCGCGCGGACGCGAACGGCAATCGAGCGGTCGTCGGAGCGCACCTCACCCGCGTTGACGCCAAGCATGGCGCCGCTTACCGCCCCACTCACCTGTTGCGGTGAGAGGCCGAGCCTCGCGGCGTCCGCCTCACGGATCTTCATTTCCATTTCCGCGCTGGGTTGGGCGATCCCGTTGAAGAAGTCTTCCAGTCCGTCCACCTTCTCCACGTCGGGCGCGATTTTTTCCGCATAGGCCTGGAGCGCGGCAAGATCGGGCCCGAACAACTTGATCTCGAGCGGATTCGCCGAGCCGGCGAGATCGTCAAGGACGTCGGACAGAATCTGAATGAGCTCGATGCGCATGGTCGGGAGCGCACTCTCGACCTTGCCGCGGACTTCGTCCATCACTTCGAAAATGTCGCGGTCGCGCTCCGAAGGCGGTTTGAGCCTCACGGCGATGTCGCCGGTGTTTTGCTCGGTGGCGAACATGCCCATTTCCGCACCGGTTCGCCGCGACGTGCCCTCCACTTCCGGCGTGGATGCAAGGATCGACTCGACCACGTGCAACTGGCGATCGGTCTCCGCGAGCGCCGTGCCTCCAGGCGTCCAGTAGTCGAGCACGAACGCGCCTTCGTCCATGTCGGGCAGGAAGCCGGTGCCCACGAAGTGATATGCGACGAGCCCGGCGCCGACCAATGCGAGCGCGGCGAGTCCCGCGATCGCACGGTGATGCAGCACCGAGCGTAGTCCGCGCTCGTATCGCTCGGAAAGCCCGTCGATCGCTTCTCCCGCGCGCACGAGCAGCCCGCTACGCGTCCGCCGGTCTCCCTGCTCCGCGTCTTCGTCGGTCAGAAACTGTTCGGCCAGGAGAGGAATGACCGTCAGCGCGAGCACGAGCGAGACGAGCACGCTCACCGTGAGCGTGATCGAAAGCGCCGAAAAGAACTGTCCCACGACTCCCTCGAGGAGGCCGAGGGGAAGAAATACGACCACCGTGGTCAGCGTCGACGTGGTCACGGGCAGGATGAGCTCCTGCAGCGCCTCGCGCACCGCGAGGCTGCGATCGCCCGTGAGGTGCAGGTGCCGGACGATGTTCTCGGTGATCACGACGGCATCATCGATGACAAGACCGATGGCGATGGCCATCGCGCCGAGCGTCATGAGATTGAACGTCTGTCCGAGGAGGCGCATCACGAGCACCGTGAGCGCGAGCGTCAGCGGAATGGCGGCGGCGCTGATGGCGGTGATCCGCGCGTGGCGCAGGAACACGAGCAAAATGGTCACCGCCAGCAATGCGCCGATCAGCATCGCGTCGCGAACGCTCGCCACTGCGTCGCGCACGAGAATGGCCTGATCGTACACCGGCGTGAGACGCACACCCGGCGGCAGCGTCGCGGCGAGCGCCTTCACGGCACGCGCCACCGTATCGGCTACGGCGACCGTGTTGCCGTTGATCTGTCGCGTCACGTTGATGAGGGCGGCAGGCTTGCCGTCACCGGACATGATGCGAACGTGATCCTCCGTGCCGGGAATGACCGTCGCGAGGTCCCGCACGCGGAGCTCGCCCTTTACGACCACGCGTTCGATGTCCGCCACCGAGTGCGCTTCCTGCGCGGAAACAACGAGGTATTGCCGGTAGTCCTTCGCCACGCGGCCGACGGCATCGACGGAAATGCCTTGCTTGATCGCCGCGGCGAGGTCGTCATAGGTGAGACCGGCGGCTGCGAGACGCGCGGGATCCGCCACCACTTCGATCTCGCGAACGTCGCCGCCCTGCACGACCACGCGCCCCACGCCGGGAATGCGCGACAACACCGGCCGGATCTGGTAGCGCGCAATGTCGTAGAGCGCCGCGGGGTCACCGCCTTCCAGATTGTACGTGATGATCGGGAAGAGCGACGGGGTCATGCGCTCCACTTCGATCGACAGGCCGTCGGGCAGCTCGCCCTGAATTTGCTCCACACTCGTCCGCACGAGCTGCAGCGCGTACGGCATATCCGTCTTTTCCGCGAACGTGATCGAGAGCTCGGTTGCGCCGCGAATCGATCGCGACTGCACGCGCGTCACGCCCGGAACGACGCTCACCGCTTCCTCGAGCGGCCGCGTGACGGCGAAGACGACCTGTCGCGCGCCGAGCGACGAGCCCTGTGCGACGACGGCGATGCGCGGGAATTCGAGCTCGGGATAGATCGCCGATGGGAGCGACAGCGCCGACCAGATGCCGGCTGCGCTGAGGAACACGACGGCCAGGTACACGAACCGCCGCTGCGTCGCGATGACGTCGAACAGCGCCCAGCGCGATCGCGCCGCGGGCGCCGAACCCGGCGCCGTCACGGCGCGTCCTTCTCGGCGGAATCCTTGCCCGCCTTCTTCGGCGGCGGCGTCTTTTCAGGAGGCTTCCCGCCCGCCGCGGGTTTCTCCTCGTCGGCCGGCTCCTTCCCTGTGACGACCTTCGCGCTGTCGCTCACGCCGTAGGCGCCGTGTGCGACGACGCGCTCGCCCGCGTTGAGTCCGGTCTTGATCCACGCGCCGGTGTCCGATCGGCCGCCGACCAGCACCGCTCGCGAATGCGCAAAGCCGCCCGTGTCGACGACGAACACCTTGAATGCCTCGCCGTCGGGCACCAGCGCCTCGGCCGGGACGACGATCGCGCGGGCGTGTTCGCCGACCGTGATGCGGCCGCGAAGGGATTCGCCGAGCCGAACCGCGGCCATGCCCGAGACGATCTCGACGCGGGTCATCACGCCGAGGCTCGCCGTATCGACGACGCGCGACACGTCCGCGACGCGTCCGGCCGCGATGGCCGCGTCGGCGTCGCCAGTGCCTGGATGAATCGCGACGGACTGCCCGACCGCAACACGGCGTGCGTCGGCAATCGACAGCGTCAGGTTGATGTCGATCGCGTTGATGTCCGTGACGTCAACCAGCGGCTGGCCGACATCGACGCCGGCGCCGATCACCGCGCTCAGCTGCGTGACGATGCCGTCGATGGGCGAGCGGATGACGGAAAGATCCAGCACGCGGTGCGCGGCTTGCGCAGCTGCGTTCGCCTGCGCGAGCTCGGCCGCGGCCTGCTCGGCGTCCTTTCGGGGCAACACGCCCGCATCCGCAAGCCGCTTCGCACGGTCGGCGGCGCTCTGCGCGGCCGCAAGGGCCGCGTCGGCGCTTCGTGCCGCCGATTCGAACGGCGGGCGTTCGAGATCCACGAGCACGTCGCCCTTGCTCACGCGCGCACCCGGCGAGACGCGCACGCCCGTCACGCGCGTCGGGCCCGGCGCGGTGACCGCGGCGACGTGTCCGGCACGCGCGGCCACCACGCCGAGCGCGTCGATGGTTTCCACGAAGCGCTGCGGCTGCACGGTCACGATTTCGGCTGTGACCTCGGCTTTGGGTGTCTCTTCCTTTGCTTCGTCGCTCGCGCCTTTCGCGCACGCGACGAGGCATGCGGGCAGGACCACGGCAAGGACCAGGATGCGTTTCATGGAGAGTTCCGGCGAATGGGCGTGGCGTTCGCGGACGCGCCCGCCGCCGTCTGTTCGAGGAGTCGGATACGGCTCGCCGCGTTGCGCGCGGCGGCGAGGTCGTCGATGTATTGTGCCAGCGCTTCCCGCGCGGTGCGCTGCGCTTCGAGCGCGGACGAGATGGCCGTCGCGCCTTCGCGATACGCGAGCAAAGAAAGAGAGGCCGCGCGATTTGCCGCGTCCACAAGCTGGCGGCTCCGGTCGGACCGCGCCTGTGCCGTGGCGTAGTCGCGCCGCGCCTCGGCGATCGCTGCGTTCGTTTCGAGTCTCGCGAGCACGAGCTCGGCGTCGGCACGGTCGCGCGCCGCCTGTGCGATCTCGACCGACGCGCGATTCGTGTTGAGGATCGGCAGCGGAATCGCGACGCCGATCGCGGGGAGAAGTCCGTTGCCCTGGCCACCCGGGTCGTGCTGGTCGAAACCCAGCGTGAGCGAGGGGACGCCGTACCGGCGCCGTCTGGCGAGGGTCACTCCGAGCGCGGCTGAACGCGCGTTCTGTTCCGCGGCCGCGATCTGAAGGGGCGTGCTGCCCGTGCCGGGCGCGGCCGGTGCCGCGGCGGCAGGCACTGCATCGAGCGTATCAGCGAGACCAATGGACACCGACTCCACGGCGAGTCCCATCACGGCCTGTACCACGAGCAGTGAGGTCACCGCGTCGACCGAATCGCTGATGGCCGCGTTGCGGAGTTGCCCCGCACTCACGAGCGCGATCTGCACGTCGAGGTCGCTGGCGTCGCCCGCGTCGCGCCGCAGACGCGCGAGGGTGAGCAGGCTGTCAGCGTCCCTCGCGGTGGCCGCGGAGAGGCGCGCGCGGGCCGCGGCGGCGACCGCGTGCGTGTACGACGTGTCGGCGGCGTGCGTGATGGACTCGCGCTCGAACACATACCGCAGTGTGGCCGTCTCGAGGTCGGCGCGAGCAACATCGACGCGCGCGGAGCGGAGCCATGGGACGTCGAGCGGAATATCGAGGCCCACGTGGTAGGTCGGTGCGTCCTTCGTATACGAGAGATTCAGCGTGGGATTCTCGTACTGGCGCGCGAGCGCAAGCTGCGCGCGGGCCGCAATGGAGTCGGCGCGTGCAATGGCGAGGCGGGGGCCGCGCGCGATCGCCGCGGCGATCGCCGACGCGCGTGTCACGGGCTGCGTTTGTGCGTCGAGTGTTGCGGTCACGGCGACGGCCAGTGCGCACGCCGCGACGCTTCTCGAGACGGTCATGTGAGTGCGGATTCGAAGCCGGGCAAACCTACCGCGAAAACACTGAAAAGTGGATGACAGGTGGACGCGTCCGTCGCTAGACTAGTGGAACCCTTTTCGGTATTGAGCACCATGCGCATCTCTCCCGTGTTCGGCTTCGTTGCCGCTGCCGTGACCATGACCATGACCGCGTGCGCCGGCTCGCTTGGGTCCGATGCCAACGCGCCCGCGGTGAATACGGCTGCCGCCGCGATCACGGCCGACGGCATTCTCGGCCACATCAAAGACCTCGCCGCTGATTCCATGGAAGGCCGCGGACCCGGCACTCCCGGTGAAACCAAAGCGGTTGCGTACATGCAGAGTCAGTTCAAGGCGCTGGGACTCGAGCCTGGCAATCCCGACGGAACCTACCTGCAGGACGTCGGGCTCATCGGATACACCTCCAAACCGACATTGTCGTTTACGGTCGGCAAGGGTCACGCCGTTCAGCTCAAGTGGCCCGACCAGTTCGTGGCGAGCTCACGGCACGACCGCCCCGAGACCAAGGTCGAGAACTCCGATGTCGTGTTCGTCGGGTACGGCGTCGTCGCCCCCGAGTACGGCTGGGACGACTACAAGGATGTCGACGTGAAGGGCAAGACGATCGTGCTCTTCGTGAATGATCCGCAGGTGAAGCTTGCCGGCGACACCTCACAGTTTGACACCACGCTCTTCAAGGGCAAGGCCATGACGTATTACGGCCGGTGGACGTACAAGTACGAGATCGCGACGCTCAAGGGCGCAGCCGCCGTCCTCATCGTGCACGAGACGCCCACCGCCGGATACCCGTACGATGTCGTGAAGGGCAGCTTCTCGCGGGAACAGTTCGACGTGCTCTCGCCCGACGCGGAAAAGCGTGTTCCGGTCGAAGGGTGGATCGAGTACGAAGCGGCGGAGCATCTGTTCAAGGACGCGGGGCTCGACCTCGGCAAGCTTCACGCGGCGGCGCAGCGGAAGGATTTCAAGCCGATCACGCTCAACGCCAAGGCGAACTTCACGGTGCAAATCACCTCGCGGAAGATCCAGTCGAAGAACATCGCCGGCAAAATCACCGGCAAGGTGAAGCCGGACGAGTACGTGATCTACACGGCGCACTGGGACCACCTGGGCCGCGACACCACGCTCAAGGGCGACCAGATCTACAACGGCGCGATGGACAACGCGTCGGGTTCATCGGCCATACTGGAAATCGCGAAAGCCTTCACGAAGCTCGGGGCAAAACCTGACCGGTCGATTCTCTTTCTCTCGGTGACCGCGGAAGAAAAAGGCCTGCTCGGCGCGAAGTACTACGCGGAGCACCCGTTGTATCCGCTCGCGAAGACCGTCGCGAACATCAACATCGACGGCATCAATCAGTGGGGAAAGACGAGCGACTTCACGGTGATCGGACTCGGGAATTCCACGCTCGACGACATCCTGACGGGCATTCTCCGGAAGGACAACCGCACCGTCCGGCCGGACGCCGAGCCGGAGAAGGGCTTCTATTACCGGTCCGACCACTTCGAGTTCGCGAAAAAGGGCGTCCCCGCGCTCGACACCGATGGAGGGATCGAGTACATCGGGAAGCCGGCGGATTACGGCATGAAGAAGCGCGACGAATACACGACGCGCGACTACCACGCAGTGTCCGACGAAGTGAAACCCGATTGGGATTTCAGCGGCGCCGTGCAGGATCTGCAGACGCTGTTCCGCGTGGGGTTCGTGGTCTCACAGACTCCCGCGTTCCCCGAATGGAAACCGGGAACGGAATTCAAAGCTGCGCGGGACGCGATGCTGAAGAAGTGAGTTCCGGGAACTTCTCCGCCTCTGGTGCCTATGGAAAGTAGACCGGTCAGCCCCACGGCTGGCCGGGCCCTGGAACCGGAGGTAATGATGAGATTCATCAAGCGAGTAATGCCTTCCGTTACAGCAATGATGCTCGCGTTCGCCGTCCCCGTGATGGCCTCGCCGCTGTCGTTGCTGCAGGACGCGCAACCCCCGGTCAAGGTTGATGTTCACACGACTGAAAGTCACACGGTCTGGTACACGGATCCGATGTGGCTCGCGATCGGTGGACTCGTGCTGCTTCTCGTCATCGTCCTTGCGGTGATGGCGGGTCGTGGCGACCGCGGCACAACGACGGTTGTGCGCTAGTCATACGACGGAACGGCGTGTGAGAAATGCGAGGACTCAGCGCCTCGCATTTTTCATGTCCGTGCGTGCCGTGCGCGCCGCCTAGCGAAATACACGACGAGCCCGATCGCGAGCCAGATGAACAGGCGCACCCACGTCTGCCACGGAAGCGCGAGCATCTGAATCAGGCAGAGCAGCGCGCCAAGAACGGGAACGACGGGAGTCCACGGCGTGCGAAACGGACGCGGCGTGTCGGGCTGGGTTTTCCGCAGGATCAGAAGGCCGATGCACGCGAGCACAAAAGCGAGCAACGTTCCCATCGACACGAGCACGCCGAGGACATCGATTGGCGTCAGCGCCGCAGCGATGGCCACGAGGGTTCCCGTGAGGATCGTGCTCACGTACGGCGTGCGAAATCGCTCGTGCACCTTTCCGAACGCCGCGGGGAGCAGCCCATCGCGGCTCATCGTGAAGAAAATTCTCGTCTGGCCCAGCAGCGTCACGAGCATCGTGCTGAACATGCCGAACAGCGCACTGATCTTGATGAACGGGCTCAGCCACGTGAGTCCCGTCGCGTCGATGCCCACCGCCAGCGGGTCCGCGACGTTGAGCTTGCTGTAGTGCACGATGCCGGTGAGCACCCAGGCAACCGCCACGTAGAGCACGGTGCAGATGGCCAGTGACACGAGAATGCCGATGGGCATGTCGCGCTGCGGATTTCGCGCTTCCTGCGCCGCGGTGGACACCGCGTCGAAGCCGATATAGGCGAAGAAGATGACCGGCGTCGCGCGGATGACGCCGCTCCAGCCGAAACTGCCGAACGCGCCGGTGTTCGGCGGCACGAACGGCACGTGGTTCGCCGGATTCACGTAGTGCCATCCCGCGGCGACGAACACCACGAGCACCATCGCCTTGATCACGACCAGCACGGTGTTGGTTCGCGCCGACTCGCGCACGCCCTTTACGAGCAGCGCGGTCACGCCCAGCACGATGAGCGCCGCCGGAAGGTTGAACAGCCCGCCGCGAAGCTGTCCCATCGCGGGCGCGCCCGGCGCAGCGGTGAGCGCGAGCGGGAGATGCACGCCGACCGAGTCGAGAAAGCTCACGAAGTATCCCGACCATCCCACCGCGACGGTCGCGGTCGCGAGCGCGTACTCGAGGATGAGGTCCCATCCGATGATCCACGCCGCGAACTCGCCGACGGTGGCGAACGCATACGTGTACGCGCTGCCCGCGACGGGAATCATGGACGCCAGCTCGGCGTAGCATAGGCCCGCAAATGCACACGCGACGGCAGCGAACAGCATCGACACGACCAGCGCCGGTCCCGCGTTCCGGGCGGCGGCAGTCCCCGTCATGACGAAGATGCCGGTGCCAATCACGGACCCGATTCCCAGGGCGGTGAGCTGCACCGGTCCGAGCGTGCGTTTGAGTGGCGAATGCTCGGCGTCAGCGAGGAGCGTGGCCAGCGACTTCTTCCGAAAGAGGCTCATGAGAGTCCGGCAGAGGTGCCGCCAGCATTGCCTTCCTCAGCGATTCGGTCAATAACTGCGAGCTTTTTTGTTTTAGCTAAAATCTTTTGTGGCAACATCTTACGTAGAAACTATCAAACCAATCAGTCAATTCTTTACATATTTCTTTTGCCTTTACTTCTGCGTGGCCGCGCGGCAGATACATGGCAACACAGGAGCCCGCGATGGACGGCCAGCCCGTTGTGCACGACGCCATCACGCGAGTTGCAGCAGGCGAGCGCGACGCCATGCGCGATTTCGTCGAAGATCTGCTCCCCGCCGATGCGCGCGTCTCCGTGTACCTGTTTCAGCCCGTCGAGGCGCCGGGCCTTCGCGCGGCATCGCCTGGCGCGCTCTTCGATGTCGGGCCGATTCCCGCACCGCTCGCGCGCACCGACCGCGACCTCCTCTATCAGTGCGCGGAAGCAGGACGTACGGGCTCCTTTCTCCAGAGCGCCGAGGACTGCACGCAGCGCGTTCCGCAAACCACGCTGATCGATCGCGACGCCTACGACAGCTATCGCGCGTTCAATGGCGATGCCGCGGTCCGGACCGCGCAAATCGCGGTGGAGGCGGCGCGCCACGGTTTCGACCCGCAAACCGCCGACGGCCCGCCGATGGGGTGGCACATCCACCATCTCGCGCTGGCGCCGAGCGTGCATTCGTTCTCGGCGGTCCACACCGGACGCATTCCCGTGCTGGGCACGGTGTTCACTGTCACCCGGCAGGCGAGCCCCGGCGCGCTCCGCGAATACTCGAACCTCGTGGACTACGCGATTTTCATCGCCGAAGAAGCGCTCGAAATCCGCGCGACGCATCTCCTGGGCGGCGGCCATCTCGGTCCGGCATTCGCGGGCAGTGCACTCGAGAAGCTGCTCGACGATCCCGCATGCGACGAAGCCGTGCAGCTCGTCGTGAAGCTCATCTTCGCCCATCACTGGTTTTTTCCCTACGATCCCGTCGCGCATCCGCTGCTCGCGCGTGCGCTCGGTGATGCGCGCGGCGTGGCGTCGCTCTACGCGCGCCACGGGTGGACACCACCACGGCGCTGCGTTGCACCGGCCTACGACGACGCGACGATTCATGCGCTCGTGACCGACGACCTCGTGACGCTCATTCGGCATCTGGGCTGGTACCGGCTGGGCAAGGATTTCCGGCCGCGCCCGGAGCAACTCGCCGACCGCGTCGCGCGCGCCCTCAACACTGCCCTGCTGCTGCTCTGCGGGGAGCCAGCCGACGTTCCGCTTCCGCGGTCGACGCCGACCTACATGCGCCGCGCGCGCACGCGCTATCTCGCGCCGCCGGCGGCGCTCACCGATCTCGGGCGCACGGAGAGCGTCCTTGCGCCCGTTTTCTCCGCGCCCGGCGTGCGGCAACTGGTGCGCACGGAGCGCTCGCACGGGATGCTCGAGCGCTTCGCGCAGTCGTTCGCCGTTTGCGGGCCCGGCTTTACCGAGGGACATGCGCGTACGCATCTCAAGCCGTCGGGATTCGTGGAGAGTTTCGAGCGGAGCGGACTGCCGCGATTCAGCTCGAAGCGCGAAAGCGGTGTGCGCGAACGAACGCGGTGGCTGTGTTCATACGCCGTGGCTCGACTCGCGGAATCCACGATGCGCGACCGCGCGGAGCACGACCAATGACATCCGTCGCGCTGAACGACCTCGGCGCGTGGCTCGAGCGCGCGACGGCCGGAGCCGATCCGGGCACGACGGCGGTACTCGCGGGCCACTACGCCATTTTTTCCGGCGGCGCGCAGGCCACGGATCTCCTCGATTCATCCGATCTCGCCGGCGGCCCCGCTGAGATGCTCGAGTTCACGCGGTTCACGTGGGACACGGCGTGTGGCGCGCTTGCGCGGACGCGCGGCGCGCGGCTCGTCGTGCTTGTCGACGACATCCAGTTCGTGATTCCGGGTGTGGTCGACCGCCGCACGCAGGAACAGCTCGCGGCGGCGCTCGCCGCGCACTACATGCGCGCCACCCCGGCGCTCCCGGCGTTTCACGCCCGGGTGCTCGCCGACCGGGGGCTGTCCGAGTGCGACGTTCTCAAGCAGGACGCCGCGCGGTGGACGTTCTCGGAGCGTGAGCTGCGCATCGCCCACGTGCGTCGCGTGCGGGAGCTGGTGCGCGGCGACCGCGCGCCGCGCGAGCTGGTCGCGAACGACGACCTCACGCGCATCGTCGTGACGAGCGCCGAGCACGGGGAATACTGCCTCGTGCATTCGGGGCGCACGACGTGCGCCGGCGGCTACGTGGAGCTGTTGTGCGCGCTCTACGAGCGTGGCGTGCGCCGCCTGTTCACGCTGGTGCCGATGCGCTGCCTCGCGCCGATCGCCGTCGGAACCGAGCTCGCCAAGGGGCTGCTCGCGCTCGATGGACTGTCCGTGGTGAACGTCGCCATCCCTGACGTCGCATCAGGGCTTCCCGCGCAAGTTACGCCAGGGTGACCCACGAACCGACACGAAAACCGAAAAGAAAACTCAAGTGTAAGACGCAAATTGAAGCTGAAGCTTGAATTCGCTTCACGCTTCAACTGCAGTTTCTTCTTCCCCTTCAGTTTTCTTTTCGGTTTTCAGTTCGTCCGCTTCGCTTTCAGATACGTATCGAACCAGCGACGCTCGTTCAGCATGCGGTGCACGTTGTTCCACGAGCCCGCGATGCCGTGCGGCTGGCCCGCGTACTGGATCATCCTGGCGGGCACGCCGTTTTTCTTGAGTGCAACGTAGAACTGCTGGTTCTCCGAATACGGCACACGCTGATCGATTTCTCCGTTGATGAAGAGCGTGGCGGCCTTCACGCGATTCGCGTACGTGAGCGGTGACTGCTTGATCATCGTCTCGCGCGCTTTCGGATCCCATGGCGCGCCCCAGAATTCCATTTCCTTCGTGACGGGAATGTCCGAGTTGCCGTAGTCGCTCGTCCAGTTCACGATCCCCGCGCCCGACGCCGCGGCGGCGAAGCGATCGGGATACTGCGTGATCAGCCAGTTGGTCATGAATCCGCCGTACGAGTGGCCGATCGTGCCGACGTGCGCGCGGTCGATGGGATAGTGCGCAATGGCGTAGTCGACACCGGCCATGACATCCTGTCCGTCCTTCGTGCCCCAGGCGCCCCACGTGGCCCACAGGAACTGCTCGCCATATCCCGTCGAGCTCCGGAAGTTCGTCTCGAGGACGAAGTAGCCGTTCGCGGCGAAATACTGGTTCTTGAATTCAAATCCGTACTGCGTTGCCGCGTGCGGCCCGCCGTGACTGCTCACGATGAGCGGATACGGTCCCGCGTTCGGGCGATAGCCATACGGATACGTGATCCATCCTTCGATCTCGGTGCCGTCCGCGCTCCTGAAATGCACGCGGTCAGTCTTGCTGAGCGCGATTTCCGAGGTGAACGCGTCGTGCACGTGCGTGAGCTGTTTTTCCGCCGAGCCGTCGATGTTTGCGACGAACATCTCCGACGGCGCGTCGAACGTGCCCACGAGATACGCGATCTTCGTGTAGTCCCGGCTGAACGCGATCGAGCGGATGGTGCGCTCGCCCTTCGTCATCTGCTCGACGGTACCCGCGTCGGGCGACACGCGGAACAGATGCGTCGTGCCGCCGATGCCGCCCTGGAAATAGACGTACTTCCCGTCAGGGCTCCACTCGAGGGACGTCGGGAGGTAGTCCCAGTTCTCGGTGAGGTTCTTTTCCGCGCCACCCGACACCGGAATCACGACGATGTCGACGGGAGATCCGTGCCCCAACTTCCTGCCGATCACATAATCGCGCGAGAGCTCGCGCAGGCACACGATCCACCGTCCATCGGGCGAGAGCCGCGCGCCGTTGTAGTCGTAATCGTTGTTCGGAGTGAGTCGCGTGACCCGCGCGTCGGTCGTCACGCGCCAGATATCGGTGCGGCCGTATACGCGCTCATCGCGATACGTGGAATCGGCGCTGAAAATGAGCGCGTTGCCCCCGGGTACCCATTGTACGCCTGTAGGGCGAAGTCCGAGGTGGGTGAGCTGCTTCTGCGTGTCGACGCCTGTTGTGAGAAAGATCTCCTGCGGCGGACTCACCTCCGGGTCTTTCACGTTCGGTACGGGAAACGGTCCGCCGTCACGGTGAAAATCCATCCAGTCGAACGTGACGCCCTTAAAGCGATCCTCGTGACGCTTCTCGAAATCCGTGAGCTCCGGCTTCGGCCGCGGCGTGCCGCGCACGTCCGCCACGGACGCCGTCCAGTTCCCCGCGGGACTCCGAATGCTGATCGCGCCGCCGCCGCCGCCGCGCCCGCCTGCGCCGCCACGACCCCCGCGCCCGCCACCACCTCCCGCCGCCGCCGGTACGTTGACGCTGTCGACACGCGCAGGCTGGGCGGGATCGAGTGCGTACGCGCGTCCGCCAGCGGTGAATCGGAGCCGCCCGTCGTCGAGCCACGCCGGTGCGGTTGCGTTCACTCCGGCCGCGCTCACGCGCGTCGCGGCCGAGGATCCGTCAGCCGAAACGAGCCACACTTCACTGGTGTTTCCGTTCGTCTCCTCGACGCGCGTGCCGACGGTGAAGGCGATCCACTTCGCGTCCCGCGAAAACTCCGGTCCGCCCACCGTCTTGACGCGGTAATAGTCTTCGATCGCCAAGGCCCGGCCGCGTGCGCCGCCCTGAGCGAAGGCGAAGGCGGCAACAAACGGCAGCAGCGCGAAGGACCGACCGATGGTGCGCGACATGACATGCTCCGGTGTATGTTCAGGGAGACCGAAACCAGAGATACGCCGATGAAGAAAAAGTCGCAACGCGTCCCTGACTTCGCCACGAAACGTCCCGCCTCGAAGGTTCCAGGTGCAGCGGTCGATCCGGCGCAGCCAGCACCCGCGCCCGCCGCGGCGCAGACCACCGTCAAGCCGCACTCAACGTCGCAGAAGTCGGGCAGGCGGGGCAGTTAGCACCGGACTACGGGAACACCGGACTACGGGAACACCGGACTACGGGAACACCGGACTACGGGAACACCGGACTACGGGAACACCGGACTACGGAAACACCGAAAAACTACGGGAACACCGAACTACGGAAACAGCGGACTACGGGAACACCGGACTACGGGAACAGCGGACTACGGGACCACCAGACTACGATCCCGTCGTTCAGTGGTCCCGTTGTTCAGTGGTCCCGTTGTTCAGTGGTCCCGTCGTTCAGTGATCCCGTCGTTCAGTGATCCCGTCGTGCGGTGATCCCGTCGTTCAGTGATCCCGTCGTTCGGTGGGATCCCGTCGTGCGGTGATCCCGTTATCAAGTGGTCCCGTCGTTCAGTGGCCGCAACCCTCGGCCGTCACGGCCAGTCTCACATGATGTGACCGTCACTGTGGCGTCGGAAGAGCTTCCGGACTCCACTCTCATTCGCCGTTTTCTCGACGGCGACGAGAGGGCGTTTCGCACGCTCTACCAGCGTCACACACCCCGGTTACGCATGGTGATCTGCCGGTTGCTCGGCCCGAGACGGGACGACGCCGACGATCTCGTGCAGGAGACGTGGATGCGCGGATGCCGCGGCATCCACGGATTCAACGGCGAAGCGAAGTTCTCGACGTGGCTCACGACAATCGGCGTGCGTGCGGTGTATTCGCGGTTCGCGCGGTTTTCCGCCGACGAGGAGCCGCTGTTCGAGGACGTCGCCGAGCACGGAGAGGGTGATCAGGCGCTCGCGATGGATCTCGAACGCGTGATCGAAATGCTTCCGAACCATCAACGGACGGTTGTCGTGCTGCACGACATCGAGGGATTCACACATCAGGAAATCGGGCGGCAGCTCGGCATCGCGCCGGGCACGTCGAAGGCGACGCTTTCCAGAGCGCGCTGCACGCTTCGCCGCTTGCTGAATGCAGGAGGAGTACGCCATGCATGACGAGAACGAACCGATCGAGTACACCGCCGCCGAGCGCGCGCTGTTCGACGCGCTGCCGCGCGAAAGCGAGCTCAACACCCTCACCGAGCAGCGGCTCGTCAACACGCTCCGCGCGGAGGGCTACTTTCGCGCACGGGTGAGACGGACAGCGTCGCTCGTCGCGGCCGCTGCCGCGGTGGCGTGCCTCGTCGCGGGGGGAATCGCGGGCTATCAGTACGGGATGCGCAATTCGCTCGAGAATCGCCTCAGCCAGACCAATCTGTCGCTCAACGATCGCGTGCTGCTGCTGCAGCGTGCCGGGTCGGCGTACGTCCGCGCGGCAAACGGGTACGCCGACGCGACGACACGCGTGGACTCCACGGCGGTCGAAGTCGCGCAACAGATCCTGATGGGCGCCGCACAGGCGGTCGCGCGCCGCAGCATGGATGGCGGACTCACGGTTCGGCTCGCGCGCGCGATGCAGACGTCGGGCGCTACACAATGAGGATGGAGCAATGAACGTCCGGATTTCGGGATCCTGGCGGCGAGTCGCCGTCGCAGCCGCCATACTGTCCGCGGCATTGACCGCGGGGGCCGCGGCGCTTCGCGCGCAGATCGCCTGCGCTCCTGGGATCGCCTACGGCATCACGGGCTACCAGTGCGCGAACTGCGGCGCCAGCGTCATGCGCGACAGTGTTCGCACCATTTATACGTTCGGCGCGGAACCGGTCGTGGTCGAGGCCACACCCACGACGTATGTCCGCGCCGGTGATGTCGTTGTTGCCGTGAACGGCAATCCGATTACCACACGCGCCGGCGCCGACCTGTTTGCGTATCCGCCGCGCGGCGTCGTCGCGCTGCGCGTCCGAAGGAATGGCGTGAACGTCGATCTCTCGATCAATACGGAGCCGCGAATGTGCGGAGCGCTGCTGCCCCTTGGCGACAGCACGCTGCGCGTGACGGCGAATGCGATGCTGCGCGGGAGTGCGGGCACGGGAAGCGCGGGTGGAGGCTTCATTGGCGGAGCGCGGAGCGGCGGCACGGGTGGGGGTGCGGCGGCGGGCGGCCGGATGGGCGGACGTGGGGTCCCGCCGGATTCGCTGCGCGGCCGCACACAGACCCTGGACGCCGTCGCCTCGCGCGGCGACTCCCTGCGCTCGACGATGATCGCGCGTACACCCATTCCGGAGGGTGTGGCCGCGATGGCGCAAACCCAGACCTCGACGGTCGAGCTTCGAAACTTCGGGCTGGTGCTGGCCTGCCGGCCGTCGTGCACGCGGGCGCGCTCGCGCGACGGGCAGACGTACTGGCGCTTCGACGGCTACCCCGCCGTCGGGGCGAGCATGGCAACGCGTGACGGACTCGCCGCAAAGGCCGGGCTTCGCGAAGGCGACGTGATCATTTCCATCAACGGATTGTCACCCCTGACCGAAGAGGGCAGCCTCCTCCTGAATCGGACCGATCGCGAGCTCACGATCACCGTGGAAATCAGCCGCGTGGGCAAGCGCGACAAGTACGTGCTCAAACTCTGACGGCCTGCTCTGGTGATTGTCGTGCAACGGGCGCATTGTTGATGCGCCCGTTTCTCTTTCACTATGCGTTCCATCATGCGCGCCTCCGCCGCCTCCCTGCTGCTCGCCACGACTGCGTGCGTGGCCAGTGTCCGGACCACGACCACCGCCCACGAACCCATGGGAATCGAACACATCAACCTCACCGAGAACTGGCCGTATCCGTTTTCATCCGCGGTCCGCGTCGGCAACATGCTCTATCTCGCCGGACAGATGGGAACGAAGATCGTCGACGGAGCGCCCAAACTCGTCACCGGCGGGATTGACGCGGAGACGAAACAGACCTTCGAGAACATCAAGGCGATTCTTGCGAAGGCGGGGTCGTCGCTGGACAACGTCATCGAATGCAAGGTCATGATGGCCGATATGGCCGAATGGCCCGCGATGAACGTCGTCTACGCATCGTATTTTCCGGGCAAGAAGCCCGCGCGAAGTGCGTGGGGGGCAAACGGCCTCGCGCTCGGCGGCCGCGTCGAGATCACGTGCATGGCGTTCGTGCCGCACGAGTGACGCCCATGCGCCGGTCACCCACGCTGGCGATCGCGACCGTCGTCGCGGTCGCGGGACTCATTGCGTGGCGCGTGTTCGGACCGGGCGCGTCGCGACCGTCGCAATCGTTCACGACGGGCGTCGGCGAGCGGCGCACCGTCGATCTCGCGGACGGCACGCACGTCACGCTCGGCCCGCGGACCGAGCTTCGTGCCAGTGCGAAATTCAACCGCGCGAACCGGCTCGTCGAGCTCGTGGGAGAAGCGTTCTTCGACGTACATCACGACACCAGCCATGCGTTCCAGGTGCGCGCCTTCGGCGTGGTGACGGAAGATCTTGGTACATCGTTCAACGTTCGCGCGCTCGCGGACAGCGTGGTGCGCGTGACGGTCATCGACGGTTCGGCTTCGGTGCGGCTCGAGCGAAGTACGTCGAAAGGCGCGACGCTCAATCCCGGCGATTTCGTCGCGCTTGATACCAAGTCGCTGCAGGCGCACATCAGCCGGCAGATCCCGACCGGGCCCGTGATGTCGTGGCGCACCGGCCCGCTCGAGTATCTCGACACCGACGCGGCGGACATCGGGCGCGACCTGGAACGCTGGTTCGGGCTCGTCGTCCGGTTCGACCCGGTGACGATTGGCCAGCGAAAGATGTCGGCGAAGATTCCGGTCGACAGCGCCGGCAAGGCGCTCGCCGAATT